>JAFGTG010000615.1 GCA_016934255.1 Sedimentisphaerales bacterium
CATGATACCGACGCCCGTCCCGGTTCGGTTGTGACTGAGCAAATCAGGGCACAACGCCCAAAAAGCGGACTGGGAACCGTAGGCAAAGAAGCCGCACAAAAAGAGGATCATGATACCTGCCGAGTGGCCCCTTGGCAAAAAAAACATGATCATCGACGCGATGGCGGCAAGGGTCATAAATGAAGAAATCAGCTTCCAGCGCACCGAGTGGAATGCTTTATCTGATATCCATCCTCCCGTAACCGCACCCAACGCCATACCCACCGGGAGCGCCGTGCTGATCCAAACCGCGTCCGAGTTCTTCCAGTCTTTGCCAAGAAAGTGTACCGGCACCCAGATAAGCAATCCATAACGAGCCGAACTCTGAAAACCGATCGCAATGCTCGCCGCCATGAAACGCCAATTGCTTAAAACAACCTTATAACGCTGAAGCGAGGTTTCTGCGGTATCATATCTAAGATCTTCATCGACGGTTTCAGCCTCTTTCGGATTATCATGCGGCGAGTCATAGCCGAGGTCTTCAGGCCGATCCCTGACAACGAGATAATACACCACGCCGCCGATTAGAAGAAGCAGTACCGGCAGACGGAAAATCCATCGCCAGTCCAAGCCGAGTGTCTTGAGCACGATCAGGGGCGTTATGAACGCCAGTATTGACGACATTCCCGCCGCGAACATAAAAAGCCCGAATGCTTTTCCGCGCTCGTGATGTCCCCACCAGTTGGAGACGACCTTGCTGCCCGGCGCCCATCCCATTGACTGGACAAAACCGTTTCCCGTCCACGGAACAAAAAGACTCCAGAAACCGATTCCGAAGCTGACGATCCAGTTCAATCCACATGACAGAACGGCGCCCAGGCTCATCATGATCCTCCCGCCATACTTATCTCCAAGATTCCCATTGATCGCCTGACCGATTGCGTAGGCCCATAATAAAGATGTGCCAAAATATCCCAGTGTCGTCTTGCTGAGACCCAGTTCTTCCTCTATAAAGGGGATGGCAAATCCGAAAGTTTGCCGGCCTGTATAATAAAACAGATAACAAAACATCGTTGCTAAGAGCATTCGTCTTTTTGCGGAATGATAGCTCGATTGTCGTGAAGTCTTTTCGTCAACCATTAATGTTGCCCAATTCTTATGGAAAACTCCGCTCCTGTTTATTGGTAACGGTTTGCATACAATCGTCAATTCTTGTTTGATCGCTGTGAATGATACCATAATGCGTCTGGACTAGCCAAGATAAATGTCAGTGGAGATACCCTATGCAAAGTAGTTTGTGATAAGACGGTCAGATGATATAATCATTGTATGGGATTAACCGTTTATGAGAATGTTATCTATGTGTTTATGGTAGTGTGCATCATAACGAGCGTAACTCCGGCAACAGTTAAGTCCCTGGGCGGACAAGACGGGGGTTATGCTCCCGTGCAGATACGGCTTATTGACAAAGAGGAAGAGCTGTTGGTGCTCGGATCTACTGGGCGACAAGGAGTAATCCTCGACCGTTTCACCGGTCACCCGTTACGGTTTCTGTCATTACCGGCAGAGGGGAGTGACATAGCTATAGACAATGACGTTGCCTATGTGACGACGAATGAGCCAAGCGGGAGGATTTTGACTATAGAACTTACAATGGGAAAATGCACAGGCCAGTTCCGTGTAGGTCATAGTCCAATGGGGCCGGTTGTGAGTTCCGACAATAAAATACTCTGCACGGCCAACCGATTCGATAACACCGTTACGATTATTGACTTAAGCACAAAATGTAAGCGACACGTCAATGTGGTTCGCGAGCCCGTCGCATTAGCGATGAGCCAAAACGGAAAGCAATTATTCGTTGCCAATCATTTGCCCGTAGTCCGGGCGTTCCTGGACGATGAAAATCCGTATATTGGTGCTGAAGTCTCCGTCATTGACGTGGAGAAGGCCCAACTGATTCATAGTATTGAGCTGCCGAACGGGAGTCAGGGATTGCGTGGGATTGCTCTTTCGCCGGATGGGCGGCATGTCGTTGTGACGCACATTCTGAGTAATTACATCGTCCCAACGAGAACAATAGAAGGCGGCCTGATCAACATGAATGCGATGTCTCTGATCGATGCGAAAACGCTCGAATGGATGGCAACGGTCATACTTGATGATCCGAACCACGGCGCCGCCAATCCGTGGGCAGTGTGTTTTTCCCATGACGGAAAGGCATTACTGATTACCCATGCCGGGACTCAGGAGTTAAGCGTTATTGACTTCCCGGCGCTTCTAACACGTCTGGAGAGCAGACAAGGTGTTTCAGAATACGGCTTTACAATACACAAGAATGTGCTGAGCGGCATCCGAGAACGACTTGCTCTTGGGATCACGGGTGCCCGTAGCTTGGCTGTCGGAGACAACTACGCTTACGTGGGAGGCTATTTCTCGAATGACGTGGCGATTGTAAACCTGACTGCATCAAAACCGTGTGTGAAGGTCGTTCCGTTAGGGAAAAAAGTCGACTCTCCACCGGAACGCCTTGGCGAGCAGTATTTCAGCGATGCCTCGCTGTGCCGTCAGCAGTGGCAAAGTTGTGCGACTTGTCATCCGGACGGACGGAGTGATGTGATGTATTGGGATCTGTTGAATGATGGTATAGGGAATACGAAGAACACGAAGAGTTTGTTGATGTCGATGTTGACGCCGCCGGCGATGTGGCGAGGGGTTCGTGAGAATGCCGGCGTAGCCGTTCGGGCCGGGTTTCACCATATTCTGTTCGCCGAGATCCGTCCGGACCAGGCAGAAGCCATTGAAGCATATCTGCTCCACATGAAAACAGTTCCAAGCCCCTCTCTGGACGCCAGTCAAAGGGAAACGCCGAAAACGGAACAAGGGTGTGTCAAGTGTCACGCTCCCGGAGTACAACGCGGCATCCTGACGCAGACGGCTCTTCGAGGCAAGACGATTTTCGAAGGCAAGGCGGGATGCGTGAAATGCCATCCTCACCCCCTGTTTACAACAATGCAAAAGGTTGATCCCGGCTTGGGATCGGGCGTGCTTTATGACGTGCCGACACTCATTGAGGTCTGGCGGACTGCACCCTATCTGCATAGCGGCGATGCGTTGACGTTGCGAGAGACGATTACCGATTTCAACTTCATGCAAAAACGCGGGCAAACAAAGAATTTGAGCGAACAGGAGCTGAACGATCTCATCGCGTATCTGAAGTCACTCTAACGTATTCATCTTTAACGCAACGCAATCCTTAATGGTTCGGCGTTTTCCCTTCCTGGTCTAAGGCTTTTGGCGGTAAAGGCATTCGGTTTGTTAGAACCGACTTTGACAGTGTACGTACCTGATGCGTACACGTGCGGTTTGAACCGGTTCCCGGCGGTGCGCAACGTGTAGAGGATTTCGCCGTCACTTTCATTGATTACTTGTACAACGGCATTTGCGGAGTCCGTTATGACAATCTCGGGCAGGGTGCCGAAAACTTTACGGCCGTCGTTGTCCTCCATATTGAAGGTAATGGGCCAGCCGGGATATTGCTCCGAATCCCCTTTGGAAACATCAGCGTAACGGGGCCAGCATTCAAAGGTCGTTTCTCGCGTTTTTTTGTTGAACCGAATAAGGCCATAGCCATCGCCGAGGAAGGCTTCCGGATTACGTTGTTGCTTCGCCATTTCGCCGATTTTGTTAAAAGCGGGATTCGCGTAGGCGAACATCGTGATCTTGTTGTAGAGTCCGTCCAGATAATCGCCCGTCCAGGGCAGGGGACTGTCGGCGATGGGATTGGCGCCGGGTTTCTCGTCTTCGGGCCACCACCATCGTGCGTAATAGCTGTTGATGATGGCGGGATTCGTGAATGCAAAGGGACCGTCACGAAACTCGTCGATACCGTGCTTGACGATAACCGTCAGATGTTGATCGCCGCAAAGATGGCAGGCCAAGGCGCGGCGAATGGCTTTAAGCGCTTTGTTACGACCCGTCTGAGGCCATCCGTTGCAGTCAAGATCGGCGAGCAGGCGATTCTCCGTAGAACCATGCAAGTGCACGGCGCCGCAGAATGCGGTCTGCGAAAGAACCGATTTCATCTCTACCCCCGTCCAGTCCTGGCCCCATTCGTTAAGGAAGGCAAGCTGCCGGTCCCCCAGAAGTTTGAGGCCCGGCAGGTCCACTTTCTTGGGGTCATAGCCGGCCTGGCGAATGTGATCGGGACGAGGTCCCATCTGGGGGATTTTGCCGCTCGGCCCGGATTTGAATTTTCGGTCTTCGAGAATAGCAAAATCCACGCCGCCGACTCTCAAACGCGTGAAATAAACCTGGATGTTCTGAGCGACGGGAGCGGGATCCGGAGGATCAGGGAGGTGCCACGTTTGGGTACGATTGACCATGCGAATATATTCAGCCGGATAGAAATAACCGCCGGTATCGCCCGCGGTGGATTCCGCCACGATGCCGCCCTCGCCCCAGACATTTCCATGCCCGACGTCATGATCGTCCGGGATAGTCACCACGGGGCGATCTTTGATGATGTCGCGGAAGTGCCGGCCCCAAAGCAAAAAGGCCGCCGTATGTTCTTGATGATCGTAGCTTTGGTCGCCCGCAAAAAAAAGCAGGTCGGGGTTTTGTTTCTTTAAGTTCTCCACGATGGTATCCCGATCTCCGCGATCGCGATTGGAATCGCATGAAAGCGAGCCGACGACAATGACATCTTTGTCGATAGGATCTTTTCGGATCAACCCTTCGAATATCGCATCGCTACCGTGGCGAACTCGATAGGGAACATCCAGTGTATTATCCCAGGGCGAAATTCTGAAATGCGCCGACCAGCCCGGATAAATAACTTGTGCCGTAGCGACCTGTTGCCATTTCCCGTTTTTCTTGAACTCAAGACGAACTTCACGAGGTTCGTTCTCCTTGAGCGGAAAGAGTTGAGCCGAGATTTTCAATACGCCGTGGTCATGGGTGTACAAAGCGAATCCGACGACTTCATCTCGCGGCACCTTGACAAAGCGGGCAAGAAAGGCTTTGTTCTGCTTTTGCCAGATATCCTTTCTGGAACATGTATCCAATTTCTCTCCGCGTTTTCCCGGAAATGGATTATCCTGGGCAATAAGGATTGAGTTAGCGGTCAACAAAACCGTCACCGAGCACAATTGAACGAATTTCTTCAGGGCCATCCGGGCATACCTCCAATGGATAACATTCAACAGTTTTTCACATGCTACTCACTCGAATGTATCCAGTCAATGGTGTTTCCTTTTTCCAACGGAACAAAGCGGGTGTCGCCGTGCCCTCGGCGTTATTTTCAGGCAAACACAACGTCACAGCAGGTAGCGGAACATGGGTGGCCGGCAACCACGCAATATCATCTATATCATGCACACCGGCACTCGCAAAATCGCAGAGTACAAGATGGGCGCCGTTTTATGCTTTGCACGTCCACAATCCCAGCGGTGGAAAATGGCCGGGCGTAGGCTTCATATCAAGTGTAACAGATATCCTTCTACCGGGTATTTCGTTTCCTGCGTTATTGTCGGTTCATTCGTATTATTGTGCATCACCTCGAATTTCTATAATTTATTTTATAGGCGAGTTATTTTCAGCACTTTTCCGTTTCGGTTGTCTTTCAGCATGTAAATATACTGCTTGTTCTATATAACGATTTAAAGCAACCTTTTGTCGATGCCAAAATGGTAAATCTTACCTTTTATCTTCTTGCAATACTGGCCGGTTTTGTGTAATGTAAGGGGAGATTTGTCAAAACGTGTTTTTCGTTTAGAGCCAGTTTTTGTCATGATAGATATCATGGAGGTACAACTATAACTAAATAATGAGTCGTTATTGGAGATTCGTACGGCGGAAAATGGTTATAGTTATGGTTGTATTATGAAAAATACGTGAAATGATATATTTTATATGTTCTTTATACATAAGGATTTGCGCCTGTAGCTCAATTGGATAGAGCGTCGGTCTACGGAACCGAAGGTTGGGGGTTCAAATCCCTCCAGGCGTATTTCTTTTCCATCAAGGCCCGTGGAGGCCATCACTCGATCTGGCGTAAGCTATGCGCCTAACAATGGGAGAGTCTTCCTCGACTCTTCCATAGAAGATTTGCTTCGCAAACAACGTTGCTGACAAAAGCAGGATAGGCGTAAATGATCTAAGCACAATTGTTTGTTTATCATCTTATTTCAGACTGTTGCAATACCTGTAAGATTCTGTTATCTCTATGGGATTGAGACGCTTGGTTACACTCTTAAAAACATCTGTTGTGTACCTAAAATCCGATACATAGGAAAATAGTAACAAAAACAATTATCGAATTTCAAGAGAAGATGGAAATTTCGCAGGCGTGCAGAACTTAATCCGATGCATCCTATTCTTGTCGTTCATCCCATGCGTTCATTGCTTAGCTGACGACGTCGAACATATTGCCGCTATTGAGGGGCGTAAGCGTGCATTTCTTATGCAGTTGGCAGATAACTGGATGCGTGAAGGATGCCCGATCCAGTGGAAACACGAAGAATGGAAATTTGATGAGATCGAGCCCCATTGGGCCGGCGCGCTGGCGGCGTTAAAACTCGCTCGTTCACAGACTGAGATTGCACAAGCCAATGCCTTTTTCAGCGCTATGCCGATTGATATAAAGATCGATCCGGATATGCGCGTTTGCGAAGCGCTTCATGCCTATTACCTGTTTCGCGATGATCCACATTTGACTTCAGCCGCACGAAAACGCTTGCTCGAACTCGCTCATTTCAAGCCGGCGCCACGAAGGATTCACTCATCCATTTGGAAGTTTGGTACGACTGAAAATCATGCTCTCATGGGGCACGTCTGGTGTCTTTTAGTTGCCCAGATCGACCGTGACTGGGAAATCGCCGAAGCCATCGGACGGCACATCGATACTTACATCGTTGAGCACATTAAAAAGGGGTGGTTGGAGTACAATTCGCCGTGTTACGTCGAAAAAGAGGTCGGTTGCTTGATCATGTTAATGGAGTGGGCAGAGGATCCGCTGCTACGTCGAAAAGCAACACTTGCACTGGATGTTCTTTTTGCCGAGCATGCCGTACTGAATCTCGAAGGGATGCTGGGTGGGCCCGCCTGCCGGGTTTATCGAGCAGGCAATGAGGGAATCTTACCCGTTGAATTGGGACACAATAGCCGGTGCGATGCGATGTGCAGTGGAAGCTATCCGATGATGTATATGCTGTTCGGCCAGGGAGAGCCTCATTTCTATGGCGTGCTCGGTGCACCTTTACTGGCAACAAGTCGGTATCAGCCCCCGTTGGCGGTCCATAGACTGGCAACGGCTGGCTCAAGGCGCGGGGCATATGAGTTCAAGGCGCGCCGCCCGGGACATGCCTGTCGATTGTTTCGCAGTGATCCAAATGCAGATCAACCTCTTCCGGAAATGTTCAATGGTTGCGTCTATGCATGGGTCACCCCGGATTACGTCCTCGGCTCTTTTCAGGAAGTTCAGGGTAAGTATGGTGCACTCAGATCTCTACCGTTAACGAGTGTTTTGCGAATGGCAGGCGGTACACGTCGGGCCATTTATACGGATACGATGTTAGGCGGGCGTAAGGAAATGGCCGCGGCGGTCGTTGATTGTGTTCAACACAAAAACGTCAGTATGGGCCGGGGCAGTTCCGGGCAAGCCTACTTTGCGACCGAGGAGTTTGAAGAAGTCATTGAAAAAGAGGGTTGGATATTTATTCGTGCGGGAGGAACGTTTGCGGCTTATAAGGTCATCGGAGCGGATTACACATGGCAACATGTGGATAATACCGCTGTGTATGGCGATTTTATCAAGTTTGACAAGCCCGAAGCGCCTTTCGTACTGGAGGTTGCTCAGGCCTCCGATTATTCTGAAGATTTTCTACGATTTCAAGCCGATGTGCTGAATAACCGGATCGAGCAGAAGTCGGAGGGATTGGTGTATGAAAGTTGTTCGGCCGGAGATAAAGGACCATCGGCCGAGGTTTTCATATTGACACTGCGCTATGGCGAGCTACCGCTTTTGAATGGTACGCCTATAAATCTGGATGGTTACCCTACGTTCGATTCACCCTATCTGAATTCGTCATGGGATTCGGGCATTGTTAAGCTGCAATTCGGTCCCAATCGACTGACAATTAATGTGGCACACCCCCGATCACCATTGCGAATCGAGGAGACGATCCATCCCTTAACCTTACCCTATGCAACCGACTATAATAAGCCGGATACGGCATGGGTTCCTTTTTTAAATTACTGGCGTCTTAAAACCGAGCAGTGGTGTCTTTACAACCTAAAGAATATTAAGTTCTATGTCTGGTTTTATAAAGATTCCTGATGGAGAAGCATAACTCGATATCCTTAAGGCTGGATTGCCTTAATCGTTTAAGGAAGACTGATATGAAAAGAACAATTCTTACAATGATCATCTGGCTCCTTCTTATTGTCGATATGCAGGCGGCCGACTGGCCGATGTATCGGGTAGATTCCGCACGTAGCGGCTATTCGCCGGAACAACTATACGAAAGGCTTTTGCTGCAGTGGACTTACCATTCTCCACACCCACCAACACCAGCATGGCCGACGCGTAACCGCCAGCGGTTCGATCGGGCCTATCAACCGGTGATCGCTGACGGTATGCTCTATTACGGCAGCTCGGCCGATTGCAAGGTGTATGCTTTGGACGCCGTCACAGGCAAGACTCGCTGGACATTCTTCACCGACGGCCCCGTGCGATTCGCACCGGTAGTGTGGCGAGATCGTCTGTTCGTCGCAAGCGACGACGGCTACCTGTATTGTCTTACCGCAACAGACGGTCAACTGCTTTGGAAGCTGCGTGGTGGGCCCAAAGACGAAATGCTCCTGGGTAATGATAGAATGATCTCACGCTGGCCGGCGCGTGGGGGACCCGTAGTAATTAACAATATACTCTACTTTTGTGCCGGCATCTGGCCAACCGAAGAGATTTTCGTCTATGCGATCGATCCATCCAGCGGCAAGGTGCTCTGGTGTAACGATTCCTCCGGAGGGATCGAAATGGATCAACCTCATCCGACCGCCCGGGCTAAAAGCGGCATTGCCGCTCAAGGCTATCTGGCCGCCTTGGGTAACACGCTGCTTATTCCAACCGGTCGGGCCGTGCCGGCAGTATTTGATCGAATCAAGGGTAATCTCCTCTATTTCCACCTCCAACAAAATCAATATCGGGGCGGATCGGATGTCGTGGCGGCGGATAGTCATTTCTTCAACGGTGGAGAGATATACACCATCAGCAATGGTGTCAGACAAGACCGCATCGGCGTTCAGGTCGCTGTGCATCCGGATTTTATTATTTCTTCGAGTGAAAATAAGATCATCGCCTTCGACCGGCGAAACCTGCTGTTCGATAAAGAGGTCATCGACCGTAAGGGTAATAAGAAAATCGTCAAGGCCCTTACACCGCCGGTATGGAGTGTTGATCTTCCGCCCGGCGCTCTGGCGCCAACAGCCCCTCTCAAGGGTGCCCAAAAGCCGGGAGGCGACCTTATGGGAGGAACCGCTTGGAGCCGCCCGCTTTTGTCCGATTCGGCAAGTGCGTTGATCGTGGCGGGTGATCATGTCATTGTCGCTGGACAGAGCAAGGTCTTGCTTCTTGACGTCCGCTCGCGCAATGTGGTGTGGGACACCAACGTGGAGGGTACCGTTTATGGTTTGGCAGTAGCCAACAACCGGCTTTATGTGAGTACGGACCTTGGAATGATCTATTGCTTTGGCGGTCTGTCTGGACGTCCAAAAACCTGGGAAGCGAAAAGCACGAAGCCTCAAACGGCTAAGAACGCAATTTACACAACAGCGGCCGAAGAAATTATCCAACGAACAGCGATGACCGAAGGCTATTGCCTCGATCTGGCTTGTGGAGAGGGCCTGTTAGCGCTCGAGTTGGCCCGTCGTACGAAGCTAAAAATTTATTGTGTCGAACAGGATCCGGTCAAGGTCGAAGCCGCCCGACAGTTGTTCGATTCTGAAGGACTCTACGGTGTGCAGGTGACAGTCCACCAAGCTGATCCAATGCGAGTACCCTATCCGAATTACTTTGCCGATTTAGTCGTTTCCAGCCGTTCAGTGATTGAAGGACCGAACGCAATGACCCTCCAAGAAGTGCGGCGTATGCAATGTCCATCTGGTGGAATAGCATGCCTTGGCCGCCCGGGCGCCATGAAGCAATCTATGCGTCATCCGCTGGAGGGCGCCGGGAATTGGACGCATCAGAATACCGACGCCGCTAACACACTCTGCTCTACAGATACGCGGATCCATGGCCCACTCAAGATGCTCTGGTTTCGCGACACCGACTTTGTCATGCCCAATCGCCATAATCGTGGACCGGCCCCGCTGGTTGACAAGGGCCGCATATTTATTGAGGGATTAAACGCACTTCGCGCAACGAATATCTATAACGGACGAACATTATGGGAGTACCCGCTCGAAGGTATTCTCTTGCCGTACCACAGGGGTGAATCCAGTTTAGGAGTAGCCTGGACCGGTAGTAACTTCTGCATTGGCAACGATCGTGTTTACGTGCATATTAGAGATAAGTGCCTCTGCCTTGATGTGGAGACCGGACGGAAGACGGCCGAACTCCAACCGCCTCAACTGCCCAACGGAAAGCCTGGAAAGTGGGGGTACATTGCTTGCAAGGAAGGTATCCTGTTCGGTACGTTAGTGAATGAACAGTACCTCATTAAGGGGTGGGCTTCCAAATGGGATACCAGCCAGCAGTTCACCGAGTCGGTGCTGTTTTTCGCCATGGATGCCCGAACCGGGATACTCAAGTGGACGTTTGAGCCGGAACATTCCATTCGCCACAATGCCATCGCCATTGGCGAGGGACATGTGTATCTCATCGACCGACCCCATGCGACGGCAGACGAGTCATTCGACTTGGCCGGCGGTCAGAGTGAAGCAAAACGTCGAGCCGCCGCCAGAGGTGATAGCGAAGATGAGGAGCTTCGCCGATTAAGAGAACACCCTACCGGCCGCTTGCTTGCCTTGGACGCGGAAACAGGCAAAGTTTTGTGGAATACCAGCAATGATATATTCGGCACGATGTTGGCGTTCAGTACCAAGCACAATGTAATATTGATGAGCTATCAGCCTGTCCATCAGGCATCGCGGCTATCCGAGTGGGGCAATCGAATGGCTGGCATATGTCCGAGCGACGGGACACGCTTGTGGGATGTCAAAGCCGAGTATGAATCCCGGCCGATCCTTAACGACCAGACCATCTACGCCCAACCCGGGGCTTGGAACCTATTGAATGGTGAACGATTACCGTTTACGTTTACCAGATCGTACGGTTGTGGCATTCCGGTTGGCTCGACTCGGATGTTGGTGTTCCGTTCCGCTACGCTCGGTTATGTTGATCTGA
>JAFGTG010000616.1 GCA_016934255.1 Sedimentisphaerales bacterium
GGCCGTTGCCGACGATCGGTCGAATCAAGATGGGCGTCCCCCGAATCGCTCAACCGAGATACGCCTCCTGTTGCTTGAGGATTCGCTGGACTTTGGCCACCTCGACATCGCGCGGACGGCAACGGTCCTGAATCGCTACCGCGGCCGCGACGCCCGCGGCGTGCCCGGTCACGAAGCAATTCGGAATCAACCGTACGACGTCGGCCATGCGCATCTCCGCGCTGATACAACGACCCGCAACCAGCAATTCGTCCACTTTCTTCGGCACCAATGCTCCGTAGGGTATCTGCCATTCCTGATACTTGCCGTCGGATGCTCCGCCGACTCCGATCACGTCCGGGAATTTTTTATTCGCCTTCAGATCGGCCAATGTCACGGTATTGAGACCGTTGAGGACCCGTGTGATTCGAACACCCAACTGGGGCGCCGTTTCCATGAGGTACACCTTATCGTAGCCGGGCGTCTTGCGAATTTTGCTTATATTTTGCCAAATGAATTTGCGGTGGTCCATTTCCATCTTTGTGAGCACCTCGACGTCCAGGCCGTCCACTTCCGGGCCGGACATGTTCACCCAGTTCACGCCCGGGATCGGCGTAATGCCTCCCAGGTGTCGGGGTTTGGGTGACTCGGCGGCCAGTTTTTTATCGACGCGATCCAGATTGCCGATGCGCGAGACGAGCCCCACGTTGTGCGAACGCCGTTGGTACTCCGCACCCGCGGCGGCGAGGATATCGCCGTCGCCCGTCGCGTCGATGACGTTCTTGGCGAGGATAGCCTGTCGGCCGGATTTGCTCTCGAAGACCGCTCCTTTGATCGTGTCGCCGTTGGTGATCGCATCAACGCCCCAGCTATGCAGAAAGACTTTGACGCCCGCTTCTTCGATCATTTCGACCATCAGGTACTTGACGGCCTCAGCGTCCACGGTCGGGGCTACGCCGGGACGACGGTTGATAATCGCACCGTCGAGCTTATCGAGACGACGCATCATTTCCTCGCCGATGCCCTGGCAGACCTGCTTGCCGCCCGTGACGATGTGGCCGATGACCAGCAGGACGAGGCCGCCGGTCCACAAGCCGCCGAAATGGCCGTAGCGTTCGACAATCGTCACGTCGGCACCGGCGCGCTTGGCGGCGATGGCGGCGCAGACACCGGCCGGACCGCCCCCGATAACCAATACGTCCGTCGTGTGGAGCACGATCAGTTCCCGTTGCGGTTGGATCACCTTGCCATTGACCAGCGAAGGACTGAACCGGTTGGCCTGAATCTCGCGCTCGGCGATGATCGAGCTTTCAAAACCATCGGCGTGACGAATACCAATTGTATGAAGACCCGCCGCGATACCCGAAACGCCCATCAGGCGAAGATACTCCCGACGGCTCAACGATGTGTTTTTCGATTTTTTCATTCCACGGCTCCTAAAGATTTCCCAAAGATAGCGTTTTTATATGATTCCAGATTGTATCCTATCCAGAGTCGTCTCGACAAGGAGATTCTCGGTGCTACGTCTTTAGGATTAGTCAAAGACTGAAAACATGTACGATGAGACAACGCTATAACGTTGCCGCGTGAGTTATCATCTTGTAATATTGTGAAAGGGTTTCATTAGAGAATATGCTCGCAGGGGAAGAAAAAGTTCGGTATATTGTGTATCGAAATCGGGGTTGGGGTGGATTTCGGCGTTCCGGAAAGATTTTCCGGGAATGCGTGATGTTTCATTTGTGAAATAGAGCCTAATTAAGGAAAGGTTTGAAGGATTTAGGGAGGAGTACTATGAAAGCACGGCTCATTCTTCTTTTCGGTTCCATCCTGTCTATTTTCTTCATGATCGTCGTGGCTAAGATTATCATCAGGAAAGCCAACCACCCCCCGACCGCCAAAGCGGATAGTGTAACGACGCAGGAAGATACACCCATCTCAATTGTTTTATCGGGCGATGATCACGATGGGAATCCGTTGACGTACCAGGTGATTGACGGTCCATCGCATGGGGAGCTGAACGGGACGCCGCCGGAATTGGTTTATAGTCCCAACGAGCATTTCGCCGGGCCGGACAGTATCACGTTCAAAGTCAATGACGGCAAGAAGGATAGCGTCCCCGGGGCGGTCGCTATCATGGTAACGCCGGTGAATGATCTGCCCATTGCGAACGACGACAAGGCGACGATACAGGAAGATGCGCCGATTATGACGATTAACGTGCTGGCCAACGATACCGACGGCGACGGCGACCGGCTGATCGTGGTCAACGCCACGCAGGGCCGGAACGGTTCGGTGACGATCAATACCGATGGATCACTGACGTACGCGCCCAATAGGAGCTTTAGCGGGACCGATACGTTCAGCTACACGTTGAGCGATGGGAAAGGCGGAACCGATACGGCTACGGTCGAGGTTACTGTCGTGGCCGTCAATGATGCGCCGAGGATCACCTCGAAGCCTTCTCAAACGGCGCGGGTATGGGCGCTCTATACCTATGACGTCGAGGCCAAAGATCCCGATCCGCAGGATACGCTTGTTTATTCCCTGATCGCCAAGCCGGATGGAATGACGATCAATTCAGTGACGGGTTTGATCGAGTGGAGACCGACCTATACGCAGGCGGGCACGTACGACGTGCAGATTCAGGTCGCTGACAGTAACAATGTCCCCGTGACGGATACGCAATCGTTTGTCCTCACGGTTACCTCTTTGAAATCACCCTTAAAGGAGACGTTGACCGTCGTTGATTGCTATAGCTGGGAAGAGAGCAAGAGAGTAACGTTGAAAGACAAGATCAGTACCGTCCAGGCCAGTGATAACGGTCGATTGGAAACCGGTTCCCGGTCCAATACGTGCTATGATTTCTCCGATCCCTCCATTCCCGCCGGCGCAAGGATCAAATCGGTTGTGATTTTTGTCGAGCACTTCGAAGATGCCGGATTTCAACAAGAAAAGCTGGAATGGCGCGTTGGCCAAAGAAACAAATCGTCGGATTCGGACATTTGGGCATCGGTTAACGCTCCGGTCCGGCAGGGGCAAAACGCAAAATCAACGGACTCATGGGATGTTACAAGTGCCGTGGAAACGGCTGAAAAGGCGAATTCTCTTCGATTTCAGGTCCGCAATAACGACACATCCGGCCGCCGGGCGACATCGGTGGATTTCATTTACGCCGTTGTGGAATGGTATTAAAAACTTCTTGACAGAATGGCATCGCACTTATACATTAGTTGGTTTCCCTATTGGTTATTTTAAGGATTTTGATTGGTGCAAGAAGCTATTGCAAAAGCTGGGGCGTTGATTGAGGCGATGGCGTATATCCGGGGATTCCGCGGGCGGATCGTGGTGGTTAAGCTCGGCGGCAGCGTCCTCGACGATATCTCTCTGCAGAAACAGCTCCTGACCGATATCGCTTTTATGTCCACCGTCGGGATGCGGCCGGTCATCGTCCACGGCGGTGGAAAAGCCATCACCCGCGCCATGAACGAGGCGGGCCTCGAACCGGTCTGGGTCCAGGGCCGGCGATATACCGACGA
>JAFGTG010000617.1 GCA_016934255.1 Sedimentisphaerales bacterium
CTTTGAAGGGTGATTTTTCAATAGTTCTTAGGAGTTGTTACTATGCCAGCACGCCGGAGAAAGCAGAGCAATGCTATGCTCTACACTCTAATAACCTTTGTCGGGCTTTTTATCGCCTCAACGACCGTGGCCGTAATCTATTATGTCAAGGCCGAAGAACACAGGACGTCTTTAGAGGAAACGCAACGAACATTAGGCGATTTAGCCAGCGAACGCGAACAACAGGCCACTGGCGCCATTATCGGCGCTAAAAAAAGTGGGGGAAGCTGGCTCGGAACGATGGTTGCCCATCTCAATCATACGGTCTCTTTGGTTCTCGGCGGGGTTCCAGAGGAATCCATCTCAGCGGAAGTGAAAGTCACCAATGCCGACACAGAGGTTCTGAGCACGCTGAACATGGCGAAAGGATATCTCGACATTCCGGAACCCAACCTGACCGATCCCAACATCATCGGACTCGTCCCGGTCGTCAAGCGATTAGTCAACGAATTAAAGAATATTATCGATGCCAATAACGTGACGAGTAGCAACCTCGCAAAACTCCAGGATGATTTTGACAACGCGAACAAGGCCCATCTGGATGCCGTGCAGAAATTGACGGCGGAAAAAGACGATTTACAGAAGAGCGTAGAAGAGACGAAACAGAAATACGCCGATCTTGAAACTCTTCTGCAACAGACAACGGACGAGAAAGTCCAAACTCTTTCAAACAATTTACAGCAGATGGAGAATGAACGCAACGCGTTGAATGAAACCCTCCTGAAAACACAAGCGGAATTAGCTATGGCTCAGGGGCGGTTACAACTCGCCCGGGAAGAAGTCAATCAAATCATGCCGGGGCCGGATCCGAACGTGCTGGCGCTCGAACCCGACGGCAAGATCATCTCGATTGACGACCAAACCCATGTGGTCCATTTGGACAAAGGCAGCAAGGATCGAATCTATCAGGGATTGACGTTTACGGTTTACGACCGAGGCTCCGCCATCCCCAAAGACGGTAAAGGAAAGGCTGAAGTTGAAGTTTTCGACGTCGCGGAGAATCTCTCGGCGGCGAGGATTATCACATCTGAACTGAACAGACCCATTTTACAGGGTGACATTGTGGCAAACCTGATCTGGGACAGCGACCGAACGAATCAGTTTGTGATCACCGGCGAATTCGACCTCGATAAAGACGGAAACATCGATATCGAAGGAGGCGACCGGGTCAAACTTCTGATCGAAAAATGGGGCGGCCAGGTTGCCGACAACATCACGATTGACACGGACTTCGTCGTGCTCGGACATGCACCGCAGACTCTTCAAAGACCGACGCTGGAACAAACCGACATCGATCCGCAAGCAATGCAACGATATAACAACTCTGTCCAGGCAATCAGCCGTTACAACGGGATCAAGAATCAGGCCCAGGGCCTGTGGATTCCCGTCCTGACCTACGAAAAGTTCCTCTACTTCATCGGCTACGAAGGACAGATTGAGCGTGCCGGAGCATTTTAACGGGGATTGACACCAATCGAGGCCACGAAGATTTCGCCCGTATAGGGCGATGCGTTTGAGGAAGCAAAGCCTTTTTTCACCGCGACAAAAGTCACCGTCCAGGTCGCTTGAATCGACGCCCCGAGAGGCTCGCCGGAGTCACAATCCAGTCCGGAGGGGATATCCACTGCAAGGATCGGACATCGACAGGCATTGATACCCTCGATTAATTGTTTGTACTCGTCGCTTAACCGCCCTCTTAATCCCGTTCCGAACAGGCCGTCAACGATTATGTTCGCGTCGGCCGTGAATCTAACGATTCGATCAGAAATATGATCGTCCGCGGGATTTAACTGTTCGATGGGCTGATCCATTCGCTCTAAGACGTCCAGGTTAATTTTGGCATCGCCTTTGATTTTAGCCGGATCGCCGCAAATGATGATCGTGACTCGAATGTTATTATTCAAGAGATGCCTGGCAATGACATAGCCGTCGCCGCCGTTGTTGCCGGTGCCGCAAAAGATACACACTTTCGGATCAGTAATATCTCTTAACTTCTCCTCGATCAGTTCGGCGCAACTGCGTCCGGCGTTCTCCATTAAGACCACGCCCGGCACGCCGAGCGTGTTAATCGCCCAGGCATCGACCGAACGAACTTCGTCTCTTGTCATTACAATACAATTCTTATCTGCTGAATACTTTTCCATAATTATCCATTCCACGCATGGTATCTCGTAGGATGAAACATCTGTATTCAATCGTGGATACAGATATACGATTCTTTTCCTTAAAACTGGATTATACCGTATGTGGCATGGCTGTCAATTGACACAACCTCAATGGCCAATTAGAATTCGAAGATATCGTTTTGCCAACAATCTTGATTTCAGGTATGAAAAAGTAGTAGCGAATCCGTATGAATATATTACTGACAAATGACGACGGCATTTTCGCGCCCGGCTTGGCGGCGATCCATAAGGAACTGGTCAAAATCGGACATGTAACCGTTGTAGCACCGTCTGATGGCCAATCGGGTGCCAGCCATAGTATTACATTTGCTGAACCTTTAGTCTGCAACAAGGTGGACATCAACGGCCAATTTACGGGATTTAGCGTACAAGGCTCCCCCGCCGATTGTGTCAAGCTCGCGGCCATGCAACTGCATGAGGGACCGATCGATCTGCTTGTCGCCGGCATTAATAATGGGGCCAATGCGGGGATCAACGTGTATTATTCGGGTACGGTCGCCGCGGCGATGGAAGGGGCGTTTCTGAAGATACCGGCCGTCGCCATGAGTCTCGCTATCGAGCCGCACATGGATTACGAACAGGCCGCCAAATACGGCGTTCAGATACTTCAAAAACTCATGCCGATTGGAAAAGGCAACGTGATTAACATTAATATCCCGGCATTATCCAAAGGCCGGCCCAAAGGCGTGCGGGTCGTTCCCCAATCGAGCAAAGGCTTTAATGAGTATTATATCCGCCAACAAAATGAACAGGGACAAACCGTTTTTCAATTAGCCGGCGAACCGCACATGAGTGATGAAATTCCGACCGATACGACATCACTGGTTAAGGGTTTCATCACTGTTACGGCGCTCGTTCCGGATATGACGGACCATCAGAAAACTCAAGAACTCAAGAAAATAGAATGGTAGGTGCCCAATGAAAGCCCTGATAAAGAGCAAAGCCGAACCCGGATTGTGGATGGACGATGTGGCTGTTCCGGACATCGGTTCGAATGACGTCCTGATTAAGATCCAAAAAACCGCGATTTGTGGAACGGATATCCACATTTTCAACTGGGACCGTTGGGCGCAAAAAACAATCAAAACGCCCCTGGTCATCGGCCACGAGTTCGTCGGGATCGTCGAGAAGATAGGCGATAACGTCCACGACGTTGAGATCGGCGAGTTGGTTAGTGGTGAAGGGCATATCGTCTGCGGGCAATGCCGGAATTGCCGGGCCGGACGCCGACATCTTTGCACAACCCCAATGTGCATCGGTGTGAATCGAACCGGCGCCTTCGCTGAATATCTGTCCATCCCGGTCTCGAACGTTTGGCATTGTGATCCAATTATACCAACGGATATCCTGGCTTGCTTCGATCCTTTTGGGAATGCTGTTCATACGACGCTGAGTTACGACCTCGTCGGAGAGGACGTACTCATCACCGGCGCCGGCCCCATCGGTTGCATGGCCATCGCCGTGGCGAAATACGCCGGAGCGCGCTACGTCGTGATTACCGACGTGAATCCATACCGGTTGGAGCTTGCGAAAAAAATGGGGCCGACTCTGACGCTGGACGTCAGAAAAGACAAAATTGAGGACGCTGTTAAGCAACTCAATATGAAGGAAGGTTTCGATATTGGTCTGGAGATGTCGGGCAATCCCGAAGCCTTTCAAGATATGCTCGCGAACATGTGCCACGGTGCCAAGATCGCCCTGTTAGGGATCATGCCCCAGACGGCCATCGATTGGGACTATGTCGTTTTTAACGGTCTGACGATCAAAGGCATCTACGGTAGAGAGATGTTCGAGACGTGGTACAAAGCGACAATGATGATTCAAGGCGGAATGGATCTGACGCCTTTAATCACCCATCGCTATCACTATACGGACTATGCTGAGGCTTTTAACGTCATGCGATCGGGTGAATCTGGAAAGGTTATTTTGAACTGGGAAGAATAGAAGGCTTACTCACACCATAACCATGGGGATTGAGATATGTTTGGACGGATGAAATCTCATATCAAAGAAGAACTCAAGCAGATCAGCAACAGCGGCCTCTACAAAGCCGAACGTATCATCACGAGTCCGCAGAACGCTCGGATCGCAGTCCAGGGAGGGCGGGAAGTCCTGAATATGTGCGCCAATAATTATCTGGGACTGGCTAATCACCCTGAAGTTGTCCGTGCCGCCAGGGAAAGCTACACACAATGGGGATATGGTCTGTCCTCCGTGCGCTTCATTTGCGGCACCCAGGAGATACACAAGGAATTAGAACGGAAAATCACCGAATTCCTCGGAACCGAAGATACCATTTTATATTCTTGCTGCTTCGATGCAAATACGGGCCTTTTCGAGACGTTGCTAACCGACGAAGATGCCATCATCAGCGACCAGTTCAACCATGCCAGCATCATCGATGGTGTACGCTTGTGCAAAGCACAACGTTTTAGATTCAACAATTCCGATATGAAGAATCTGGAGGAGAAATTACAGGAAGCCCACTCAACGCGGTTTCGTATGATTGCCACCGATGGCGTCTTCTCAATGGATGGGACCATCGCCAAACTGGATCAAATTTGCAATCTGGCCGAAAAATATGATTCGCTCGTAATGGTGGATGATTCACACGCAACCGGTGTGCTCGGGAAGCGCGGACGTGGAACACACGAGCACTGTGACGTGATGGGGCGCATCGATATTCTCACCGGCACGCTCGGTAAAGCCCTCGGCGGCGCCAGCGGCGGTTATACGAGCGGAAGAAAAGAAATTATCGAATTCCTGCGCCAACGTTCACGCCCCTACCTCTTTTCAAATACGCTCGCCCCGGCTATCGCCTCCACCTCACTGAAAGTCCTGGACATGCTGCTTGAATCCACAGAATTACGCGATAAACTTGCCGAGAACACCCGTTATTTCAGGCGGAACATAGCCAGACTTGGATTGGAAGTGATCCCGGGCGAGCACCCCATCGTACCGATTATGCTCGGCGATGCGATCTTGGCACAGAAAATGGCGGAAAGACTTTTGGAAAAAGGTATTTACGTCATCGGATTTTCCTATCCCGTCGTCCCCAAAGGCGCCGCACGCATTCGTACGCAAATCTCAGCCGCCCACAGCAAAGACGACCTCGACTTCGCCATCGAGAAAATTGATGAGGTCAAACAAGAGTTGGGGATATAACGACACCCATTGCCCTTTAAATATCATCTACGATAACCTTGATATTTTCCATTGATCGTGGTAAAATAAATCATTGTTCGCAGGTTCAACTACGAGAAAAATCGCAGGAGCCATCGAATAAAAATGGGTGTCGCACACCCCCATGAACGGACGTCGTCTTGAAAAATCGTCATGAGTCTATTTCCTACATTTTTCTTTGTTGAGAGGAAGGATACAAATGAAAAAAAAGCATTCACACTTATTGAACTGCTTGTCGTCATTGCCATTATTGCGATTCTCATGGCCATTCTCATGCCCGCGCTGCGCATCGCCAGAGAACAGGGTCGGGGTATCAGTTGTCGCGGCAACGTGAAAACCTTAACACTAGCGTGGTTCATGTACAAAGATGAAAATGACGACAAACTGGTCGGCGGCCATCCTCCGGCAACAAGCCAGGCTCCCTGGGTGCTTAACGCACCCAGCGCCGGTGACGCCTCGATCGAGGAAAAGAAGGAATATATCAAACAAGGCTATCTATGGCCCTATGTGAAAAATATCGGTGCGTACCGTTGCCCATCGGATCGCAGGAATAATAGCCTGCAACATAAGTACGCCTACCGCACGTATTCGATTGCCGGCGGCATGTGCGGCGTTGATCCGGACGGTGCTTGGGAGATTCTGCCGTGCATCAAGTATTCCGACATCAAAAATCCCTCTACGAAATACGTCTTTCTGGCCGAGTGCGATCCCCGAGGATATAACGCCGGTTCCTGGGTCATGTATCCGAAGTCCGAGCAATGGGTCGATCCTTTTGCCGTTTAGCACCGTAGAAATAACAGCACGTTAGGGTGGGCTGACGGCCATGTCGAGATGCCAGATGGCTGAGTGAGGGCTTGATCGAATGGAATGAAAAGGCCTTGTGGGAGCCTACATCCTTCCAATTCTATAGAACGCCCGAACAGGGAGAAGAAATCGATGATTTCGAGTTTGCCCTCAGGGGGTATGCGTATCGTTCGCTCTTATAGGTTCTCTGTTCGGCAAAGAAGAATCCCGTTGCCAAAACCTAAATCCCGTGTTCTTTTTAGAAACGCGGATACGACCGATTACCATTGACATATCCGATTTTGTGTAGTATCATGTAAAGTTGAACACGATGAATTTTACTGAACACAAAATACTATTAGCGCATCTTCCTTTTGGAAAAAATTGAAGACAGCGCTAAAGAGCTTTTTGTTTCCTGGATAATTAAGGCACGTTATACCAGAAAGGAAGGGCAAATATGAGATTCAAGGCGTTTACACTCATAGAACTGTTAGTGGTTATCGCGATCATCGCCATACTCATGGGGATTCTTATGCCCGCCTTGCGTGCCGTTAAGGAGGAAGGACGCAGCATTAGCTGCCGGAGCAACGTCAGGACGCTGGTACTCGCCTATCTGATTTACAAAGACGAAAATGACGGCAAGCTGTGCCATGCATCGACACCGACGGGCAGTGATTCCAGTAATTTAGGGTGCTGGGTCATCATGCCGCCGAGCTCCGGAGATTCCACTATCGAAGAGAAGAAGGAGTACATCAAAAAAGGTGCGCTCTGGCCCTATGTAAAAGACATAGACGCTTACCGCTGTCCCTCCGACAAGCGGAACAAGAGTGCCAACCACAAGTACGCTTTTCGCACGTTCTCGATCACCGGTGGTCTCAACGGCGGCAGCGGTTGGGAAGCCGTACCCTGCACGAACTACACGGAGATCAAGGCCCCCGCCACCAAGTTCGTATTCACCACGGAATGCGATCCCAGAGGTTATAATATGAATTCCTGGGTCATCTACCCGAAATCAAAACGATGGGTGGATCCCTTTGCCACCTGGCACAAGAGGAACAGCAACACTCTGGGATGGGCGGACGGTCACGTGGACAAGCACAGGTGGATCAGCGAGGGCCTGATCGAATGGAATGAGAAGGCGTTGTACTATCCAACGAGCTTCTCATTTTACAGAACGCCCGCGTCGGATGAAGAAATGGAAGACTTCGATTTCGCGCTGAAAGCATATGCGTATCGTTCCCTCGAGTAAAGGCAACCTGCAATCCCCCCTTTCAACATGACGCCTTCGGTGGATGAGTACAAGGATGTTGAATATATGTCGAAAGGTTTTTCATACAAAGCCTTGACGGGACGATGATCCTCGATATCGGCCAAAGAAGCAGGAGATTCGAAGGTGTTCGATTTCTATGAGCAGCCATGGACACTGATCGGCGCGGCAGTGCTGGTCTTGTTCGGCATGTTCACACTCCGGAGTATTTTTCCGGAAAAACGCCGCGGGTGGCAACTACTGATCCCCCTGTTCATAGTAGGAATTGCTTTCGGTCTGGATGGCCTTGTCAAAACCGACCTGGAGAAAATCGATACGATCCTCGACAAATGTATCAAAGCGGTCAAAGACGAAGATTTTCGGGCCGTTGAGAGCGTTCTTTCCGAGCGTTACAGCGATTCGTATCACCATTCGAAAAAGCACTTACTGGACCATTTCAAGCGAGTTCTTTCGGAGCCGCTTATTGCCAATCATAAGCAAACCGGTCGGTTAGTCGATATCAAAGAAACTCAAGCGACTGTGATCCTTTTTACGACGTTAACCTTTGAAAAAAATAGCCAGATTGCTCAAAATTTTACATCGTTTATAATGACGAAAACAAAGTTGACTCTCGAAAAACAGCCGGATGGGAAATGGCTTCTCAAACGGATTGAAGTGCTTGAA
>JAFGTG010000064.1 GCA_016934255.1 Sedimentisphaerales bacterium
ATAGGATAACTGCTCGAAGCAACGTAGGGATAATACCGCCCGATACTGATGCCTCAACTGCTTCATTGCCACCATGACCTTTTTCGACAATTCCTTTTGAACTGCCTCGTGCAATCCGTCATCCTGACGATCTTTCTTGAGTCGTGCAACGAAATCCTGATAAAAAATGGTATCGGACAGGGATATCCTTCTGCGCCTGGTTTTAAAATGCTGCTTGATTTTGCTCTGGGCAACGCGGTACAGCCAGGGCCAAAAATTTCTCTCCTCGTGCAGATCATGAAGCGACTGAACCATCTGCAATAAAACCTCCTGAGACAAATCCTCTGTTAAGTCGGGATCCAAAGTCACACGGTACACGTAAGCGCGCACCCTCCCCTCGGCCTTCCGAGCCAGCAGACCCATTGCGTCCTGGTGACCCCGTCGCGCCTGACTTACCAGATTAATCCATGTCTGTTCTTCCGTCATAAAACGCGGCCCGTCTGTAGTCATAGACGACTTCACAAAATTTTCGTTACAGGAAATTTTAAAAAAAATGGCAAAAATCATGCCCGTTATGGGCGATGGAGGAATGATTAGTCTTCTATGTGCTCGGAATGGGACAAATGTTGCAGTACACATAGGATGGCATGATAATGCTTTTGTTGATATGCACTTAAATCTTCTTCCGTCGCCATATCCGAACGCGCCCGGTCCAAAATCGGATCGATTCGATTGCCTTCGACGGAATAAGCGGGTATATGATGTTCTTGAGCGCAATATCGCTGGGTCGTGCCGGATTTGGTGCTTTTGGTGATTCTATGTTTCGGAGGATTCGGCGTTCCCTTATGATATCCTTCGTAAAAATAGTGGGCAAAACGGTTTAAGTCGGGCACCATTTCTGTTTTCGAGGTATAAGCAAGGAGATTGCATCCCGTAATACATCCCATCCAATGGTAATCGAACACCACTTTGGGCTTATACGTTTCAACGATTCCAATGATCGTTTTCGTTTCCGGTTCGGACCCGGGTGAAGGGCCGCGATAGGTGCCGGAGAAAGGATCGTCGCTTTGAACTCCATATGAGGAATCCACCGTCTCCCAATCCACCGGATAATTCCGGTTCAGATCGACTCCGTTGCCATTTGTTCTCTGATATTTGGCAATACCCTCAATGAGACGATTGCGTGAATCGATATTTAATACAGGAACGACGATCAGACCGTTTTTTTCTAACAGGTCTTTATTTTGTGCGAGAATGTGCTCGATGGTATAGAGGTGCAACTCCGCGCCGGATTCGCCCGCGTGCGTATTGCCAATCAATAAAATGGCATTGTCCAACCGGCCGACAAGCAAACCGTTAATTAAATTCCCTATCGCAGTTTTGCCGAAAGTGCGTTTTTCAACCATAGATGGATAGCTTGCCGTTAAATCATCCATCTTACGTTCTATCTTCTCCTGCGACCACCATACATCGGGATCTCTGACTTTGCGGCATAACGGACCGGCGATGAGTTCGCTGCCGGGAGACTCTAACCAATAAACATATGTGTATCCTCGTTTGACTTTGTGGTCATCGTATTGGAATCCTTCTGAGCTATCCAGGGGGATTTCAGATAGGGGGGTAGCGGCTCCGACGTCCAGACTATGGATAAATGTGTCGATGTGCTCGGCGTAAGGTACTGAATAGCGTCCTAATTCCAGCCGTTTAATCCGAAGGGTAACGGATTTCTGGAGTCGAACGTGACTTTTAAATTCAAGTCTTACATAACGCTGCTCAATCACGGTGCCTGTAAAATGTTCCTGTGCATAGCCGGTGGATACGACAAGCAGAATAACAAAGACGCCAACACCATTTTTCAGGCTCATATTTTTACTCCAATCCCTCAACACAGGATAAAATGTCTATCCTCATCATCGTTAACGGCTAATATCCAGCTAATTCTTAGATTCTTCGGAAATGACATTCTTCACTTTCTGCCGGAAGTCTTTTAGCTCCTTTTCGTAGGCTCCCAAGCATTCGGCCCAATGCTTATATTGGCCATCGGAACCGGTAAAGGGAATTTTACGAATTCCCATTTGCAGACTGTTGGCAAAATCGTAGGTTTCCGTCGTCAAGTCAATAAGAGTTCGGTAGTGACTGAGGCTTTCTTCCATAAAGGCTAATGCCTTCTCCATGTCTGCTGTATCTTTACTAAATTCATATCGCACAACCAGCATGGCCGCGCGAGCTTTCGCGGCGTAATATTCCGACATGGCCCGGATACAGAGCATGTCATTTCTGATTCTTTCAAATTCCCCTCGGTTCATGCGAACATCACCGCATGCAAGATTAATTTCCGTTACGGCCGCTTGTGAATGACGGAGGATTTGTTCGATCACCTCTATCGGTGTTTCCCCAACGTGCTCCTGTCCTTTCCATTCTTTCTCAACGTACTCTCGTAACCGTTCTCCCTCGGGACAATCCGAGTCCACCAAGCGGGGCCAGAGGCGATACTTCTCGGGATTAACCAGTTGGTCCAGCGTCATGCCTAACGAAAGGGTCTGGCGGTTGCCGTTCGTAATTCCAAAACGCCTTAGAATCATCGGGGCACACAAACCCGAATGATTATACGTTTCCAGAATGTGTGTGGCGGCTTCCTCGGAGCCATATATTTGTGCCAGACGTGAAATCCAGTATTTATCTTCATCCTGCACCTCCCGATCCGGATTCCAGGCGTAGCGTGCCCAGGCTTCGAACCATATCCAGTCCCGGTCATATTGTCTGATCGGAGCCTTATCCGGGCAGTCCGGCCACGCCCAGTAGGCCAGCGGATACAAATGCAATCCGTTCGCATGATGAATCGTCTCAGCAGCCTTAACACACTTTTGTATAAAGCGCGTCGCCCCGTACCGGAACGGCTCCAGATTCGCCATAATGTGAATGTTCGTGATATGTTGTGAGGTGATGGAGCTTAATTCCCTATGAATCTCGGCCCATGGCCCTCGCGGCCGACAGGTTGTCAAAGACTCCCCGTTGTACTTCATCATCGTGTAGAGATTTTTGTATTTTTCCAACCCGGCCCCGACGATCTCGCGAGCATCCTTGTCCATCGTATGTTCCCGGATGATAATCGGCGGTTCCTCCGTTAATCCGAGCACATCCATACCATCCTGGACGCCCGGGATAATCACGTTCGTTAGCCAGTCCTTCTTGTTTTCCGCGCCGGATAATGCCTCTCCAAGGCAGACTAATAATCCGACATGCGGATAACTTCTGACAAATTCGGCGATGGACTTGCGAGTATAATCGGCGCTGAGGTCCGTTGGTTCGGATTGGTGAGTTTCAACACCATACTTTCTGGCCAATGTTTCCGGGAAATGGATGTTGTAGAACATCTGGATAATCCATATCCCTCGTTTATCCGCCTCCGTCGTCAGAAATCGAAATATTTCTCTGTTCATTTGGAATACGTTTTCCGAAACCTCAACCGCTTCCGGATAATCCTTGAGTTTGACCAGAGATGAAAAAGGATGGCCGTTCCATAGATACAGCGTGTTCATCCTGTTCTCAACCAGCAAGTCCAGGAATTCGATCCATTGTTTTTTGTCATAGAAAAATCCGAACAATTCCGGGGTATAAGGATAGTTATAAATCCCCTTATTGGGCAGAACGTACGTCTTCTGCATCCCAATACACGGTCCTCGTAACGTAAAGCGAGGCTTATCGGATAGTTCTATCTGTTCCGGCAGCTTGCCGTTTTTCTCTATCAGCCCGCTCAATTCCAGCGAGCCATAAAGCGCCCCTGAATCGTCGCCGCCGGCAACGACCGTTAACTCTTCGTTACCGACCAGAATAAAGCCTTCTTTCGCTATGTCGCGCGCAAGTAAATCAATCGCTATCGAATGGATCAAATCGCTCTTTTGAATATTGCCAATAATGATGACAGGTCTCGTTTTGGGAAGCTCGTTTGTTTGGATCACACTTGCATGATAACCCGCTCCTCGTAAAAAGGCGGATAGCTTTTCGCCGGCGAATTGCACACGGGCATGAGCGTTTTTATCTATTGCGATGATGACCTTCTCAGCGGCTTTTGCCGTCATCGCCACGGCCAGAATTAGAATGATCCATACTCCGCGTCCTCGTCTCATAGGCTATGACTCCAAGTCTTTGTACTTTCGGCGTAATATCTGGACCGTCTCAAATATCGCACTCACCTGGCTATCAGTGACATTGTCGTCCATATTAATACAGCATATCCCCGTAAGATAAGGATTCGCCGATTCTGCTACAAGGCGGGTGATCGTTGCATGGATTTCATCGGGACTTCGCTTTACGATTTCTACGGGACTCAGGCGGATATTCAAAAAAGTCTTAGGAAGAAACCGGCGAAGCTCGGCAACGTCACCGCCCCAGCCGACGTCCAGAAAGTCCAAAGAGGGCAACTTGGCAAATGTCCGGGCGTACCGATGAGGATCCGGGCCGCAATAGTGGATGCCGAAAGGGCGGTGGTGCTGACTCCAGGCGATATCGGATGACATAAGGAATTTCTCGTAGAAGTCTTCCGAAATCATCGTGTGCGAACACTGCGAGTGTAAAAAAACGGGCCTATCGAAATGTCGCACGTTCCGATTCACAGAGATACTGCTCGTTCCAGTCTGGTTTTCTACGATCTCGACGAACCGTTCGATAATACGTGCGATCCGGCTAAAACTATTCTCGACGTCCTGAGGGGCCGTGTGCATATCCATAAATACGTCCTGTCCTCTTATGTCGAGGGCCACATTGAGGATGCCGCTCCAGTTCACGTCGCCGCAGACTCTCCCATATCGGCTTTTCAATGCGTCCATAAGCTTTTGAAAATCATGAAAAGACGGACTTTCAAAAGCGCGGTCCGGCTCAATATCCAATTTGTCAACACCCTGAGAGACGACTTGGGGAGGATGATTTTCGGAGTATCTGACCTCGCAACCCAACATTTGGGAAATGAGATATCCCGCGGCCAGATGAACGGCGCCGACTTCAGGTCTGGTTTGCACAATATCAGTTCCCAGGCCGAACCGACCCCATTTTTCATTCAGCACCTTCTCCATCTTTTGCTCATCTTCAATCCGTCGAACGGGGTGGAAGAAGAAATCCCGGTCAAAGCATATCCCGGCATGCCGGTGCCACCACTCCGGCGCCAAAACGATGTCAACCGGCAGCATAGTATTATTCAACAGAGGATTTCTCGCGTACGGTTGATTCATGCCATGATCCAAGATTTTACTTTGTTGCGTACCAGTGTTTTTTGCCTTTGATGAATTCGGTGGGATCTTGGCGTTTGAGCTTCCGCAGGTTTTTCAAGTGCGCAACGCCGTGGTTGGTTTCGAGGAATTTCAGTTTTTCGCACGTCGAAAAATCATCGCATTGCCAGCAGCCGTCGAGTTTTTTCTTTCGTGCACAATCCCTGATCTTGCAATGGAGCGGCCCGCCGTTGCCCCGGCAGGTCTTGTTGCATCGCATCTTCACCATTGTGCCCAGCAGACTGTAGCACTTATCATAGTGCTCGAATTCCTTAAAGAAGGGCACTTGTGACAGCATGTCCGCCATCTTGTCATATCGATAGCGTCTGAGTTCTTTTCTCAAGTCCCGTGCGAGATTCGCCACCGTTTGAGTCTGGCCGGGGCAATCCCCGCAATACAGCCCGCAATATGCAATCAAATCCGTTTTCTTCGCCATGACGAAACTCCTATATCACATAAGCACTCAGTCGTTTCTGGATATCAATCAAGACCGGCGGGTACAAACAAATTCTCTGTCACGAATCCTCCTTGTTTTTGTTGATAAGTCCGACGTCGATATAAAATTGAAAAAGGGTGTTGGCCTGGCTGGCCAGCTCGATGTGCTCGATCTGTCCGATCCGCCCGGCCTCGTCCAGTTCAATGATCTGCTCGGACCGAATCTTTAGCGATTTGCCTTTATGACGAACATGATAGAAAAAAGTCAGCCATGCCCGGCCGTCCTCTGTCGGCGTCACCGAGCTGTCACGCTCTATGGATTCGAACTGATCGATACCCCACCGGCTCGCTCGTTCGTATTCAGCAACGATAGCTTCCGGTCCATGCAGATCCCGGGCAAGTTGGAAATAGATGCACTCAGGCGCCAACATCGCCCGCGCGGCCTCGTAATCCTTCCGCTCCAACACCTCGGCAAACAGCCGGGCTTGCTTTACTGCTTTGTTCTCTTCGTTGGTCATAAAAAGACAGAATACAGAAGACAGGAGACAGAATACAGAACAAAACGGAGAAGTTTTGAAAGATTGAACAAATTGGAAATCGAATATCTTATTGGAAGAACATCGACGAGACACAAGACGAATAATCCTATCACTTCGGATTGTGCCAGGTGTTCTTAGATTTGGCCCACCATTTTAAAACCCTTCTTGTTGGGGCCAGCCCCATCCTGTATTACGGATGGAACTTATCCAACCTTTCACGTACCATATCACCTATTTTCCATGTGGGTGTGCATGGATTAATTAGAACTACGGTTTGTTTCCACCCAATATTCCGCCAAACAAGGATTCCTTAAGTTCGACTCCCTCCGGTAAGACAAACTGAAAATCCTTTTTATCCAATCCGGGAGATGAGATTTCCGAATAAAGTTCCGTCGAAGAGCCTTTCATGTGGGTCATCTTCAAGGCCTCCTTCGAGCCTTCCATCATGGCTCTTACTCTTTGCTTGCCCTCTTCCGTCACTTCCTGTCCCATGCTTTTGATTGCCTGCTCAATTTGCTCATCAGTCATTTCGGGGATCGCGATACCGCCTTCGGGAGGTTCGAGAGAACGATTGTATTTTCGAATCAAATAGCTTTTTTTCGAGATCCAGAAGGTCTCTTTTTTCGAAATCGACGAGGGGCCGCTGATGACATAACAATCCTCTTGTCCGATTTTCTCTGTTTTCTCGATTCGAGGGTCTTTTAACCTGGAAAACGGGGCCGGCTGCTCCTTGAAGACAGATAAAAAGAAAGAGGGGATCGTAAACGCTGCGCCGCCGGACAGGCCCGTCGCATACCCCAACGCCACTTCGTCGTTGTCTATCTTGGAATACGCATTCATCTGTTGCATGTAGATACAACGTTGGTCGCCGTCGTTCCATACCGCCCCGGACCGTATGGTCATGTCCTCGTTCGTCCAGGAAATGAGGTAAAGATTCGGCTTCTTGAGAACGATCGAGAACGAAATGTCTGCGTCCGTGTTGATTCCGCCGGACTCCATCGTTGACGTGACGGTTCCCTGGGCTTGATAGGTGTTCATCAATTGATAGGTCAACTTGACTTTTTCAAAAATCTCACTCGGCGTTTCATTCTTTGCACAGCCGTGCACCATAAGCATCATCAAGAGGGTAAGCGCAACACTCCTTTTTTTTGTCACAATTCTGTCCTTTCTTAATTTTTAACGGCGTTTCCTTAATGTTCGTATTACATTCCAGATCCATTAATATACTGCCAAAAAGTTCGAGGAACAACATTACCACTTTAAAAAAGTTTATTTCGTTGGGAGAAATTATAGATTCTGTTGTTTTGTTGAGTTATAAGATCGCTATCGCATCAAAGGTTGGTACCATGCAGGCCGTTCGGGTTGATCCGGCGAGTCCAGCATCTCCCGCCATTGCTCATCCGTTAGACGATCGGCCATTGGGTGCTTGAATTCATAATAAGATAGCACCGGGCCGGCGGCTAAGAATGCAGATCCATCCGGCTGCGGGCAAGCGACCACGATCAGATCCACCTTACCGACCGCCTCCTCCAGGACCCTCTCCTCGTCGCCGCCACATGTGTGAACATCCGCTACTAATGTGGTCTTAAGACCCGTCGTTTCCCACCAAGAGGCGTTATCATCATGTATCATAAGATCCTCCAACTTCTCAGCCAGATAATCTAAAAACGTCCAGTCGCCTGCTGACAGGGGCTGGTTGATGAGTTCCTTCGTGGCGATCTCGATCAGCCTGGTCAATATCTCCTCAAAAGAGGCTAACTGCTTACTTGCCTGTTCAGACAAAACGGCCAAGTCGCTGAGTCCCCTGGAGGTCATGCGCGTCAGGGCAAGCAATCGAGCGAAAAACTCCGGTGCCGGCTCGACGTAACACGTGGCGATTCGCTCCGCGTAGGGGGGCGGCGGAAAATAAGGTTGCTTGGCATAAAGGATCGTGTCGTGGCGCAACTCGGTCCATGACGCCAAAGCGGCGTTCAGAGAGCGTTTCGACCAGGCGGGCGTTTGCATGAAGGCCGGGTAACTCTCCGGATAATCGGCGATCAAAGCCCGCAAACTATACAACCAGCCCCAATAGAGATTCCGATTCCATTCCTCCCGGCCAAAGCCGTCGAACGTATCGGCTAATTCATTGAACCGGTCCCAATAGCCCTCATAATCCGTATCGCCGTCCTGGATTAATATCTCCTTTGCCTGTTCGGAGCCTAAAAGGGCCATCACATCCAGACCACGGGGGTAACCTCGCAAGATACCGGCGACGGTAATGACACTGGTAAATGGAAGATTATTTACATCGCCGGTATAGACCTCCACCTGGGGAAAGATCAGGTTTTGGAACATATAGGAATCGGGGATAAATCGTTGGCCCATGAAGCGCATACCTTTGGTTTTTTCAAGAATGTCATCCAAAGCTTCTTCCGTGACTGGATACGGGGCGTTCGCATCACCGGTCCCTCCGTAAATTTCAGGGGCCGGCAGCAAAGCCAGTTCGGTTCTGAGCTCATGAAAGTGGTTGGGATCGTCTAAATCAGACAGGGTAAATTCCCGGCCAAAGACTCGATCCAAGGCCCATAGATAGTCATGGGGAATCAGATCGTCGGCCAAACCGACATAAAAAGCCGTAACCGTATAGATGCGGTTCCAGATCTCACGCGCAGAACGATCGTCGAACTGTTGTGTATCCATAGAATAAGCCAGAAGAAATGCCTGCAAGGTTTGTATTTTCGCATCGTAGGGATTAATCAAGGCCTCTTTCGACGGATCCGGTCCCCAATTCTCATGTCCTTTGAGTAAGAAGGCCATACGTCCGTACCACATAAGAGTTTTGAAATACTTTTTAAGAACGTCGCTTCGAGTGTAATGGCCACGTGGTACATACTGAGAGTAGTCCTCTCTATAGATGAATATGTTGCTGGGAGCGAAGCCGGAGTGCGCATCGATCTGAGCTAACTCGGCGGCGACGTCATCGGACACGACTTCCGGAATTGGAGACGACGAGCCGAGAAGTTGAGAGGCCACCGATAGATAGGCGATATTTCGCCGGGTTGCCTCCTTGAGATCCCCTTCGAGTTGGTCGTAAAGCTGCAGAGCGTCATCGAGGAGGCTGTCCGTCAGCATCCGGATATCCGAGTAGAACTGGTGCTCTTCGATCTCTTTAAGCGTTTCATCAAATTGGACATGGTACAAGTGCAAAAGAGTATCCGCGGTCACAAACATCGGGATGCCTTTGTCCCGTAGATATTCGTACGGCTTGGCGATATCTTCGCGAGTCGGATCATACGATGCGATATCATGCTCGATGACAACAAATCCATTCCGGCTAATGAGATCTCTGACCTGATCCAAGCTTAATTTTTCATTCACTTTTTCAAAGTTGGTCACGAGGTTCATGTCCAGCGGCAATTCATAACTCACTACGTTAGGCTCAATATGGAGTTCCAAAGGTTCGTAATAAGCGGCAAAATTCGGCTCAACAGGACCTTGCAAAGCGTCGGCATTCGGATCGTTCACATCCACGGGATCGGCCCAAACCCGGCTCACGATGGGTAAGTGTATGACGTTTCCATCGATATGGATCAGTTTTTCTTCGTCCGCGATGAGCAGGACGACCAGGACCGATGCCAATACCCAAATTATCCGCTTGATTTTAAAAGTTGATTCTCGCTCCATTGTCTAAACCTCCTTTTCCCTCCATTCGAACGATGGATTCGTCGTCCCCCAATCACACGTATCCAACATGCATCCATCATCATCAAAGACGCTGATTTGTTCATCCAACGTCCTCTAACTCGGATCCGAAGTTTTACCGTACCACCCGTCAATACGGTTCACCGGATTCATTAGCCAGGAAGGATGACGTCCACGCCGGACGTGTCGCTTGCGGCAAATACGTGCTTTCCCATTCTTCATCCGTCAGTCGCTGAAAATCAGTCGTCGTATATTCATAGTAGCTCATTACAGGCCCGACAAAAGCCGCTTTGGCCGTACCCGGAGCTTCTGCTGTAATGATCGCCAGATCCACCGGGCCGGTCCCGGCGTGTAACACGGCGCCGATGGTGTTGCCCGCACAATCTGTCGGTGTCGTATGATAATCGGCCACCAAGTAGTCCTCGAAAGCGTCCGTATGCGTAGCAATCGGATAACCATAAAGCAAGACAATGTACCACCCCTCTAAGCTTCCATACGAGTCTTTGTAGAGCATTTGTTTTGTGAATGTGATTTCCTCCTCGGTCAGCGGTACATTATCCAATTCTTTCCGGGCAATCGTCGCCAACGTCTCGGTCACTTCAGCCAGATGGTCATACCAGTGTACAACAAACTTTTTTAGGATTGTATGCGAGAAGTCCAGGGCCTCGAATTTGGCATGCGCCGTCACGGCAAGATTATTCAGGTGCTGGTAGAACTCGGGGAAAGGCTCTACATAAGCACACGGATAGGAGCATGAATAACCGGACGTGAAAGACTGCTTGGCGTAGAGTAGATTGTCATGTCTTAGCTGAATCCAGGAGGCCAACTGGGTATTTAGTTTCTGATGCCACCACGCTGTGGTTTGCATAAACAAGGGCAGAGAGTCTCGATTCCGGGGTGGATTCAAGGCCCTGATCGAATTCAGCCACATATTGTAGATCGAGTTATCCCAAAACGCGGCGTCATGGGAGTCGATCAGATAACGTAAAGCGGCCAGGTTCGATGAATAATGGTACTGTTCAAGTTCAGGAACCAGTAATTCCAATGCGACATTGTTTCCCAGTCCGGCCATCACGTCCAGAGTGGACGGAAATAATCTGCAGATGAGTTGGTCCTGATACGTGATTTTATCGCCGACCACATTGCCCGTAATGTACGAGTCGATGACGAACCTCTGACCAAACAACATAAAGGCCGACGCCGGCTGTACACTTTCCGGCGTCGTGGGGTCGTGACGGAGCACTTGTGAGAGGATTCGCTGGAAAGCAAAGGATTCCTCCGCAAGTCGTTGTTGGAATGTTTGCAACTGTATGGGATCCAATAAAGACCTTGCATCAGTAATATCTGCCGCTTCCAGAACATATTGTAGCTGTTCAACGGTCACGTTATCCTGCTCTCCGACAAGCAACGACAGGACGTCCTCGATTTCGTTATAAAGCGTCTTCACGCCGGCCAGGTCCATCAGCTCCAACACCAAGACGGCGTCAATGGTTTGCCGTTGAATATCTTCGGGCCGCGGGCGAGGGCAGGGCCCGACCGCGACATTTTGCGGCGCTAGTAGGTACATCTCCGTTCGGCCCAGCCACATCATGGCTCGGAAATATTTTGCCAATCTTTCGTTTTGTGCGTAGTGGCCTCTGGGTGTGAATTGGCTGAAATCAATCTCCCGGCAGGTCTGGGAGAAGAGCGGATAAGGCGCCATCCCTTCGGCATCAATCAGGTCGAGTATCTCGTCCAAAGTGGCGTTGCCGATAACACAAGGCGTTGCAGAGTCCTCTCCGAGCAACCTTTGGGCCACCGTGAGGTATAGGTCGACGTCCTCCAGCATCGGCCACATATCGGTCGTATCGGCATACTTCGCGGATAACATTGGTATGCTTGTGTGCATCCTGGATAGCAACTCTTCGAGGAGGCTACACAATGCACCCGATTCGATATCGCTGAGCATCCACTTGGAGTAGTAATAGTGGACGGCGTGAAGCAGCGCATCCGTGGAGATAAACAACGGCAGATCTTTCCTCCAGATATCCAAGAGCTGATCCAGAAACAAGCCGTTTCTCAAACGCTCGGTCACCACAAAACCATTCTTTTCGAGCAGGCTCTTTTCGTAAGCAGTCAGACTGTACTGCGCGTCGATTAATTCGTGATGCACGACGGATTCCCAGGGCGGTCCGACGTCCTCCTTGAAATCGCCCGCCGGATGCATCGCCAGCAACTCGGAGGTGCTCATGTCTTTGTGCTGATCGAGGAATTCTCGATATGCGTCCACTTCGACTGAGTTAACTTGTGCCAGACAGGTCTTGGCGGAAATGACGCAAGCGAACACGAAAAATAACGTCCTCGGAGATTTCATGATATGCCCTTTCTGAAATTCTCGACGTTAATGTCAATACCCATCATTCGGGTATTGTATTTTCCGCTGTTGTGATGAGTCATTATATACGATTGAAAAAAGAATGCAAGACAAATTTTATCATAAATAAACTGTTTTATCCGGCTCGTTCGGTTGCTCACGGATCATCCTGCACTGATAACCGAAAAACAGGACATACTTTTAAATTTGGGTCGTTGAAAACGTCAAAATAGCTTGCAAAAAAGTTCGTAATTCCATTAATTGTTGTATTTGTGATGCAGTTTTGGTATGATAACATAGCGTGTTTATAGGTGTATTCTTTGTGGAACTATAGGGATATAAGGCGGTTTACCCAAGAACGATTATCTTAAAAACAAGGAGATATAGACATGATGAAACGAAAAGGTTTCACGCTCATCGAACTTTTAGTCGTTATCGCGATCATCGCGTTATTAATGGCGATATTGATGCCGGCTTTGCAGCGGGTCAAGGAACAAGCTCAGGCGGTTGCATGCCAGGCGAAATTGAGACAGTGGGGATTGGCGTTTAAGTTCTACACCGACGACAACAATGGCTATTTCAATCGTCGTGAGGAAAAACTATGGATGTCTGCCATGGAGCCTTATTACAACCGCGATCCGGATATGCTTCTGTGCCCGACGGCGACCCGGCTCATGCAAAACAGCGCCGACTGGGGCACCTTTAAAGCCGCTACACTCGACAATTACATCTTCAGCTATGGTATCAATTCCTGGTGCAACAACAACGCCGCGGACCGTGGAAGTACTCGCTGGGTCGAGTGGTTCTGGAAGAACGTCCAAAACAATACAGCCGTCATACCGGGCACGCGGACGCCTAACAACCGAGTCGTGAGCGCCAATCAAATACCGGTTTTCGGCGACTCGACATGGTACGATGCCTGGCCGCAACACACCGATCAGCCGGCGTCCCACCCCGATGCCTTTGGGATCGGTGATCGAGGCACGACCGGGGAAATGAACCATTTCTGCATTGATCGGCACAACGGATTCTGCAACCTGACGTTTATGGACTGGTCCGTCAGGCCCGTCGGGCTTAAAGAGTTATGGACGCTGAAATGGAATCGTAATTTTGATACAAACGGGGCCTGGACGAAAGCTGGCGGCGTTTTGCAGGAAGACTGGCCCGTGTGGCTCAGACTCTATAGAGATTACTAAAACGCCCGAATAGAAATTTGATTTGTTGCAGTCGATGTTATGAGTTCAATGGATTCTCAAAGTTTTCTAAAAGCATAGCGAATCCAAATCAGGCCAATGCCCCCGGCCGTCCAATCGGTAGCCAAACGCCCTGTGAAGACACCCAGAACGCCCCCCAAATGGGCGCCCATCAAGGACAAGGGAATTAACAAGACCAGGACGCGGATGCCGTTGAGCAAAGCCGAAGAAATCGGTTTATGAAGTCCCGTCAGGGTAATGCCGCAATACCGATGCACTTCCATCATACCGTAACCGAATGACACAATACGAATATATGTGATTAGGACCTTTGTCACTTCAGGATCCCGACTGAAGATCGAGGCCAACAACGGTGCACAGAGGAAAAACGTCACGGCGACGCCGCCGCCATAGAGCATGGCAAACCGCGTGGATAGGGTGAAAGATTCGCGAATTCGGTCATACCGAGCGGCACCGAGATTCTGGCTAACAAACGGAGCCAGAGATATCCCCAGGGCCATGGGAATGACGAATGCGAACATTTCGATGCGTTGGGCCGCACCGATGGCCGCGACGGCGGCGTTACCGAAGTTGCTCAATATCCGCGTCACGACGGTCGCGGAGACCGGCATGAGAACCATGCTGAGAATGCTCGGTATTCCTAAACGGAGAATGTTTCGGAAGGACGCTCCATAAACCTTCAGGCCCCAGCGTTTCAGGACCAGTAAACCGTGCTTCTTATAGAGCAACTCGAACAACCATGCCGTTGAAACCCCTTGCCCGATCACGGTCGCCAGGGCCGCACCGCGTACGCCCATAGCCGGGAAGCCAAGGTAGCCAAAGATCATGATCGGATCGAGAATGACGTTCACAATCGGTCCCAACATCATGAAACGACCGGCAGTTTTGGAATCTCCCGCGGAGATCAATAAACCATTGCCCAGCATAGGCAGCGCCATGAAAGGAGCGCCCAGGTACCAAATGCGCATATAGCGACGCACAATCGGCAGAACCGTTGAATCCGCACCCAATCCGCTAAATACGGGCCCAATCGTGACATAGCCGACCACGGCGATCAGGGCGGCCACTCCCAGCGTCAGTGTCAAGCCGTGCGTGGTAATCTTCACCGCATCCGCCTTATCACGCCGGCCGGTCGCATGGGACATCAGGATCGTGGTCCCAACGCCTAATCCGCCGGCCACACAGCTTAGAAACATAACGACCGGAAACGTAAAGCCCATGGCTGCCAGCGGCAGCGTACCCAGCCGCGAAACGAACCACGTGTCCGTCAGGTTGTAGGCGTTCATGGCAAACGTCCCGGCCAGCATGGGAAACGCCATATTGAACAAGGTTCGTTTGACGCTCTTTTGAACCAGGACGCTCATAGGTGCTCATTCTCAGGCCACGGATTGAGACCTGGGTCTGGTATCTCGATCCCTGAGTGTTCAAACGTGTCAGATAGCTCCACCCATTCATATGCGTTTGGCCGTGGTTGCTGAGTTTCTTGATCGTGTTGCATATTTGCCATATAAACTTTCTACACTCCCGGTGCGTACGACTTACCGTTATGAGCATATGTCCATTATCATGAATACCAATTCAGTTAACAAGTCTTTTTATGAACGCATGCATCAAAATTGTGCGGCGGAAATATGTTACTTCTTTTTTTGCTTGCAGCCGGATTACTCATAACTTACCATCATTGTCCGCGTGGGTAGAAACGGCATTGACCCATCCTTCAAGAGCAGGCAATATTTATTTTCTTAGGAGCGCTAAAAACGATGAAGCGGATTTGTTTGTGTTTACTGATTATCGTTGGTTTCTCGACGACATACGGCGATGAACCATTGAAAGACCAAGTGGACCGTTCGGCGGACCGGATCGAGTCGAAGGTCATTCAGTGGCGGCGGCACTTTCATCAATACCCGGAACTGTCGAACCGGGAATTCAAGACGGCAGAGAAAATCGCAGAGCACCTCCGGCAATTGGGATTGGATGTCAAGACGGGCGTAGCGCATACCGGTGTGGTGGGATTGTTGAAGGGCGGTAAGCCGGGGCCGGTCGTCGGGCTTCGTGCGGATATGGACGCCTTGCCCGTCACCGAGCGCGTCGATCTTCCGTTCGCCTCGAAAGTGCGCACCACCTACAACGGCCATGACGTGGGCGTCATGCACGCCTGCGGGCACGATACGCATATGGCCATTCTCATGGGCGTGGCCGAGATTCTGGCTTCGATGAAAAAGGATCTCAAGGGCAGCGTGAAATTTATTTTCCAGCCGGCCGAAGAGGGCGCCCCGAGCGGCGAGCAGGGGGGCGCCAGGCTCATGGTTCAAGAGGGCGTCCTGGAGAATCCGAAAGTGGATGTGATTTTTGGGCTTCATGTTTGGGCGACGAAAGAAGTCGGCACGATCGGCTATCGCCCCGGCGGCGCGATGGCCGCCTCCGACGGCCTGCGAATTATCGTCAAGGGTAAGCAAACGCACGGTTCCACGCCGTGGACGGGCGTCGATCCGATCACCGTTTCGGCGCAGATTATCATGGGCTTGCAAACGATCATCAGCCGGCAAACGGAGTTGACGGAAGACGCGGCGGTCATCACGATTGGGAGCATTCACGGCGGGATTCGAAGCAATATCATCCCCGATCAGGTCGAGATGATCGGGACGATCCGAACGCTCGATACCGACATGCAGGATAAGATTCATGACAAGATTCGATTGACCGTCACGAAAATCGCCGAAAGCGCCGGCGCGGAGGCGGAGGTTCGGATCGGTAAGGGCAATCCGGTGACCTACAATGATCCCGTCCTGACGGCGATGATGCTGCCGACGTTGCAGGCGGCCGCGGGCGCCGAGAACGTGACGTTGATGAATGCGATCACCGGCGCGGAGGATTTTTCATTTTACGAGAAGCAGGTACCCGGCTTGTTCTTTTTCTTGGGCGGCATGCCCAAAGACAAAAAGCCGGAAGAGGCGGCGCCGCACCATTCGCCTGATTTTTATATCGACGAAAGCGGCCTGAAACTCGGCGTCAGATCGCTGTCGTATCTGGTTCTGGATTATATGGAGCTGCACGATAAATAAGAGGTTTGCCGTTGGATCATTGATACGTGAGGAAATAAGAATCGATGAAGGATCCTCTGTCAAAATGGAAACTTGTTATGATCTTTCTGTTTCTCTGGCTGGGCATCGGTTCGCTATCGATGCTGGCCCATCTAATCTGGCGGCCTCATTACATTAGCGTTCAGACCTGCCTTAACGGCGGCCTGGCCAACTTCTTCGGGCCGTGGGCCAGGCCTCTGGCGAAAGGGTGGCCGAATGCCGATGAGCCGCCGCACTTTCCCCTGGTGATCCTCGGGAGTTTTGTTCTCGGCATCTTTGCGATCCTGATCGGCGCGTCCATGATGGGCCGGGAACGATGGTTCCAAATGTTGTGCATCGGCTTGTTCGTCCCGGCTATGCTTTTTTGGATAGTATTGGGTTTCTTAGAATTAGTCTATTGTGCGTCATAGCAAGATTGCTAAGGAGTTCTCTTGTGGAGATTTGCTGAGTCAATCACTTAGCGATGGCGCTGAATGTGAGCTATTTCACGGAAAGAAAACATAATGGACGATGACAAACGGCATATTAAGCTGCTCGAGATATTTCACTATGTCGTGGGCGCCATAACGGCCCTGGGTTCATGTGCACCGCTGATTCATTTTGGAATTGGAATTTTCATGCTATGCGGCGCCTTTGACGTTAAAGACACTCCTCCGAAGTTCATTGCTTGGTTCTTGGTTATTTTTTCAGGTTTCATAGTGTTATGTGGTTGGACGTTGGCCGTGTGTATCCTCATCGCCGGTAGAAAACTTGCTCATTACAGGGCAAGGACGTACTGTATCGTAGTGGCGGGATTGGAATGTATTCTTATGCCCTTTGGTACAGTCCTTGGCATTTTTACAATTTTTGTGTTAATGAGGGATTCGGTGCAAGAGCTTTTTAAAAGCAACCAGTCATTCCGACCTTAGGGTAGTACTCGCTCACCGTTATTGTGCTTAAGGGAGAAACCCATGGCAAATGAAGAAAAACCGATAAAGAAATTCGATTTTCTGCTGGGGGATTGGGATTTGGAATACCGTATTCCGAAAACGGCTTTGAGCGAAGCCGGGACGGGATCGGGAAAAGGGACGTTCAAGAGAATCCTGGATGATAAGTATGTCCTTTTCGACTACTCATCCTGGACAAATTCGGAGAAGGGGGGAGCACATGCTATTTTTGCATGGGACGAAAAGGTGAAATTCTATCGCTTCTGGTGGTTCGAGAATTCCGGGAATTTCTCTCAGGCGAACTGTAATTTCCAGGGCGATAAAGCGCTGTTTATGAACTGGCACGACAGCCTGTTCGTCCAAAGCTTTCGGGCCGTCGATCCGAACCAGGTCGTTTTAAGAAGAGCGTAACTTGTCATGCGCTACCCTGTAGCTCCGTATTGCTGTTGGACTAAGTTGCGGTATGGATACATCTTACGGACTCTTTCAT
>JAFGTG010000618.1 GCA_016934255.1 Sedimentisphaerales bacterium
ATCGGATTGGCTAACGTGGATGCGTTTATCGAATCCAGCAATTTTTTCACCCTGGACGTCGCGGATTTTATCACTAAGCAAGCCGATCAAGCGGATGTCGATTCTTTTGTCAAAAAGTATAGCAAGTACGTTGGATCGATGATGATTGATGGCATCGATCAAGATATCAACGTGACCGCCGAGCAAATAGCACTGATCGCCGGCAAGTTTCTGTTAGCCATCCGGGAGGCGGGCAAGATCTATCGCCATATCGTCAAGGTCAAAGGCGAAGGTAATTTCATTACAGAAGTTTCAATGGATGAAACCGATCAGCCGCAGACGCCGGTCGAGATGTTCTTTATCTTAGCGGCTATTGCGGATCAGGGTATCCCGGCACAAACCGTCGCGCCGAAATTTACGGGTCGATTCAATAAAGGCGTGGATTACGTTGGCGACGTCGCCGGTTTTGCGAGGGAGTTCGAGCAGGACGTGGCGGTTGTCGCTTTCGCCATTAAGGAATTCGGACTGCCGGAGAATCTCAAGCTAAGCATTCATTCGGGCAGCGACAAGTTTTCCATTTATCCCCCGATAGCCAAGACTCTAAAGAAATTCGATGCGGGTTTGCATATTAAAACGGCGGGCACGACCTGGCTGGAAGAGTTGATCGGCCTGGCAATGGCCGGCGGCGACGGATTGTCGATTGCCAAAGAAGTGTATGCCAAAGCGCTTCCGCGATTCGGCGAGCTTTGTGGACCCTACGCCACCGTTATTGATATTGACACGACCGAACTACCGACACCCGAGGAGGTGGAGGCGTGGGACGGGCAGAGCTATGCGTCAGCCTTGAGACACGATCCGACGTGTGAGCGGTACAATCCGAGTTTTCGCCAGCTTTTGCACGTCGGCTACAAGGTCGCCGCGGAAATGGGATCGCGTTACCTCAACGCGCTGAACACCTACAAGGACGTCATCGCACAGAACGTGAGCGAGAATATTCTCGAACGGCACATCCGTCCGGTTTTTATGGCACGCCGTTAAGCCAGGAATCGCAAAAGATCTCGAGGTCGTAGATATCCACGAGGCCGGACTGGTCCACGTCCGTGCCTTCGCAATAGTAGTTCCCCGCGTTGCATCGGGAATCGAGCCAGTGTGAGGCGAAAAAGGCGAAGTCGATAAAATCGACGCCGTCCGGGCAGAGGAAATCGGTCGGAGGGATTTGCCAGAGCAGAACGGGACTGTTCATTCCTTCGCAGATCGTCCAGGTGTTCCAGAAATCCCAGCCGGCACTGTTAAATGTATTAATGGTCTGCATTTGAGCAGTCGTCTTGCCTGTCCCACCGGCGCTGGTTGTTTGACCGCTCTTTTGGGTGTCCCAGAAGCAGTGGGTGACATTTCCCAGAACCCTGATGTATCCCGTGAAGCCGCCGACGTATTGATTACCCGTGACACTTCCGGTCGAATAACATTTGTAGGTTCTGCCTCGTTCCACCTGGCCAACGAGTCCGCCGACGTAGGTATCGCCGGAGACGCTGCCAGTAGCGTAGCAATTGTTTATCACGGCCGATTCGTCGGCCGTTTTGCCCGTGAAGCCGCCGAGGTTTCTATTGCCTGAAACATCAGCCCTGGAATAGCACGTGTTCACCGTGCTATCGGTAACGAGTCCGATGAGTCCGCCGATGTACCCATCGCCGGAGACGATACCGGTCGAACCGCAATTGACGATTCGTCCCGTGGTTGTACCGACCAGTCCGCCGATATAGTCGTCTCCCGAGACATCGGCGCGGTTGACCGAGCAATCAGCGATCGTGCCCGAATCAAGATAACCCGCCAGTGCACCCACATTGCTTCCCTGGGCGAAGACCACGGGACGGTCCAATTCGAGGTTTCTGATTTCTCCATCGACGTATCCGAAAAGACCACTATATTGATCACGGGTTGTTGACAAGTTAAGGTTAGAGATTGTCTGGTCGTTGCCGTCAAAGACACCACTGAAGGACTGGGTTCGATCCGTTCCGATGATATTGTAGGCCGTCAGGTTAGGATCGCTCAGGTCAATATCGGCGATGAGCTTAAAATGCTTGTTCCAATGCGCGGTTGTGGCTCCAATCGCGTTGAATTGTTGGGCTGTCTGAATCAGATAGGGATTATTTTCCGATCCGCTGCCCCCGGCGTATTGAGCGTGGACCGGTACGGCAAAAGAAAATAGAACGAGCAGTACGAACAATGGTTTTATTGATCTGCTATCTGAGGGATAGAGAATCTTTTGTAGATGGCGCATATTTGTCCTCCTTCTAAACAAACGGGCCTGTTTATATTACTTTATTTTAGTATATGACTTTTCGAGACTCGGGTCAAGGAAGTTTCCCGCCCGAACCGGCTCACTCCAGCGGTTCGATATAGATATTGCGGTACTCGATCACAGCCCCTTCGCTTTGGAGGCATATTTTGCCGGACGTATCGGAGCATTTGGAACCGACGTTCTGCAGGACGCCATTGACGAAAACCACAATCAAACCGTTTTTGCAGACGATATCGTAAGAATTCCACTGGCCCAGCGGTTTTTCGCTGCTGTCTTTGAGCTTGATGGTCCTGCGTCCTTTGACGCGCGGTCCACCCTTGGCGTGCTCGGCGATTTCAATGCCATCGATAACCCAAAAATCGCCCGCGTTGCCGGAATGAAGCTGACATTCGAGGCTCCTTGGCCAGACCTTATCTTCGCCGCTCATATGGATGAGGACGCCGTTGTTGCCGGGTTTTTCAGGCCAGCGCCACTCCACGTGGATTAGATAATTCGCATAAGCGGTCTCCGTCCGCATATATCCGGCGGGCTTGCCCGTGCAGCGAATCAACCCGTTCACAATCGACCAGGTGTTCTTTACGTCGGCCGCCGGATCGCGCAGAAACAGTTTCCAGCCCGTGAGGTCCTTGCCGTTCCACAACATTGTTTTCTCTTTCGGTACGACGGGCTTGTCACCCTCTCCCGCGGCGTCGATCGTCCCAGCCAGAAATAGGGTAGCCAAAACCAATCCCAAAACCATCGTCATATTGCGTTTCATAAGATTCTCCTTTGATTCTGTCGTTTTTTGTAGGGGCAACCCCGTGTGGTTGCCCTGATTTCGGGCGGCCACAGGGAGCCGCCCCTACAGGTCGCATCACACAATTAAATGAGTTGCGTTTGGCCCGGCATGGCCACGGGTCGCATCGGCAGATCACCGAATTCATACCTCGGCGGGCTAAGATCCAGTTTCGAGGCGTTCATCGCCCAATCCCACTTCAATGCCCGGCCGGTATAAGCGCTCATCCGTCCCATGACGCACGTCATCGTGCTCTCGGCAATACGCTGACCCTCATTCAGATGCGCGCCCGTGCGAATGGCTTCGATTTGATCGGCGTGTTGTTTGATTACCGGGCTCGGACTCGGGCCGTCGTATCTGAAAGGTTTGGGGCCGTCGATAATGAAATCGCCTTCGTGCGTATAAGCCATGCCCTTTGTCCCAATAATTCGAGCGTCCTGTCGGTACGTCATTTTATCGATCTGGGAGCCCATGTATTCGATTTTCACGCCGTCGGGGTATTCGTATTGGACGGTAATATGGTCGTAAATGTTGCCGTATTCCGGTCCGGTCCGAACTTGCCGGCCGCCGAGAGCGATGCATTGCACCGGATGGGCGTCCAAAGCCCAGTTCATTCGGTCTAAATTATGGATGTGCATTTCGGTAATAAAGTCCCCGCTGAGCCAGGTCAGGAACAACCAGCGTCGAAGCTGCCATTCCATATCCGACCAGCCGGGTTGGCGCTCTTTGGTAGCCTCCGACCAATCAAGCATCCCCCCGCCGATTCGAAGGCACTGGCCGCCGGTGATCCTACCGATGTCCCCATTGTGAATCCGTTTCATCCCCTCGATCAAATGCGCCATTCGACGGCTTTGCGTACCCGCGACGATTGTCAAATTCTTCTGGTCCGCCAACTTCGCCGACTCAAGCACCGAACGAACCCCGACCGGATCGACGGCGACCGGCTTTTCCATAAACACGTGTTTGCCCGCCTCGACGGCGGCGCGCAAGTGGGCCGGGCGGAAATGAGGCGGTTCGGTCAGGATCACCATATCCACGTCACAGCCGAGCACGCCCTTGTGCGCGTCCCATCCCACGAAACACGTCTCGTCGGTGACTTTGACTTTGTCACCCAGTTCCTTTGTGAGCCGCTGCCGAGAACGGTCTATGCGGTCCCTGAAGAGATCGCCCATCGCCACAAGCTCGACGTTCGGCGCGGCGTTCAGGCAGTTGGTCGTATCGTACGTGCCACGCCCCCCGCAGCCGATCAGGCCGAGGCGTATTTTGTCGGAGCCGGCGGCGAACATTCGGTTCGATCCCAACGCCCACGTCGCCGCTCCCAAAGCCGCTGATGTTTTGATAAAGTCCCTTCTCGACAAGTTCAGTCTTGCTTTCTCAGCTTTATTGTCCATGAGTTGCCCTTTCAGTCTTCGGACTTCGTCTTAATAAATATTGGTTTGCACCCTCAAAGCTAACGACAGAGAGCCGCCTCGTCAAGGCTAATTTAACCGTTGATGGGTTTGGTTTGTATGAAAGGCCCGAATTAATAATCGTACGGCTCTTTGCCATGCTGGAGTCGGAGGCTATTTTGCATCTGACGCAGGATGTCGGTAAGAGTGTCTGCCAGTTTCTCATCCCCCATTTGTTTCGCCTGCTCGGCCGATATGACCTTGCCGAAAGAAACCCAAATCGGACCGCGCGTGAACAGTTTTTGATGCCTCGGCCAGCATTCGAAGGCGCCATCGACCACGGCGGGGACAATCGCCGCCTTGCCCCGTCTGCATAAAAGACCAAAGCCCGGCTTGAAGCGTTCAATTCGACCATCTATCGAGCGCGTGCCTTCCGGAAAAAGGCAGATGGCCTCGCCTTTTTTGAGTTTGTCAATCACTTTCCGCATCGCTGTGAGGTCCGATTCGCCCAGCTTAACCGGGATCGTGCCGACCGAAGCGATCAGCCTCCCGAAGAACCAGTGGGTAAAAAGCGACGCGCGGGCGAGAAAACCCAATCGTCTGGGCGATGTGATCCCGCAGAGAATCGGGTCGAGATAGCTTTGATGGTTGCAGATGAGGACAAAGGCGCCTTTTTCGGGGATATGATCTCTGCCGGTAGAACGTACGCGAAAGAATGAGAGACAGAATAGCTGGCAAATCCCGCGTGCTACCCAGAACCATTTTGCCTTTATTTTTTCTTTGAGCATATGTCTTTCACAAGCCCGTGAAGTTTGTCAACGACCTGGTCGATGTCCAAATGTGTCGTGTCCACGATAATCGCATCGTCGGCCGTCTTGAGTGGTCCAACATCTCTGTTTTGGTCGCTTTGGTCGCGTTCTTCAAGAGCCTTTTGAGTTTGTTCGAGAGTTTCGCCGTCGTCTTTAGTTTCGAGTTCGGCTTGTCGTCTCCGTGCCCTCTCGGCGGGATCGGCCGTTAGATAGAATTTCACATCAGCATCAGCAAACGCGACGGTCCCCTGGTCCCGGCCTTCGGTGACGATTTTTTCTCGATCTGCGGCGAACCTTCTCTGCATTTCGACGAGCTTTTCTCGTACCTTCGGCGCCGCGGCAATGTATCGCGCATTGGCCGTCACCTGGGGATGACGAATCAAGTCGGTGACATCCACGGCGTCGATGGAGATGCACATCCGGCCGGCCCGGACGGAGAACCGAAATTTATGTCGTTGCAGGGCGTCGAGCAATGCGTCCTCGTTGCTCAGATCAACACGGTCCTTCATCGCCGCCAGTGTGACCGCCCGGTACATGGCGCCGGTATCGAGAAAGCTCGCACCAAGCTTTTGGGCCAAAAGCCGGGCCACAGTGCTCTTACCGCTGGCTGCGGGACCATCAATCGTAACTATCAAATCTGTCATTGTATAAAATTCAAAGATTAAAAATAAAGTAACCATTCACAGTAATTTAAGATAATTGGATTAAAACGTTGTTTTTGTCCGATAAGATTTTTATGGACAAGGACACGATTATTAA
>JAFGTG010000619.1 GCA_016934255.1 Sedimentisphaerales bacterium
GAGGTTCTGCGCGTCGATCCAGTCGCCGTTTTTCCAGAATAACATGGCGATCAAGGGAGTCCGGGTCGTTTCGCCGGGCAGTAATTTAAAGTGTGTTGTTTCCTGGCCGGCCCGGACATGCAATGATTTGTCGGTGTCACGTGTGAATTCGGCGGCCCATTGGCCCGGCCAGCCAATCGCCGTCATGACGCCTTCATTTGCGGTTTGTAAATTGTAATAGGGCCAAACGCCGCTGCATGGACGGCCGTCAGCCGAGGCGAGACGTTGATTGGCCTTGGGACCCAGGGGAGTTGTCAAGAGTTGAAAATCATCTATGGCGCTATGGGTTCCTTTCCAGTGCCGCAGGAGAAATTCCTCATCCGATTTCCGCGTAAATTCCACATCCAGGGCAAAGATGTTCGAGAGGATCGGAGTGTCTTTCCGGCCGGTATTCTCAAAATACACGGTCCATTCGACCGCATCGAAGTCGTGATATTCGACGGCTTCCCAACGAACGTGCAGACCCGTCTTGGGATCTTTCCAAGTCCTGCAATAAGTCGTGCGGTCGTTGTCTATTTTCTTATCAGTGGTCTGAGTTTCCCACTGCGTGAGAAGTTCGTGCGAAGATCGGTCCCCGTATGTAAAAGAAAATGGCACTCCCGGTTTTTTATCGTCTTCGTTGAAAAACGAAGATAATCCCGGTAGAGAGAAATCTGTATCCGATTCAAAGCGGAATAGGGTTGTTTCACTCGCTCCTGTTGCATTGTTTAAACTGAAGATTAAGATCGACAAGAAGATCGTTCCGAGAGATACGTTATGTTTAAACATCTCCATTTTCCTTCTTAAATCAATTGAACATCATGAGGTGATTATATCGGCTCTTTTGTTCTTTATCACCTTCAAATAGACTGATATGAGATCGATTTGAGTAACGAAAAGGGCCGTGAGTAAAAACTCACAGCCCTTTGACTTTTTTAAGGGGGGGTAACTACTTTATATAAATACAGTTACGTCACGTCTGAGCTAAAGGGATTGCATTTCCTGATGAAATACGATAACATAATATGAGAGTGAGGATTCGGGATGAAAAAGACGATTGTTAGCATTACGGTGTTGGCTGCATTGGGTGCGGTAGCCTTCTTTCTCTTATTCACGTCGAAAACTCAGCAATCCGAACCCATAGATACGCCTATCGAAGAGCACGCAGAGGATTTTATTGAGCCGGAACAGGAGACCTTCGTTTTTGAGATGACGTATCGAGGTCTTGGCTTACCTAAGGATGAACCTCTTTATAATACTTCGGTTGGCTATAGTGGATCAAATGATGCGAATGATAGCTCATTTATTCAGGCGTTAAAGGCAAAGGTTGAGAATTTACAAACCATATCTAATTTCAATTTCCGGGGAGCGAAGTGGTCCGCCATCGAGCTCGAAGGTCGAAACCCGGTTGCGTTTTACTTTGACTTGAACGCCGACGGAAAGATGTCGGATGACGAAAAAATTCTGCCCCTTCCAGAATCCGAGTGGTTGTTTAAGAATCCCGAGTTCATCACACCTGATTTCATGATGAACACACGCGATGGCCGTCAGGTGCCGTTCCGAGTTTTGTTGCGAGTACATTGCAACGGACGCTTGGTAGATCAAACGTCACCTCCAGACTGTACGTGGAGTCCTCACTGTGTATTGGAGGGGACGTCTGTTATCGATGGAAAGACGGCGACACTCATCCTCTTTGCGGATGATACTTCAGGTTCATTCACGAAATTCGGAAGTGGTTCGTATTCTCTTCACATCGGCGATGAGAAAAAAGAAGAAACGGAAAGATTTAAGTCCAATCCGCTCCTAAGTAGAATCATCCATCATAACGGCATATTCTATCATCTAAACCTTATCGGCAATCATGAAAAAGGCCAAACCATACGGGCTGAACTGAAGAAGTATTCCGGCCCGATAAGCGACGTGGCCGTTAAGATGATTGAAAGAAAACCATTTGAATTTGATCTGGATTTTCCATGGGGTATTGCGTGTAAAGAAAAAAGTCTCTACTTTAAAGTCTCCGGTGACAGGTTCAAGTTACCTGCCGGATTATATGAATTCACGAAAGGCCACATGAGTTATGGTGTTGAGAACGAGAACCAGTGGACGGTATTAATCGAAGATCTTGAGAAGGAGGTTGGCCCCGGGCAGGTCGATACCATCGAACTTGGTCAACCTGTTTTATCAGTCACAGCGATAGATGTGGACGAGCAAAAGAAAAATGATGCGAAGAATCAGTCCGTCTTCTTAAAAGGTACAAAGATACGTTTTACGCGTACAATCAGAGGGACCTCTGGTGAATTATATGACCGTTTCTATCAGAATCACCTAAGCGCTCATGGAGGCAAGCGGGTGGATCCGAAGATAAGGATCGTGGATTCCGATGGCGGGGAGATCACACCCGGAAAAGCGGAATATGGGTGAGGCACCGGATGCGGGTTTTCGTGGCGAAACCAGGACGTTCGTCCGGGACGTTACACGGTCACCATTTCCCAGGACACCGGTCCGTTGGCCGGGACGATTGAAGGTAAACTCGAAATCACCATTCAATAAGTTGACGGAAGACAAGAAAAGATAACAACATGGTACAATCTGTCATTCCCGCGAAGGCGGGAATCCACTTTTTTACGTCCTGGTCCCCTGCTTTCGCAGGGATGACAAAGTGAGCCAGTTAGTATGAGATAATAAAACTATCTTGAAGGGCTGGGAGTTGAACTCGCGGCCTTTTTTGTTCCATCATCCTCTCACATTTGAAATCATGCTTCTAAACGATTGACAATACCATAGGGCGAGTTAAGATAAGGCGACTGTTGAAAGTAAATTTTGCAAAAGGAGTAAGGAAGTCATGAACAGATTACGAGGTATGAGTATGATCGTTCCCGCCATCGCCCTTGTCTTTTCACAAACCCAAGTCCCGGTCAAAGCGCGTGAAAGGTCGGACATCGCCACCGAGCACAAATGGAAGCTGGGAGACCTTTATCCGTCCGACGAGGCATGGAACGAAGCGAAGCAACAATTGGTCGCCCGGTTCGATGATATCACGAAATATAACGGCAAATTGGCCGACTCTGCATCCGAGTTGCTGGCCTGTTTGAAGCTCGACAGCCTGATTTCCAAAGAGTTCGGGCGTTTGTTCAGCTACGCCTCCATGAAATCCGACGAGGACACGCGCATTTCAGAACATCTGGGGATGAAGCAGGAACTGCAACAGCTCGCTACGGACTACAGCTCCAAGGCGGCTTTCATCGTGCCGGAAATCGCCGGGATGGACAAAGCCCAAATCGAGAGCTTTATCGAGCAGGAAGCCGGTCTGAAAGATTACCGGATGACCCTCGACAATATCTTGCGTATGAAGCCTCACACGTTGTCCGAGAAGGAGGAAAAGATTCTCGCTGAAGCTGGCCTGATGGCTGATGGAGCCTCGTCGGTTTATTCGGTTTTCAGCAACGCCGAATTACCTTATCCCGAGATCAAGCTCAGCGACGGCACAATGGCCAAGCTCACCAAGGCCGGTTACTCGCGCTATCGCGCGGTGCCGAACCGCGAGGATCGAGAGGCCGTGTTCCAGGCGTTCTGGGGCGCGTTCGAGAAGTTCAAGGCCACGTTCGGCACCCAGCTTTACGCCGAAGTGAAAAAGAACATGTTTTACGCCCGCACGCGCGGTTACGAGTCCTCGCTTGCCAGCGCTTTGAATAAGAACAACATCCCGACCGAAGTTTATATGGCCCTCATTGAGAATGTTACGAACAACCTCGATTCGTTTCATCGCTATCTCAAGCTAAAGAAACGAATGCTGGATGTGGAGACGTTGAAGTATTCGGACATTTACGCGCCGGTCGTTAAGGGCATCGATCTGAAATACACATACGACGAAGCGAAAGAGCTTGTGCTCGGTTCCATGAAGCCGTTGGGAAGTGATTACCAACACGTTGTTCAAAAAGCGTTTGAAGATCGATGGATCGATGTGTATCCGTCGCCGGGCAAGCGGGCGGGCGCCTATTCCAACGGCAGCGCTTACGATGTGCATCCTTATATTCTGCTGAATTACAACGATCAGTATGACGACGTCAGCACGCTGGCCCATGAACTGGGTCATACGATGCACAGTTATTATTCCAACAAGACACAACCGTTTCCGATGGCGGACTATTCGATATTCGTGGCCGAGGTCGCTTCGACGTTTAACGAGGCTTTGCTGATTCATAAGGTGCTCGAAGAGATTAAAGATGACGACGTCCGGCTGTCTTTACTCATGAATTATCTCGACGGCATCAAGGGCACCGTTTTTCGGCAGACGCAGTTCGCCGAATTCGAGTTGCGGATACACGAAAAGGCCGAGCGCGGGGAGCCGCTCACGGGGGACGCCCTGACGACGTTGTACGGCGATATCCTGAGAAAATATTACGGCCATGATGAAGGCGTGTGCCACATCGATGATTTGTACGCGGTGGAGTGGGCGTATATTCCACACTTCTATTATAATTTCTACGTGTACCAATACTCGACGTCCTTCACGGCATC
>JAFGTG010000620.1 GCA_016934255.1 Sedimentisphaerales bacterium
CGAAGCGTCGCCCCGCTAAAAGGCATACGAATCTGCCATTTCGTCGGATTATTCAAGTCGTCCGTCAAAAATAAGCCGTTGAGAAACACCGTATCGTCGGAGCCGTTATAGAGTTCAATCCAGTCGGGATATTCCCCCGGCTCGGCCGGGTCCTCAAGGAAGGTCTCATTGTCGGCCATGCATTCGTTGATGACCAATCCTTTGTTTTCACGGGTCTGAGAATTCGGCGCACCGGGTGACGGATTCTCGAAGAATTGCCATAGGTCTCCGCCATCTACGGACCGACCATACGAGATATCCGTTTGTTGAGGTCCGTAGCTAAAACCGTCGATCAATGTCCGGCCATCCGTATCGAACAAGCCCAGATCCTCTCCCGACCGGCTTAGCTTGAAATTCGTATGAAACGCCCCTTGCTCGGGATCGCCATCGGCCCAAAAGAGCCTATATCCACCCGGAGCCAGTATCATCGGCGTCAGGTGGGGCAGGGATTGATCGAGAAAGGCATTCCAAAGGTCGAAAGAGAAGGCCATGGCCGGGAGTGAATGGTCCGGGATCGCCTGCCGTAAAATACCATAGTTGGCCGCCTTGCCCCCGACATAACCAATGTCGGCCGGGTGCAAATCATTCGTATCGGCGCTGAGACGTCCCCAATCCATCATCGGCTGGATCGTTAACGGCGATAACTCCTTCAACGCCAGGATTGACGTCTTCTCCTTTTCTGTGAGATTTTCTACATCGAGCAGTTTGACCGAAGACCAGAGGCTAAAGCTTTCGGTAGAAACGGCTAAATAGACATCACGGCCCACAAGGCTTTGCGCACGGATGGCGTCTTGTTCGAGCGCCAGATAAACGAAAGGAACGCCTTGCGAGCGAGCAAGGATGGCCACGTGAGAATTCGGCGTCGAAGGCATCAAGCTGATAATACCGGCTACGGAGGGAATCTCCGCGGGGACGCCGTCGCTCAGGAGGATATCATCAGGTAATAAATCGCCGGCATTAAAAGCCGTTTGAATTTGATCGCCGGGGAAGTATTTCAATGTACCCAGCGCCCAGCCGTCCGAGTAGCTTGCATTGCCTTCGGCCCATTGAGCGGTCGAGCCGATGGGTATCCCCCGGTTCTCGAACCAATCGCTATTCTGGCGGGCTATGGCGTATTGTTCGTAGGTCGGGAAGTAATACGCCGTGACGTTAGGCTCGGCAACGACGGACGCCTTAACGACGTTGAACAGACGGACAATGTCCTCGCGGGAATAGGGATCATTTCGTACGAGCTGTATGCCATACTCGTTAAACGGCGGATCGGCCCAGGGCGAAAAAATCACCGCCCCCAGCACGGCCTGCTGGCCCGTTTCGTGGAGAGTCACCTCGTCAAATTCCTCGACGGTCATGCCGATAAAAGGCTCGAGGCACTCCAGCGCGAAATCGTAATGGTATTCGTATTTCTGACAGTCCTGATAATATACCGTATTCGGATCGAAACTTTCTTTTGTAATGATTGTGAACTTGACATACGGCGGCGACGTCCAGCTTTGAAACGGTTCCGAAAGATATTCAATCTGGTTCTTCCAGACCGGGTCCTCATCTCCGGCCGGTACGATAGATGAGACGATAAGCACCAGGATCAAACAACGGATTCCAAAACGCATGACCACTCCACCTTTATCGCCAATCGACAATGACACCAACTTTTTTAATACAGATCGTCAACAATACCACTATTATACCAAAAAAAGTGCCGGATGACCAGGGGGGAAGCCTGCTTTGCCCCGGCTAATAACCGGTCAGCAACCCAACGCGCTCGTCGTCTCTGTAAATCGTTTCGGTGATCTGCCTCCGCGTATCTTCTGCAAAATGCTCGAAGGCGGCGATGAGCATATAGTTGACGATTTCTCTCAAGTCGGAGCTCATACCGGCGCTGGCGATCTCGCCGATCCATACAGGTTCAGCACTCTTGGAAGTCCTATAGGCCTCGCCGTCAAAAAGCTTGAGCATAAGCCAGCGCGTATGGATCACCTCGGAATACGGCATATACGTGGTATAGCCGTACCAATAAAAAGATTCATAGGGATACTCATAGAAGAAGCCGGGATGGTGGATGGGAATCACGTCGGTGACGGTCCGACCTGCGTCGATTCCATAATCGAACGTAAGATAAAAGTCCGGCTTCTCCGCATCGGTTTTGTACCCCTGCTCGGCCAGGAGCTTCTCAATCTTGACGGCGACCTCCTTTTCCAGAATCGGATTAGGAACGTTACTGTCTGTGACGACGGCGATGGATGCCGCCTGTGGAATATGTACGGACTCGCCGCTCGCGGAGTAGCCGTTGACGGCCACGCTGTACGAAGCCGAACAGCCTAACGACAGAAATATGAGTGGTAGCGAAAATAGATACACCTTCATTATCAATCCTTTCCTTCCACCTTCCTACCACCAATGAGATGGAGACGAGACGCGGACTTCCATTTCATCGAATTGGCGCCATTCGAGATGGCCGTCAATGAAGACAACGTTCCCCCCCGCGGGCCGGTCGCCGCCCCGTAAATGATTGGTGCGATCGTAGATTTGGAACCGGCTCCAGGTTCCTCCCTGGACCTCGGTAAAACTGGCGGTCTCCGGGTCGCTGCCGGTACTGAGCGTCGCGTCGAGCACGAGTTCCGTCTCCGAGGGTTTCTCACAATTCAGAGTCGTGACCCATTTTTTTTCGGGTATTCCTTCCGGCTGATAGGACCGTCCGCTTTGGGTATCTATCATCCAGAAATAGCCGGTCACTCGGAACTGCTGATGCCGGTTCGTTTCGGGTTCGGCAATCTCACCGGGCTTTGTTTCAGGCGTAGCACTTTGACTGTACTGCCAGAAGTTCATCATGTCCGCCGTTTTGGTCGGGTCGGCGGGGCAATAAAAGGTATGCTTGTCGCCGCCGGTGGCGATGATGTAATCGGTCGTGCTGTACGCGATGTCCCACAGCCAGCCTCCTGCCCCGTTTCGCGGTAGCTTGGCGTCGTTGTCGTTGCCGTACATGTGCATGCTGGTGGCGATCTGCTTGAGATTGCTCGAACAGATAACTTTTTTGGCCTGTTCTTTCGCCCTTTGCAACGCCGGCAGCAAAATCGCCATGAGAATGGCAATCACCGCAATCACGACCAGCAATTCAATCAGCGTAAATCCCGATAGAACGGTTCTACCTTCCGTCTCGGGAATTTCTTTTCTGAACGGGGTGAGTATTCTTTGCTCGTCCATAATCAAGCTGCACTATCGTAAAACATGGATTTCAATTCCATCGGTCAGTATAATTATTCTACGATAAAAGTCAAGTTTCGTGCGCTTGATTCTTGGAAAGACTTATCTGGATACCTCCTTTTCCGAAGATTTTTTCACATATTACGGCTCATGACAGGCAACAAAGTCCACGAACTAATTTGAGATTCTGATCTCACTCAACGGATACCACCCATCGTCGGTCCGGCCTTTGATACCAAGTTGTACGATGGGCTCCAGCGTTTGCTCCGAGACGACGCCGATGGCGAAACGGTACACTCCCGTGGGTATATCTTTCGGCAAGACGGCGCGATCGATCACTTCAATAACCGGGCCGGGCGGGAGGTCCGGAGGATTTTTAATGAAATCCTCCGTAAACGTCTCGACCGAACCGGGCATCCATTTTTCAACCGTGACGTTTCCCACGAGCGTTTTACTGTTTCGATTTGTAAAGCGATAAGCCACACGGTACGGCTGGTAGCACGGCGCCGATCCAACATTTTGCCATTTCATCGCTATCTCGAAAGGTTCGCCGGCTTTAACTTCTTTAGGATGCCTGAGTTCGCGTAAGACCAGACGGTAGCCGAGCTGGCGAAGGAAGCGTTCGATTTCGGACTTCACGTTTGCCCCTTCCGGCAGCGGCGCGGATTTGTTATTCAAGTACGAACCATGCGCGGCCAGAGCGTAGTTGAAGATATATCGCAAAGACCAGCCTTCGCTGACCCATTTACGCATATCCCAGCAGCTTTCCCAGGCGACCGGGGCTTTTTTCCAAACATCGTTCGCCCCCGCATCGAGGATCAGGCTCGGATAGGCGTTGTACATGTGGCACCAGTTTTTGGAGAAGCCTCCCATATCGCCGAGACAATCGGCGCGCCATCCGGCGCCGCGTTGGGCGGCATAGGTTAGACATTCGCGACCGCCAATGAGCATGAGCAACGGTGTCTTGCGAAACGCCTCGACGTAGGTATCGATGATCCTTTCGCGATTCGCCATTGTCGGCATCTTGCCCAACTTGGAACTGCTCATATGCCATTCGCCCCACCAGCCGACCGTGCCGAGGTCCATGTGGTCGATGGCCGGGTGGCCGTCGTAGCGGGCGCCGAGCCTCTTGATGAAGTCCAGGTGCAATTCGAGCGTGAGCGGGTCGTCGAGATCGGGAATAGGTAGCTCATCCTGATTTCCATAGTTGCATATCAGCACCTTGCCGCCGGCTTTCTTGAGCCAATCCGGATGATAAGGCCGGCCGGGGGACGTGGAACAGCACATCACGCGAAATGCAAGGCGCTGGCCCGCCTGGCGAGTCTCATTCAGCACATCATCGAGAAAGGCGGTGTCGATCTCGCCCGGCTTCGGCTCCAGCGTACCCCATCCCCAACGGGCATAGTGGACCGTCGAAGGAATCCAGTCCGGCAGATTCCGATCCCTGTCGCGCGTCCGATGAAAGGTTTCCCATCCCATACCCGGATTGGCCAGGATTTCATCGGTTTCTTCCGGCACGATTCGCACCTCTGCTCTCGTCGCGGCAGATACGAAAGCCGGAAAAGGTCCGACACTAAGGGATAAAACGCATACCAACACGGTCAGAATAAGTAAGGTTGTCTTTGAGGTTTTCATAAATCCGCTCCTATAAAATGCTCTCAATGATTTCGATTTATTCATTGCCTTCACGGATTAAAAGTGGTTTATATTTTATCACGATAATGTTGATCGCAACAGACTCTTCTTGGTACGAAGTTGTTTTTCCGGCTCTGAGAGGCTATTTTATGAACGGACGATTTGACAAGTTCAACTTAAATTGTGGAGAGGTCATATCATGATCAACACGCACGTTGGTGTAACATCCGTAAGATTTCTTTTACTTGCATCCATGCTGTTCGTACATTCAAACATCCACGCGGCGACTGTCAGCCAGGACGATTGGGGGTCTCCCCGGGTCCAGGTTCTCCAAGAGAAAGCTCAGTGGATTATCGAGGGATCGAGGAACAAAGTAGAAGTGAAAAACTCGGATTTGCAAATGACAATCCATACCAGGGATCGAACATGGTCGATGATCCCTTCGTTCTCCGGCGATCTGATCGTCGAGAAATCCGGGAAACGATTTCCTTTGCGTTTGGCCGATGCAACGAAAAAAAACATGACTCCCTACCACACGGGTTTCAAATCCGGACTCAAGATCAGCCTGGCCGGGTTTACTCAAAAAGACGAGGAGCTCGACGTACAGATCGACCTTTATGCCTGTCTCGAAGGCCGGGACGAAGAATTGGTTTGCGAGCTGATCGCTACGGAGAAAAACACAACGGTTCTGGAATGTTTCTGGCCCCAGGCTCTGGCGAACGATTGCTTCGACGTCACCATCGTGCCCTTATGCAGGGGATGTTTCTGCCGAAGGATTGGTCAAAGAAAGTCCGGCTCTACGATACCGTGTGCTACGGGCGCGGATTGTACATGCCCTGGTGGGGTCATCAGAAGGATTCGTCCGCCATGCTCGTTTTGATCGAGACGCCGGACGATGGCGGCTGCCGGTTCGACCATCCCGCCGGAGGGCCGACCCGGATGGAGTTGCGATGGATACATTCGCTGGGCCGGCTGGCGTATCCGCGACGCGTCCGGCTGTGTTTCTTCGATAAAGGCAATTATGTCACGATGACCAAGCGGTATCGCCGCCACGTTCGCGAGACGGGCCATTTTGTTTCTCTCAAAGAAAAGATTGCCCGCAGTTCCCTCGTGGGCAAGCTCATCGGCTCGCCCGTGATTCACACGAGCATCCTGTACCACATCCAGCCGGAATCCAGTTATTATCATAAAGACGAACCTGAGAAAAACCATCAACTTGTCGCCTTCGATAAACGCGCCGAAGAGTTACGGCAACTGTCTGAAAAAGGTATTGAGCGAGCCTACGTGCATCTCGACGGATGGGGATTTCGGGGTTATGACAATCTTCATCCCGACATCATCCCGCCGTGTCCTGAAGCGGGCGGCTGGGAAGGCATGAAGCACCTTGCCGAGACTTGCGATCAAATAGGCTACGTCTTTGCGATTCACGATCAATACCGCGATTATTATCTCGATGCCAAATCGTACGAGCCTCGACACACGGTTCTCTACCGTGACGGGAATCGCTATCTCGGCCACACATGGTACGGCGGGAACCAATCGATCCTCTGCTCCCGGCTGGCGTTAGGCCACGTAAAAAAGAACTACACATCCCTGCTCGAACACGGTGTAAAAGTCCGCGGGGCTTACCTGGACGTCTTTGCCGTTGTCCCGCCGGATGAGTGCTATCATCCGGAGCACCCCGCCACCCGCACCGACTGCCTGACATTTCGCGGGATGTGCCTGGATTTCATTCGTTTCAATGGAGGCGTGGTTAGTTCCGAAGAGCCGGCCGACTGGGCCATCCCGCATATCGACCTGGTTCATCACGGTCCCTACGCCCTGGAGCCGAATCCCGGACACGGACCGGCGATGGGTATCCCCGTTCCGCTTTTCAGCCTGGTCTATCACGACGCCCTTGTACTACCTTGGTCATTGAGCAAAGGCGCCTGGGGCATTCCGGAGAATGACCTTGGATATCTCCACGGTCTGGCGAACGCCGGGATTCCTTATCTATCACTCAATCCCGGCCAGGAAGAATTAGTCCGCGTTCGCACGATGTGCGCCCTGCACGAGCGCGTCGGCCTTCTGGAGATGACAAGCCACGAATTCCTGGACGATTCCCATCGAAAGCAGCGAACGAGATTTGCGGATGGAACGACTGTGACGATCGACCTGGACAAAGAAACATTTGAAATTTCGCCCGACCTTGATGTCACCTCATCGGCGAATGCTCAATAGGTACAGAACCCTTACTTCAATTTTCGCCGTAGATCGTCGAGTAATTGTGTGCTCAACCTTGACCATGCCAACTCACCGGCGCCGCTTACGCGTATTTTCCGACGCTCACAATTTCCGTCGGGTTGCCTGAAGATAACGGTAACGTAACCGGCATTGCTCTCGTCTCGTTGGATCTCGCCAACGGCAATAATCCATTGGCCTCCGGTTGTCTCGGCACATTGGGCGGTCAATCGCTCGATCCTTTTGTCGGAAGCAACATTTGTCCAATCATTGTCACTGATTCCGAGCATGTGTCGCATTTTGTCCTCCGTCGGGGCGACAAACGCTCCCACCAGAACGTGTTCAACACCCACGGCGTCGCTTAGCGTCGCAGCCAGAGAACCCCCGCTTCCGACTTCGACCAGCGTCAGCGTTTCCCCACGCGCTTCGAGCAGCTTGATAACACAGACCTCCAGCGATGTTTCATCATCGGCATAGATATTATCACCTAAATAGTTGACGATCTTCTGTTCCAATTCCCGGAGTCGCTCGCGGCCCTGCGGCGTATCGTCGGGCAGCGAAAACGTGAAATCCACCCGGCCGCCCCCGAATTGCGAGGACAACGTCACGTCCGGCGGCAAGAAGACGTGATCCTTGAGCGTCTGGTCGATCTGCGATTGGCCGAGACCGACGAAACGCAAAGTCAGCGAACAGCCGGGCAGGCGAGTGCCGAATTTCCTGCTCAGATAAGGCACAAGCTCATTACGAACCATTGTCTGCAATTCGTGCGGCGGTCCAGGTAAAGCGACAATCACGCTGTCAGCCCGTTCGAAGGCAAGACCGATAGCGGTGCCGTTGGAATTTTTGAAATACGTGCCATTGACCGGCACCTGTGTCTGGCGCCGCAGGTTGGAGCGAAGCTGATCCGGCGGCGTTCGGAAGCGTCTCGCCATTTCCCGGAGCGCGTCGGGATGTTCCTTTAATGAAATGCCCGTGAAACCGGACAGGGCTTGACGCGTAATATCGTTGTCGGTCGGGCCCAAACCGCCGGTAACGATAACAAGCGGCGCTTTGGCCGAGGCGAAGTCAAGCGCCTCTTTGAGATCGTCTTGCTTGTCATCGACGGACATCGAACCGACGCAAAGCAGACCCAGCGGGCGAAGCGTTCGGGTGAGAAAATAAGTATGACCATCCGGATAAACGCCTGTAAGTAACTCGTTGCCCGTGACAATAATCATGTAACGAGTTGGAAAACGCTGGCCATCTCCAAAGGCTTCGCCTTTGAGGTTGCCACCCACTACCATCGCGAGCAAGGCAATGAATCCAAAGACTCGAATTTTCGAAATAGTACGACTCTTGATTTTCATGTCGTCGGATTTCAAACTGAAGCGAAAAGCATTCTCTCTCATGGTTCCTGGACCTTCCAAATCAAAGTGATCGAGTAAACAATTGAAAGATTAAATATCAAAGATCACTCGCTAAGCATTTGTCATTCCGACCGAAGTCCCGAATTGTTTCGGGATGAAGCGGAGCAATCTGGCTACCTACGAATGGATCAGACCGTTTGTAACCAGATGTCTCGACTGCGCTCGACATGACAACGAAGGAGTTCGAGACTTCGTTAGCTCACCAGCCTTCGGCGACGATCTCGATACCGCAAAGCAACGGTTGACACGTAACCGTGACAGGCGTGAGATTAATCTTGAGATCGTCTTGTATATCAATTCCTTTGAACTCCTTAACTACAAGACGATTCGGCCCGCCAGCCTGCCCGGCGATATCGAAGGCCTCCAGCACCTGCTGACCTTGAAGCGAAACATTAAAGAGACGTTGCCCGGCTTCGGCGCCTTGCGTTTCGGCAAAGTACAATCGTACAGTATAAGGCCGGGGCTGCTCGAACGCACCTGTAATTTGATCTTCGGACCAGGTCGGGATTTTTCCGATGTGCTTGTCGAAGGCGTCCACCTGTCGTGGATTTTCACCCGGCTGTATGAACATACGAACGCGCATTTCCCGCAACCCGGTCACGCCCGAGGCGCCGATCCAGTTATACTCGCCCTCTACACGCCAGGTATGATGGCGATACCATTGAGGTTGGTCGTATTCGGCTCGAACGGGCACGTCCGGCGACGGGCCGCCGACGCTGGGGAATTCCAGCCACAACGTTCCGTTCTTCATATAGCGATTGCCCGGCGCGCCGAGATTAATTCCAACCTGTCGAACCGGTTTCGGCTCACTCGGGCACCGATAGTAATCGAACGTCCAGTACGCCACTTCCGGCATATGAATCAATGCGACCGACGCCTGGTTCTGGTAACTGCATATACAGGTCCGGGTATAATCCGGGGCGTTCATCACACCGTTGGCCACGATCAAATTCGAGGTGCAGCCGGACTTGAATCCGCCGATACTGGCCGTACCGTGGCCTGCGGTTAAATCCACGAACGCACTGGAGGCCGAGCGGAACGTCAGCAGATTTTCGCTGGCGATGGCCGTGTTGCAGCCTTTGAAACGAATCCAGTTCCAGGGGATCGTCTCGCCGGTCATTGGATGTTTGCCCATGACGGTCTTGCCATCGAGCAAGTTAAAGACTTTCGCCTCATCAGTGGCCGACGCGCTGCCGCCGCCGGTTTGCGTAATGATCCAGTCATGGTAGAGTATGGGCGGGCCTTTGTAGCTCTCGTCTGTTCTCCAGAGCACTTTGCCGTCCGAGGCTCGATAGGCGGTCATTCCCCGGTCCGGCTCATCCGTCGCCCGGTCGCCGGACCGGCTGCTGGCTTCGAGCAGGACATCCCGCTCGGCGGAATACGAAAGCCACGTTCCGAAAACGCCTTCTTTCGCTTCCCATAACGGTTTTCCGGTCTTTGCATCTAATGCGTAGAGAGTCCGTCCTTCGTCCGAATTGAGTCCACGACGCTTGAAATAAGCAAGCTTCGTTTCACTCATCCCGTCGATACAAAAGACCTTCTCACCGGCTACGGCTATGGCGTTGTGGCGAAAAGAGTATTCTGCCTTGCGCTTCCAGAGAATCTTCCCGGTATGTCGATCCATCGCCACGAGCATCCTGCTGCCGGAGGCATAGTCGGCATTGAGGGTGATTCCGGATACCTCCCTCCAACTGGAGGGAACGGATGTCTTGGTTGCTCCAGGGTCTCCATCTCTGCGGCCGATCAGATATGGATCGAGACTAAAGTCACTGCTTTTGACGCTGTCATTGTGTCCTTCGATAGCCAGCATATTCACCCCCTCGCGTAGGAGGTTGCTAGGGTCAACGATGCGAAAATAAACATAACCATCGGCCTCATGGCTGTCGATATCCGAGGCACGGGCCCCACTGCCTTTACCAACACCCGCTCTTAAAATTTCCTTACCGTTAAGATAAGCAATAAAGGCATCGTCATAGTTAATGACCAAACCCAACTCGTTGATATTTCCTATATCGGATACCCTGAATGACTTGCGTATATACACCACGGAATAACGGTCTCTCATGTCCTCCAGAACCGTCTCGTCGTCATCATCCCCAAAGCCAAAACCTGCCGAGGAATTTTTCCAACCTCGGGCTTCGAAATCCGGTTGCGCCCACTCCCGACTTGGATGATCCCCGGCCATGTATTGCCAATCGTCGCCCTGACCGATCATCGGCTGCATGCCATCGGGCAGCTCTTCTCCTTTGACCTCGTCCTTTAACGGAACATGGACCGGCGAAGCCGTCGCAAGGAGCAAATCTTCATGGACGACGACGGCCCCCCAATTCGGTTTGTCCTCGCCCGGCATGGACAGTTCCCGGGTTGTCTGACCCGTAGCCGGATCGAGCATGTGAATCGTATCCCCATAGACTAAATAAATCGCATCCGAAACGGAAACATAGTTGCTCCCG
>JAFGTG010000621.1 GCA_016934255.1 Sedimentisphaerales bacterium
ATCAAGCTCCAAAAAAAATAATGAAACAAAAATAGAAAAAACACATTTGACAAAGGTCGTTCCATATCAGGGTGTGCATCGCACACCGTTTCATTGCTCGTGCGTACAACCTTATGATGGGGTACCATGCACATCCTACCTTTCGACGTCAGCGGTGTAGCGTCTGTGATTTTCCCTATTGTCTTGACATGGAGGGGAAGATTTTTTATACTGATTAAAGCGGATTTAAATAGGCCCACGGGAGGGGCGCTGTGTGAAAAGACAGGGCGATGAGTGAGATAGAGCACACGCCGGGTGTGTATTCCGAAACCTATCAAAACCCGGACGCATGCAAAGAGCTGATGGACTCTCTTTTAAACGCCGGTATGATGCCGACCATTTTAGAAGCCTGCGCCGAATGGATCGCGGACAAGCATCACCCCCTGCCGCTCGCACCGGACGACGGAACCGAGGAACAAGTGCGTCGGTGCTGGCTCTTCGCAGCGGCTCCCGATTTGCTGGCGGCGTGCAAAAAAATGAAGGCGATGTACGCCTTTTACGCAACCAGCCGGACAGAAAAAAAGATCGTGGAAGAGGCCGAAGACGCCATTCTCAAAACCCATCCGAGGTGAGAAAGGTTAAAGAGAAAACAACTGCTGTTTGAGTGCGATAGCTTTGGGGCCGGGCGACAAAACCTCTATAGCCAATAAATTCTAAGCACTAAATACTAATTCCAAAACAATATCGAATGTCTTAAATACAAATTTCCCAAACAGGTACCGCAATATCTGCGCGTGCAATCCGGCTTCCATTCGGAGTATGCCCATTTGAGTATATCGGACTGTTTTGAATTTCTGTCATTCGGATTTTGAATTTGTTTAGAATTTAAATATTCGAATTTAGGATTTATTATACTGAAATCTTCGCCTAAGGGATTCCCCCCCTTCCAGAATGGTGCACGAAAAAGACCGACGCCGGCGGAAATAGAGTAAAGAGGGATTGCCGAAGGAGGGAATCGAACCCTCACCCTGTTGCCAGGACGGGATTTTGAATCCCGCACAGCAAAGTCATAACCTGCCAATTAATAAAGTACTTACGAATTTAGGGCACCCTGTCTCGGCGTTCTGCTCGGCGGATTTCGTGCAAGAATACCCGGATTTAATCCAGGTTGTCAAGGATTGGCCGGACCTGCCGGAACGGATCCGAACGGTTCAGGGGGGAAATTATGTCTAAAGAATTGATTTTGACAACGAAACAAACGAAAGCGATACCCATTCTTCTTGCGTCCAAAAGTTATGAGGAAGGTTGTAAAAAAGCCAGAGTCTCAAAAACGACGTTCTATACCTGGATGCAGGATGAAGCCTTCTTCGCCGAGTTCGACCGGCAGCGCAGCGAGATTGTCGAGACGGCTTTCGGCATGATTTCCCAGAATATCGAGAAGGCTGTTTCGACTCTTGCAGGATTACTGGATAGCAAAGACGAGCGGATTAAGCGTCTGGCAGCTAACGACATTATCAGCCATTTCCTCAAGCACAAAGAACTTAAAGACATTGAGAAACGTATCCAATAGATTGAAAAGCGAACGCAAGCACAAGCCTTTATCGGGACGCGAGAACTAAGCGAAGCCGAAGTTCGGAAATTATTGCAAGATGATGGGCGCGTTCCCTGCGAGGATGTCATAGCAAAGTAAGCATCGTTCATTGAAGACTATTCGCGACCGATAAATTTTTTCACAATATCTCTTTGATGTAAAAACCAACATGTATTCGGACTTGATTTAAAAAAATTGATATGCGCGGAGACATTCTGGAGATATAACGTGTCAAGGAATATGACGTCTTTTCGGCGGATAAATTGAGGCGGTTGTAATAGTGCCATGTCACTTTTGAAAATCTTCAATTTGTTCCAGTTTTGCTCGCCACTCGTTGGCTTTTTCTGGTTTGTTCCGGGTTTCGTTGAGGTTGAGGAGGTTGTTCCATGACTCTATTTGTGTGTGGGTGAGTCTCGCCGAGATTGAGGCGGAAATACTCACGGAAGACGACAAACCTGTGTTTCTCGCTTTTTTAACAGCAGTTGAAGTGGGGGAACACGCGTCTATGCGACTCTATCCACCCAGAATTCTTTCAACCTTTCCTTGGTCCACATTCATTACATATTGAATTCCGCTAACTTGTTGGGCCTCATGGGTCAAGGCCGCAATATCATCCCTGGCGATGTGTTCCAGGGAGAATTTACGACTGCCAGCCATGAGTTGTCGCAGGCCCTGGGCAAGGCGTTCATAATACGTATAGAGTCCCAGCGCACCCGTCGGCAGTTTCTCGAATTCCTCATCGCCGAGTTCCTGACGCAGCGCACTGGCGGTCACAAAAATCTCATCCTTCGAGCTCCCAAACCGCTCGACATAAACGGGAATTTGGTGCTCATCCATCTTACGTCCGATGGTCTTGCCGACCATGGCTGCGGCTATGGGAGCGCGGGCCATACCAACCAATTTCACAAACGGCGCGCCAATTGCGAGCCCTTTGAATATCTGGTCCTCAAGGATAAATCCACCGGCGATCGCGATGGCAGGCACATACTCCCCCTTGTCGGCGAAGCGCTTAACATACTGATATAAAAGCGAGTGCAGGTGTACGGGAGGAATTCCCCATTCGTTCATCATTCGCCATGGACTCATGCCGGTACCGCCGCCCGCACCATCGACCGTAAGAAGATCAATTTTATACCGGCTGGCAAACGCGACGGCTCTGGCGAGATCCACCGGTCGGTAGGCCCCGGTTTTAAGAAAGACATATTGTGCGCCGGCCCGGCGCAACTGTTCAACACGTTGGGCAAACGATTCCTCGCTGACCATGCCCACTCGTGAGTGTCTCTCAAATTCTTTGAATGCGCCCCGTTCAAAGGCTTTAATGACGTTGGGATCCATCGGATTCGGCAGGACGACGTAGCCCCGCTCATATAACATTTGGGCCTTCGCAAGATCTCTGATCTTCACTTCGCCGCCGATATCCTTAGCACCCTGACCCCATTTTAACTCCACACACTTGACACCGAGTTTCTCAATGGCATATTCTTGGACACCCAGCCGGGTATCTTCCACATTCGCCTGTACAATGATGGCGCCGTATCCATCCTTCTGATACTGCTGGTAAAGCTTTACGCGATGTTTCAAATCAACGGTATCCACCACCCGCCCATTCTCGATCACAGCTTCTGTGTCCATTCCGACGACGTTCTCACCGATCGTTAGCCCCGTTCCCGCCAGAGCCGAGCCGATGGCTAATCCTTCCCAGTTATTCTTGGCGATGTTCGTCGAGCCGATTCCTGGAATGATCCAGGGATAGCGGAACTTCAGGTTGTTGTCGTGACCCAAAAAGACTACTAAATTGACGGCAGGAAAAATGGCCTTGTCGCTGTCGGCCTCAATCCCGTAGGCGCCCACCGCCGTTCCCATGATGTTGAAGTGGGAATAATCGACCGGGTAGGTTTTTTCGGCGGCCGTCGTCACCATGCCGAAAGGTTGTGGATAGATGACCTCATGGCCGCGATAGGCGGACTTGCCGATCTCACACATCCCGATACAGCCGTCGACGCAGGTCACACACATACCGGAAGCCGGGACGACCGAGCCTTCGGTTCTGTTCTTTGTGAGCGTTGCCGCCGAAGCGTTGATCTTTGAAAAAGTCAGTGGCATTTTCTGAAGCTCCTTTGTTTGTCTTTTCGTCTTAATCTCTCTTTATTTCACAAGCTACACACGGATTCATGTAGCACATCATATCCTCGAACGAATCCTTCTCGATACAGGGCGGTGTCAGATTCGCACAGCCTCCACAGATGGCTTTCTCCGGTTCCGTGTACGTGCATCTCAGTTGGCAGGCCGGGCAGATGTACATGCAGCCCCCGCACAATCGACAGACATCGGACTTGATATCAAAGGGGGTGCCGATGCTTCGATTGGCCCCGCGCCCCCTGAAGCCGATCGCCTTGGCCATCATCTGCTCCTGACACATCCGGACGCACAAGCCGCACAGGATACAGTCCTCGTATTCCTGCTTGAAACGCTGCCGTCGGATGCCGTGCGCCGAGGCGAGGTCCTGGATGGTCTTGGATTGAGGGCAGGAGGCCAGCAGCAGCTCGAGGATCATGCGTCGCGCTCTGATCACTCTGGTGGATGCCGTTCGGACTTTCAGCCCGTCCTCGGCCGGATACGTACACGAAGAGACCAGCTTTGCCTTTGGCCCTTTTCCGATCTCCACCACGCATAGCCGACAGGCTCCATAAGGCGATAGACCCTCCTTATGACAAAGGGTCGGGATGGGAAAGCCGAGAAACGTCGCCGCCTCCAGCAACGTGGTGCCCTTTTCCACTGAGACGTCGAGGCCGTTTATCGTCAGCGTAATCATGCGGATGGTTCCTCCACGACGGTAAGTTTGGTTTTTTCCTCTTGTTGGCGCCTGGTGAAATCAAGATCACACCTGAGGCAGCGACGGGCTTCGCGCGCCGCTTGTTCGGCGGAAAGTGTCATTTCCACCTCCGCAAAACTCTTTTTGCGGGATTTGGCCGCAAGAGTAGGAGGTTCAGCCCGTGACGCATTGTCCAGGTCTTGTTGATCAACCACAGCAGGCTCGACAAAAACATCGGGTAATTTTTGTGCGGGGGGCTCACTAAGCGGCTGGCCCCGGAGATAGCAGTCAATAACATGAGACGCCCTTTTCCCGGCGGCAATGGCATCCACAACCGTATTCGGTCCTGTCACGAGGTCGCCACCGGCAAAGACGCCTTTTCGATTCGTACAAAGTGTTTTCGCGTCGACCTTCAACCGGCCGCTTTTGTCGATTTCCAGTCCCATTGGAACGAGGCAATCGCTGTCCGGACGCTCGCCGATGGCGACAATCAAGGTATCCAAAGCAATCGTGAATTCGGTACCCGGGATCGGTTGGGGTTTGCGTCGGCCGCTCACATCGACGTCACCCAGCTCATTTCTGATGCATCGGATATCAGCCAGTCGTCCGTTTTTCGCGTCAATTTTCACCGGCTCGACGAATGTTTCAACTCTTACGCCTTCGGCCATGGCGGCATCAATATAGCGTATTTTTATTGGAGAAACTAAGGTTTCGAGCCGAATGCCTTCCTCCAAGGCGGCTTCGACCTCCTCGGCATAGGCGGGCATTTCCTGCACCGTACGACGATAGAAAAGCGTCACGCTCTTGACTGCTTTCTGGCGGATGGCCACACGTGCGGCGTCCACGGCGGAATTACCACCACCAATGATACCCACATGTCCTTTCGCCAATTCCTCCCCCTTTAAGTTGAAGGCCTTGAGAAATTGCATTGACGTGCAGACGCCTTCGATGTCTTCGCCTTCGAGACCCAGTCGCCAGCTCTTATCTGCGCCGATTGCAAGAAAGACGGCTTCGAAGCCTTCTTTGAATAATTCATCGATGGTTATGTCCCGCCCCAGGGCGATCCCGCACCGAAGGGTAATGTTATCATCAAGTAGCAATTCGATCTCTTTTCGCGCTACGTCTCGGGGCAGGCGATAGGCTGGAATGCAACTGATCAGCATCCCCCCCGGCTCATCCCGGACGTCAATGAGCATTACCTTGTAGCCGAGCAAAGAAAGGTAATGAGCGGCCGAAAGACCAGCAGGGCCCGCTCCCACTACGGCAACTTTATGGACTTCGTCGCTCCGCCGAGCCTTTCTGACAGGTTGATACACCGAGGGATCCACCTGGTCTGTGACGAACCTTTTCAAAGCTCGAATTGCGACAGCCTCACCGCCACTGACGGCAAGATTACATCGGGTTTCGCATTTGCGGTCACACACCCGAGCGCAAATCGATGGAAACGGATTGGCTTCACGTATGACCCTGTAGGCTTCTTCATATTTGCCTTTTTCGATCAGGGCGACATACCGCCAGGCCTGGGTATCCAATGGGCAGGCCGTCTGGCAGGGTGCTCCAACCAATTCTTTGCAAACAAAAGCGGCGCATTTCTTTTCCCGCACGTGTTGCTCGTACTCTGCGCGGAAGTAATTGAGGGTGCTTAGCACGGGATTGGAAGCGGTCTGTCCAAGACCACACATCGTGGTATCTTTCACCACCTCCGCTAATTCCTTCAGAAGATCCAAGTCCTCGATCGTTGCTTGACCTTTGGAGATATCGTCCAGAATTTCATACATCCGCTGGGTGCCTTTTCGACAGGTAAAACATTTGCCGCACGATTCATCCTTAAGGAAGTTCATAAAGTATTTGGCGACGTCCACCATACAGGTGTTCTGATCCATGACGATCATGCCGCCCGATCCCATAATGGAGCCGGCCTCGGCCAAGCTGTCGTAATCCACCGGTAAATCGAACTTGTCGGCGGGAATGCATCCCCCCGAGGGGCCTCCTGTCTGAACGGCTTTTATGCGGGCTTTTCCGATTGGACCGCCGCCGATGCCGTAGACGATCTCCTTGATGGCCGTGCCCATCGGCACCTCGACCAAGCCGGTATTTTTTACCTTTCCGACCAAGCTGAAAATCTTCGTCCCGGAATTGTTCTTGGTGCCGATTTTTGCGAACGCCTTCGCTCCCAATCGGATGATGGACGGTATATTGGCCCAGGTCTCGACATTATTTACCCCCGTGGGTTTTCCATCGATTCCTTTCTGGATCGGAAAGGGGGGGCGTTGTCGAGGCTCTCCTACCTTGCCTTCGATGGAGCGGATCAGCGCCGTCTCCTCACCACACACAAATGCTCCGGCACCTTTGACCATTTGGATATCAAACGAAAACCCGGTTCCCAGAATGTTCTCGCCCAGAACACCCAATGCTCGCGCTTGCTGCAATGCGATGCGCAGGTGCTTGACGGCAATCGGATATTCGTTGCGGACGTACACAATCCCTTCGGTGGCCCCGGTTCCGTACGCCCCGATCACCATGCCCTCGATAATACTGTGCGGGTTACCTTCGAGCACACTGCGGTCCATATACGCGCCGGGATCCCCTTCATCAGCGTTGCACACGAGAAATTTCCCGTCGCCGTCCGGCTGATCGGCCAGTAATTCCCATTTCAATCCTGTCGGAAAACCGCCCCCTCCCCGGCCCCTGAGGCCCGAACGTTTGACCTGCTCCACGATCCACAACGGATCCCGCTTGCGTAATGCCTTCCCGAGCGCATAATATCCACTTCGAGCAACATAGTCGTAGATTCGAATCGGGTCGATCTCCTGATTCAGGCTCAGAATACTGCGCTGTTGATTCTTGAAAAATGGAATGTCATCCCTTTTATAGTATCTCTGACCCGTGTTGGGATCCTTATAGAGCAAATCCTCCACATACGCGTCGGACCGCAGGGCCTGGATGATTTTGGGGATATCATCCAGCTTAACCTGAATGTAGAACGCCTGCTGGGGTTCCGTTAGAATAAAAGGACCCATCTCACAGAATCCATGGCAGCCTGTGATTCTTAGGGCGACTTTCCCTACGAGATGGTTTTGAATAATGTATTTTTTTGCTATTCTGATGACATCACTGGAGCCACTTGCCTGACAAGCGGTTCCCGCACAAATAACGAGGCGGGGCAGATTGTCATCGACGGCATCGAAAAGCACGCTCCGTAACTCTTCCAACTGATCCACGGAAGAAAGTCTTAGCATCGTAACCCCTCAAAAAAATCCTCAATTCAAAGAGATTTTGTCTTTATTTTATTATCAAACCAGATCCAACATATGGTGTTTGCATCCCCGTCGCGAACAAATCTGCACCGTGCCTCCCCCATCAACGAGCAAGGGGATTAGCGGCGCTCCACAGATTGGACAGTCTGATGTGCTAGGAAACTCAACACCACAATGGGGACACACAAAGGTCACCACGACATCCGCCGGGATATCGCATTCTGAAACGGAATTGTAACTGCCGTAAAGACAAGACAGCCTGAGCCAGCCCTGTTGGGGATCGGAAGTCAGGTTCACCCGAATCGATGGATAACCGTCAACGGGGAAGCTCTCATCCTTGAGGCTGTGGTTGCAATGGGGACAGTTCAACTCGAGGGGAAATAGGCGTTGGTCCTTTTCTACCTCTAAATTGTCAAAGCCTTTTTTGGCTTGCTCTAATAATTGGCTTACTTTCGATGTTCTGACTTTCGAGAAGTAGTGACCATCAATAACAACCACCGGACCCAGAGCGCATGCACCTAGGCAGTTGACCGTCTCCAATGTAAATTCCCGGTCTTCTGTCGTCTGGCCGGCTTTAATTCCAAGCTGCCGCTCGAGTTCCTGGACGATTCGTGGTGCACCTCGGACGTGACACGCTGTCCCCAGGCAGGCGCAGACAAGATGCTTTCCTCTCGGTCTGAGGCTGAATGAACGATAGAATGTGGCGACACCGTAGACATCGACCAGTGAATGTTTTGTTCGCTCGCTGACTATCCTGAGCGCCTTCTCAGGAAGATAGCCGTATTCCGCCTGAATCGCTTCGAGGATGGCAATAAGCCCGCTCCTGCTCGGGTGGTGTTTCTCAATGATTGTTAAGATGCGATCGGTGTCCACTTCTTCGAGTACGTTACAATTGTCTGGATCTAACATCGTGCCCTGCTGTTTCATGTTATCTGTATTCTTCGCAATGCCAAACGCCTCCTTCGCGTTTCTGGAAGACGCAGGTTTGGGCGTTTTCACAATCGAAGCACAGTCCCATCGATGGGGAGGATTTTTCAACGTCTGCGACGTGACTTTCCACATCGCCAAGAGACGTTTTCCTGGGAGTCGTCACCTCGATTTCAAACTCTTCGCAATACAACAAGGGAATGCGAGGATCTCTTGGTAAAGTGCACAAAGAAGCATGTTTGCACGTAGAACATAAGCCCTTGTATGTTGTGCCATACATAACTTACTCCTCGGTATAACCATTAACCGTCTAAACTCCTGCAAAAACCATGCCGGTTATTGAACCGGGCAAAAAACAGAGCTTTAAAGGCGACCTCGGCCGAATGTAGATGAGGGGATTGCGGGTCAATAGAGAAAATAATGGCCGAATTTGATGAAGTCGTCTCTTTATGCAGTCCGCGTGTCTGATGAGATAAAATATAGGGGGACAAAAGAAAACGGCGGGGTATTATGGACCAGTGGGAAGGAATTGGCCGGTACGAAAGGCGTCAGGAAGAGGGATCTTGCATTGTCTTGAGCTTCTGCCGGAGCGTCTTACGATCTACACCAAGGATCGCTGCGGCCCGCGTCTTGTTGCCCTCCACGCTTGCCAAAACGTTGCTTATGTATTCAGCTTCCACTTCGGCAAGGGATCGGTTGAATCCCGTTCTTCGCAGAGCTGAGAAACGCATCAGAGACGGCAGATCGGGAACATCAATAAGATTTCCGTCGGCCATGACCACAAGGCGCTGAATGACATTTTCCAACTCTCTTACATTGCCCGGCCAGTTATAGTCTCTCAAACATCGCAGTGCCTTATCAGAGAAAGAGGGAGACGATTTGTCCAAGCCTTTTGAGAACTTGGCCGCAAAATGTCGAGCCAGAAGGAGAACATCGTCGTCCCTTTCTCTCAAAGGAGGCATGACTATTGTGATCACATTGAGACGATAGAACAGGTCTTCACGGAACAATCCCTTTTTGACCAAACGTTGTAGATCTTTATTGGTGGCGGCCAGAATTCTTACGTCCACTTTTCGTGTCCGGCTCGATCCGACCATGCAGATTTCCTTCTCTTGTAGCACGCGAAGAAGCTTGACCTGCATGGCCGGACTCATATCGCTGACTTCGTCGAGAAAAAGCGTTCCCCCATCTGCCGCATGGAAGAAGCCCGCGCGGGAGTCGACGGCTCCGGTAAACGCTCCCTTAACATGCCCAAACAACTCGCTCTCGAGCAGCGTTTCCGGGATTCCGCCACAGTTGACGGGCACAAAGGGCGCCGACGAACGGGAGCCGGCGTAGTGAATGGCCCGAGCCGCCAGTTCTTTGCCGGTACCGCTCTCACCGCTAATCAAAACGGTCGCCGAAGTCCCGGAAGCTTTACCGATCGCCGTAAAAACCTGATGCATGATCTTAGAGTCAGCAATAAAACCTTTATGGATCGAGCCCGCTTGATCTAAAGCGATATGGCCTGACCGGTGCACCTTCAGTTTATCGAGTGCACGCTGGACCGCACACAAAAGTTCGTCGTCTGTGAAGGGTTTGGCTATAAATTCCTCGGCTCCGGTCTTAACGGCAATGACAGCGCCTTCAATCGAGGGGTATCCTGTAATCATCATAACTTCAGTGTCTTTGAAGTTCTCGCGGACATGTCGCACGAGATCGAGACCACTGACCTTTGGCATCTTGAGGTCCGTGATAACCAGATCAATTTGTATGCCCGTTAGTATTTCAATGGCGTCAGGCACGCCTTGTGCGCTAAAGACCTGGTACTGGGCTGCCGCGAGATTTCGTTGCAATACCTCCAGCGTTGCCGCAGAATCATCCACGACGAGAATCCGCTCCTTTTTTGGCGATGCTGGCATCCTAATCACTCTCCTCAGTATCCTGTGGCTTGTTTATCGGAAATCGGATTTCAAAACGTGTGCCATGGCCGACTTTGCTTTTAACATCAATTGAGCCGCCATGTGCAGTGACAATGCCATGAACCACAGGCAAACCCAAGCCGGTCCCTTGGCCCACGTCTTTCGTTGTGAAGAAGGGAATAAAGATCTGCTCAAGGAGTTTCTCACTCATGCCAACGCCGGTATCCGCCACAATCAGTTGAACGCTGTTGTCACAAAATCGCGTTTCGATGCGAATCCTACCTGTGCCACAAACTGACTGAAGGGCATTAACAACCAGATTAACGATCACCTGACTTAACTGGGCCGGGTCGGCTGTGATTTCCGGCAGGTCCGACGAAAGTATACGAATAAGCTCGACGCCTTCTTTGGCACACCGAGCCTCGAAGAAAAATAGACTGTCTTGTAATATTTGATTGAGATTAACCCGGATTTTCTTCGGCTGTCGCTGCCGAGAAAAAACCAATAGCTTCTGTATGATATCCCGCGCTTGTAAAGAGGCCACTTCGATTTTTTCGATGTCTTCTTTTGCCGAAACCGGCACGCCAGGACACTTTTTCGCTAATTGGGCAAATCCTAAGATATTCCCCAGAGGTTCGTTCAACTCATGCGCAACACCGGCTGCAAGCATTCCAATCGTGGCGAGTCGATCAGCATGACGGAGTTGAGCATAAAGCTTCAATTTATCTTCCTCGGCTTGCCGACGTTCAATAACTAACGCTATCTGCCCGGCCACGGCGTTAATCAGACTACGTTCCTCCTTGAGAAATGGACCCTCGTCAAGATCCGGTCTTTCCTCTATATAGACCACTTCCACAACACCTCGCGACGCCCCATCCACAATGATTTCAGCCGTCTGCGTTACGTTACAATCACGAAAGCCTGGGGTTAGATAGGCGATTCCGTCCAAGGTTATTCTCGCAACAGCGATATCGGGGTATTGCCAAGCGGGAGGAAGGAGCTCAACGATGCGTTGGAGAACTTCCTCCAGAGATATATCTGGTTCTCCGGCAATCTGAGCAATTCCGTAAAGACATGTCAACTCCTTGACTCGCTCAGACAAGGCAGCTTTTGTGGCGTGGGATAGCTGGCCATCCGTCATCAATATCCTCACGGGCTAAGACGAACTGCAAAGTAAAGAAATCTTCTATATATTCGGTATTGGGCAATTATACGTATCCATGTGACTACCTGTCAAGATGGGCGGCCATCCCTCGATATAAAGGGATGGTTGTTGTTTGGCACTACGGTTATGAAGATTTGCGAGTTTGGACACGTTGGGTACAGCCAAAAATGGATTTTTCAGTATGAAAGTCTCCAATGTTGATCAAGGAAGATTTGGATTCTTGATCGTGGATGATTTCGAGAACTAAACGGATGATAATGTCGCTGGTGAAGTCATCTGTCAACGCTGGAGCGACGGCTTCGGCGTTCCTTATAACGGCGCCCATGTCGGCAATTGAGTCCCTCCGCATTGTGAGCTGGTGATTGTTCATGGCGGCGTTCAATCTATGCCGCTGCTGTACATCAATGAAGCCGGCGTGACGAACTCGGAAGCGTCGTTACGTGATTGAACGACGGCAGGCGTTGGGGAATTATCGCTTCGGTTCTGGGGTGATTCGGATAATGCCACTGAGCCGCTGTATGTCGCCGTCTCGAATAGGACTGAAGCCCCAGCTATCCTGGCCCACGATGATCCGAGTGCGGCGACAATCTCGCAGTGGTGTATTCCATTACAGGCGTTTGCCGATCAAGGCATCTACCTGACCAACGTAGATAAAATGTCAGTTGGCCTGGATAGTCGATCAGGCATGGTAGTAGTTGGTGGTTCGGACACGTTATACATTGACAACATCTGGTTGTATCGGTCATAATTGGAACCGCGAACGTAGGCCACAAAACAGTTACGGCCAAAGTCAATACCAATTTGGGGTTCTTTATCGATCAAAAGTATGGGCCCTACTCTTTTCAAAGCATAATCCAAAATCAGTGCTGCTGATCATCAGTTGGGCAACGGGCGACCACTTTAAAAGAGGGGCCAGTTTCGATTCTCTTAACTTCGTTCATTGAAAACTTGCCAAAAAACTGTTCATGAACAAATTGTGAACAGACTAACCCTATAAAACCTCGTTTTTCGCCAAAGAATAAAGATATTAAGATGTTTTTGTCTGCGTTCACGTGAACAGTTCCTACCTGTAGAAAGACGTGATTTGTTTAAGGTATTCATTATGAGAACACAAGTTTTTACATTGGCAGAAATCGCAGGCATGGTGGGCAAGTCCAAACAAGCGGTTGATAGGACATTTCAAAAAGAGGGCATAAAACCAGTCCTATGTATTGGCAATACAAGGCTCTTCGATGAAATCGCCGTTGAGAGATTAAAACTTGCACTATCACTCTAACCCGTGCTGCTCGTTCAGTTTTGTCAAACAAGCTCACATAATCCCCCTGAAAGGCAGTTGACACGGCCTGGATGGACGAACGGTGTGAAAGATGGGTAAAGGCTCATACGGTGTATTTGACGAAGCGATGGAAGCTGCTCTTGAGCGAGCTATCCAAAAGGCTATCCCGGTCGATAACGAGCAGGTGGGCTATATCGGGAATGAGCCGGTCTTTTTGCTATGTCAGTATTTGAAGGGTATCGATTTACCAAAGAGCGCCGGAGTAAAGGGCTTGAAACCTTTTATCGGGCAGTGGTACGAGCTATCGAAAGAGAAGCTGATTGACGAAGAAGGCTGTCCGATGACATTCGGGCAGGTTTGGGCGCAGGTTGTCGAGGTCTGGGACAAGGTCAAATATTCCAAGGGGAACGCTTTGGAGACTGCTAAAATCCGAGCGGGGAAAGCGAGATATGAGATACCCGAACTTAATTGGTGTGACGATGAGAAAATGCTGTACTTGGCGCGGGTGTGCTATGAGTTATCACGGCCGGATGGGGTTTTTTTCATGTCGGGCTATGACGCCGGTGAAATCCTGGGCAAGGATCAAAAGACAGGGCGGGCCTTTTTGAAAATGCTTCAAAGTGAGGGTGTTATCCGGTGTACAAAAGTCGGCAACCGTCACAAAGCCTCTGAATATCTGTATATCGGCACGCCCGTTTTTCATACAGAATCAACAGAAGGGCAACAACAGAAAGTCCAAAAGATGATTGAAGATATGATGCGAGCAAAAACCCAGAGGAACAAATGATTACCCTACTCCTTACAAGAGGTCATAAGAGGTTACAGGATATTTCAAGATATCATAGGATATTACATAGATATCTCAATGAGATTTCACTGAGCTTAAAAGAGATTAGAAGAAATTATATAGAGGTCAAAAACCTGCGTCTTTTGACCCGTTTGTTATATGGTTCAATGGGAAACACTTTTGCTTCGATTGAACAACAAATAAAATCGTTTGGTTTGGGTGCGCCGCGGCGCGGGCCGATGCTAACGGATACTGAGTGGGAAGAATCGCGGCTAATGAACTAACAAAAGCTAACAACTGTTTTAAGATTAAGAATGGAAGCGTTATTGTTATCAACTGAGGATGCTGCTAAACTCATCGGCGTAGGCCGAATGCATTTCTACGGGCTGCACAGTTCGGGCCGTTTGGGGCCGCTTCCCGTCCGGCTGGGTAAGCGGACGTTATGGAACCGGGCCGAGCTTGAAAGCTGGGTGAAGGGGGGCTGTGTTTGTCGTGAGCGGTGGCAGGCGGAAAAAAGTAACGATTTTTCTCAATCAAAATAATAATAAATATACTTTACAATGCGCAAGTACTATTGTATAGTTGTGATAGAGGTTAGCCGATGAATATGCTCGAAACAATCCGAAAGGAAATCAGCAAGTCCAAAAAGAACCGGGCGCAAATCAGCCGGGAAACTGGAATTACCGAAGGGCAACTTCACCGGATTATGAAGAAGAATCAGAGTTTGTACTGTGAAACAGCGGATAAGTTGTTAGGGTATTTTGGCTATCAGATTGTGAAGAAGAAAGGCAAGGCAAAAAAATGAGAGTCTTTCGATCAAGCTACAAAAGCAGAGACGGTCAGACGAAGAAAACGAGCCGATGGTATATCGAAACAAGGGATCATCGAGAAATCGTCCGGCGTTTTGTCGGCTTTGTGGATAAACGGCAGACCGAAGCGTTAGGACGGCAGATTCAAAAGCTGATTGAAACGAAGATGTCCGGGGAGCAACCTTCAATTGAATTGACGCGCTGGCTTGAGAATATCCCGATGAAGATGCGAGAACGCTTCGTTAAAATCGGCCTGCTCGATAGAAGCCGGGCCGCTGCGGGTAAACCGTTGTCCGAGCATCTTGAGGATTTCAAGGCCCACATGGAAGCCAAAGGCAATACGTCCGATCACGTTAAGAAAACCGTCTCTCGGATTAAGCGTATTATGAAGGGGGCCGGATTCAGGAATTGGAGCGATATTACAGCCAATAAGGTGCAACGGTATCTCCACAAGCGGAGAGAGGCCGGATTAGGCGCGATGACGTTCAATTATTACTTGCAGGCCATAAAGCAGTTCTGTATCTGGATGGTTTACGAGCGAAGGGCAAGCGAGAATCCGCTTTCCAACTTGAAGGCCATCAATGCCGAAGCGGACAAACGACATCCGAGACGGTCCCTTGAAGTCGATGAGGCCAGGGCACTTCTTCATGCTGCTCAGCACGGTCCTACAGTAATGGGAATAACCGGACCGGAACGGACAATGCTTTACAGGTTGGCCTGTGAGAGCGGCCTACGATTGAATGAGCTTAGAAATCTTCGGGTATCGTTTTTGACCTTGAGGCTTGCACAGTAAACGTCAGAGCGGCCTACAGCAAGCGCAGACGGCACGATACGCTTCCACTCAAGCCGGAGACGGCCAGGAACCTCAAGGAATTCTTGAAGGGCAAGTTGCCGCAAGCACGAGCCTTGAAAGTTCCATCACGGGGACATGAAGCTGAAATGCTTAGAGTGGACCTGGAAGCCGCTGGTATCGAGTACGTGGACGATGCTGGACGCTACGCTGATTTTCATTCTTTACGACATACGACCGCTTCCCTTCTGGCTGCCACAGGCTGTCACCCGAAAACGGCACAACAGATTCTCAGACACTCCGATGTAAACTTGACCTTGAGCAAGTACAGCCACGTTTTCAGAGGCCAGGAATCGGCGGCCATTGCCAACCTGCCGGACCTATCGGGACCATTTCAGCAGGAGCAAAAAGCCACGGAGACCGATGATGCGATTGCCCATGAAAATGACTCGGCGTTCTGCTCGGTGTTTTTGTTCGGAAAACAGCGTATTTCGGCGAACGGTAACGAACGGAAACAACGTGGTGACATTAAAAAATCAAATCACGTCAAACAAGCCGGAGAGTGCAATAAAACGCAGTTTCAGGCTCTTAGAAGGGGATTGCCGAAGGAGGGAATCGAACCCTCACCCTGTCGCCAGGACGGGATTTTGAATCCCGCGCGTCTGCCAGTTCCGCCACTTCGGCTCATTCATACCGACATCCCTTTTTAGCATCCGGCGA
>JAFGTG010000622.1 GCA_016934255.1 Sedimentisphaerales bacterium
CCCTTCCAGGGGCTGGCGGTATTAGCGTCGTTCACTTCGTCGATCCGCCAATAATATGTCGTGCCCGGAACGAGACCGTCCGGATAGGCAAATCCGGGAAAACCGGCGACGTAGAATGTGTCGGCCTGATTGCCTCGAAACACGTCGCTCTCATTCGTCGCGTTATTGACATCGTCGAAATCATCGCCTAAGTAAACGTCGTGTGAAACGGCGAAATCGCCTTCTTTCCAGGAAAGCGTGATCCAGGTCGCGGGGTGGATGGCCCCGTCGGCCGGGTCGGGATGCGAAGCTATTCCCCGTTTGCGATAGGCATAGCTGGGAAGCTCGTCCGGGGAGTAACCGCCTTCCGTCGTAAAGACTAAATAATCCCAGTATTGTTCGCTTCGACACAGGGTGCAGCCGGCGCCGAAAATGAAACCGACCCAACTTTCGCCGGCCCCGACGTGCGGTTCGTTGATGACTTCCTCATCATCGACATAGATACGAATGTCATCTCCATTTCTGACCATTCTGAGGATATGATACTCTGTCATATCCACGTCATACGTGCTTTCGGTATTATTCAGGAGAATATGGTCGGGAAACAGATCGAGCCATTTGGAATTGCTCCCATCCTGCATACCCACCAGCACTTCAAAATTCGCCGATCCGGACTGGGAAAGCACTTTGACGCGTGCCTCGATCGTGGCCTGTTGCATCAGATCGGCATCCGAGATGTTATAGAGGAAAAAGCAGTGGTTTTGGCCAATATCATTGATGTGAAGCTCGCCCCGGTCGGTGACTTCGGCGAATTGGTTGTCTCCCACAAGCTGCCATGCGTCGCCTCCCAGTGAGGGATCATCGGGCAAGATATCTCCCTCATAAATATATTCCCACACAGGCGCTGCCGCTGAAAGCGGTGAGGTACAGAAAAATATTACCAGCAATATGAATAGAGTGGTTCTTACGATTTCTTTCATAATTTGTTCCTCCTTATGCATAGTCAATGTCATCTCAGTGTCATTCCTGTTTGGAAATTGTCCGTTCATCGGTAGCTCATGGTAGATACAACCGGATATCGTCAATGTACATCGTTCCGGTACCCCCGGCTGCCGCGCCGCCTTTGTTGCCGACGCCAATCGCCATCTTGTCCACATTGGTCAAGTTGATTCCCTGATCGGCAAAGGCCTGTAACGAAATCCGCCATTGCCTCCATGACGTTTTTGTGGTCGCGTCCGAGTCATCATGTGTTACGATTCCCGGCGCGCCAGCGGAATTAGAGATCGCCACATAGAACGGATCGACCGCATTGGCCGATTGGCCACGGAACCACAGCGATAATTCCCCAACGCCGGCAATCGTCCAGTCGCGCGATGCTGTTAAGGTCCGCGACGCCTCCGAGTTGGATACGCCGGCTTCGTTGATGTACAGCAGCGGCATGGATTGGTCGCCTTCGTGGACAATCGTTTGTTCGGCATACGGCGGGAGTAAGTAGCCGACCTGAGCGCCGTTATCGGCGACGCCGTAGCCGTCGATCCACGTTTGCCAAATCGCCTGGCCGGCGGCATCATCATCGGTATAGCTCTCGAAATCTTCGATCAGGAGAAAATCCCCTACGGTGAAGGACCAGACCGGGCCTTTAACGGGCGTTCCATTATACACCGCGTCCACGCGCCAATAATACGTCGTATCCAGATCGAGCAGTCCGGCGTCATAGCTTTCCGCTCCGAGCGTTCGGGAGCCTTTGTACTCGGGCGAGCCGGTATCGGCGCTACGTACGGTCTCCTTGTCCAATCCGAGGTACACTTGATGCGACGTCGCACTACTCGCCGCCGACCAGCTGAGGACCGTAGCCATCGCGACTTCTGTCGCGCCGTTGGACGGCTGCGGATTGCCGACTGCACCGGCTGTTGTAAAGGTCCAGACGTCGCCTTTGTACGTTCCGAAGCCGTCGAATTCGTCCACCCGCCAGTAATAAACTTTTTCATCCTCAAGGGAACCGGGAGAATAACTTGCCGTTCCGCGCGGGACGCCTACGGTGGCATCATTGACCTGGTCGTAATCCTCTCCGAAATAGATAGTGTGTAATTTCGCACCGTAGCCCGGTGTCCAGGTCAGACTTGTTGTCGTTCCTGCAATTTCGTCACCGTCAGCCGGTACGGGATTGTAGGCCGTTTTGGGTGGAAGCGAAAAACTCCAGACCGGCCCTTTCCATGGGCTCTCCGGATCGGCATCGTTAACCTCATCGATACGCCAATAGTAGGTCATTCCCGGTGTTAATCCTTCCGGATAAGCAAAGCCCGGGAAGCCGGCTACATAAAAGACTGACGTCTGGTTGCCCCTGAAGACGTCCGAATCCCGCGTGGCGTCGTTCACGGCATCGAAATCTTCTCCCATATACACGTCATGTGAAACCGCGAAATCCCCCGGTTTCCATGAAAGATTAACCCAGGTATCTTCATGAAGAGCGCCGTCACCCGGATTGGGGCTGAACGCATAGGGATAGGTCAGGCCGCCGCCTTCCATAATAGACCGAATTCGTTCAACGGGAAGAACCTCGCTGAAAATACGGACATCGTCCATGAGGCCCATAAATGTTCTGCCCTCGGCGGAATGGCTGGCGCCGATGATGATGGGAGCATCGACATTCGGTCCGATACCGGTGGGTTGAGGACCTTCCAAATCTTCTCCGTTAAAATAACCCGTAGCGTTTGTGCCATCAAAAACCAGGGCATTATGGCACCATTCATTTTGGGGGATTACATGAAGGACGGCCTGTGTTGCACCCTGATATGCAAGATGGAACCTGTTCACCCGTGCCGGATCGCTATGGCCTCCTTTCACTTCGATCTGGAACATCGCCGTTGTGGCACCCCATCCGTTGGACTTCGTACAAAAGTGTTGGATACTTTGAGTTCCGTCCCAGAGACACCAAAACGTCAGAGTGAACGTACCCGTTCCACCCGTCGGATCGAAGACGCCGCAGTAGGCTCCCTGGGTTTGGCTGAAATCGAGCGCCCCGCCAAAACCTGCCGGGCCGGTTCCCCATACGGGCGTTCCGTGGACCGTCCCATGGTGTTCGTAGCCGGAAAAATCGTTGACGGTGAGACCGGATCCCTCGTCAAATCTCCACCAACCCAGGAGTTCCGCCTGTGCGGTATGTGACAACATCAAGCTTGCCATAAAAACAATAGGTACAATCAGGAACAATTTTCTACACATAAAAGATTCTCCTTAAAAAATGAAGTGTGAATGACCTTTTAGATATCACTTTCTTTTCATGGTTGATATAGCCGAATGTCGTCGATGTACAGTGTGCCTGAACCACCGACCGTTGCCATTCCGGACTTGGAGCCCAGGCCGATTGCAATGGTATCAACGTTAGCTAAATTGATACCTTGATTGGTAAAGGCCTGTAGCGGTATATTCCACTGCGTCCAGATGGTTATCGTCGCTGCGGTGGTATCCTCATGGGCGACGATCGCCGGCGCACCGGTTGTGTTAGCGAGCGCCACATAAAGTGGATCGGCTGCATTGGCTGAGCTTCCCTGGAACCAGAGCGACAATTCCCCGACGTCAGCCGTCGTCCAGTCACGAAGCGCCGTTAGTGTCAACGTCGCTTCGGAATTTGTTACAGCGCCTTCATTGGTGTACAAGAGCGGCATGGATTGGGCGCCGCCATGGACGGTCGTTTGCTCGGCATACGGCGGCATTAAGTAGCC
>JAFGTG010000623.1 GCA_016934255.1 Sedimentisphaerales bacterium
ATCCAGCCCCAGTTTCTGGGTAAGTTCCTGGACTCGCTTTTCAGCGGTGGCCTTATGGTCCTCATCCTTCAGCTCTGCTTTCAGGGCGAGTTGATAGGCATCGTATGCGAGCTGCCATTTTTCGGTTTGGTAGCAGGCGGTGGCCAGCAAGAAGTGGACAGACGCGGCGGACGGCGCGTTCTGTGACACCAGGGTCAGGGGCGCGATGGCCTCTTCGTATTTATCCTGTTGGAAGCGCGCCACACCCAGGCCATAATGCGCCATCACACTGCCGGGATAGCCGGTCGTGGCAATGGCGTACTGGGCCTCGGCCTGTGCGTACCGGTCTTGCGCCAGGGCAATGTCACCCAGGCCGATATTGGCCGGGACGTAACGCGGGTCCTTTTGGAGGGCGGTTTGGTAGGCGGCTTTGGCCTCCTCGAATTTCTCCAGTTGGGCCAGGGCGTCCCCTTGCAGGCGGTAGAACTGGGCCTGGTGGGAATTCATCGTCACGGCCTTTTTCGCGGCGTCCAATGCTTCCTGGTACTTTTTATCACTGTACAGTTTGGCGCCGTTGTCATATTCTTTAAAGGCCGTATTGACCTGCTTCAGTTGAACCATGCGGTCCTGCCAGCGTTTTTCATAGATACCGTCGCCCTGTATCAGTCCGGCGTTGAGCAACTCCTTCTCGTCGATAACGTTTTGGATGTCGGCAATGCGCTCGTCCATAGGCGGATGAGTGGACAGGTACTTGTCCAGGAAGGAGGGCTTGCTCGTATGAAAGGAGCCGAGGATCTCCTGCATACGAACGGATTGGCGCGGATCCCAGCCGGCCAGGGCCATATAGTAGGTGCCCACGCGGTCCGCCTGATGCTCGTGCTGGCGGCTATAGGACAACCCCAGCAGGGTGACACCCAGTTGCGATCCCACGAGGACGGCCTGGGAGGTCGTGGATTCATCCATGAAGCCGCCCAGCACAGCCAATCCCCCGGAGAGGATGATTTGTGAGGTCATGTTTTGCGCCGCATGACCGGCGGCGACGTGAGTAATCTCGTGGCCCATGACCGCGGCGAATTGGGCTTCGTTTTGCAGTTCCGCCAGGAAGCCGCGCGTCGCGTACACGTGGCCGGGAATAGCAAAGGCGTTGAGCGTGGTGGTGTTGAGGACCGTGAAGTCCATGGGCATCTCCGGGCGGTGCGAGACCTTGTGCAAACGCTGCACAATGGTGCCCAAATACCGTTTGAGTTCCGGATCCAGGTATTCACCATCGTACATGAAGATGAGATCCGGGTGATATCCGTGCCCCATGGTCAGTTCCTGGTCCGCAGAGACCAGGCGGAACTGTTTTTCACCGCTTACCGGATTGACCTGGCACCCCGTGAGTGACATGCAAATAATGACGAGTAAGCTAAACACGATCTTGTGAGTCATGAGACGGTTCTCCTGAGTTTGAAAGGCAGTCTCTGGTTGGGTTGAATCGACTATTGGTCCTCGATGTCGCGCCGGTACGTCGGCTTGCCCGCATCCGGGTCCTGATAGGTCAAATGCTCTTCCAGTTTTTCCAGACGCGGCTGATCCGCCGGCGCCGTCAGATCGACGATTTCCCGGCTGACTTGACAGCCGGTGCTCATCAAGACCGTTCCGATCAGGAGCGAACGGAGGATGTGTTTGACGTAATCTGTCTTCATGCGATGTCCTTTGATCTTATGTTATCTGAATATAACTACCCCAGGTTAACGACGATACGATACCATTTAAAGGACGACTTTGCAATGAGTTATGATAGATTTGCGCGTTGGAAAATAACATCGATCTGAAGCGTGCAAGCAAATTACGAATTGTATCCATCATCGACAATACATCTGGGGATATCTTGATCGGGACGGATAGATGAGATTCTTCACTTCGTTCAGAGTGACAACAACGCAAAACCATTGCCCTGTTCGTTTAAGCTCGATAATCTGGGGGATTTTTCGCTACTGGGGTTCGTCTTTACAGCCGATATGGGAAGTATTATTATAATGATCGTACGTGCTCGTGACCGAGTTTTGAAAAATTGAAGTTAGGCATATATTATTTAAGAAAATCTGTTTTCAGGATTTTCTTAAAATAATCCGTGTTCTATTAGAACATGCTATCATATAACACTTTACGTATCCTGTTTTGAAAGGAAAAAACAGAAAAAGGCATTTTTTCCCTTTCAAAAGTATGCCTAACTTCAATTTTTCAAAACTCTTGAATGATGTAATATATGGATACACATAGTCCGGAAATCTCGGTGGTGGTGCCCGTATTCGACGAGGAAGATAATTTGCGCCCGCTTTACGAGCAGATTACACGGACGCTGGCGGACGGGCACAGCTACGAAATTTTGTTCGTCGATGACGGGAGCCGAGACGGCAGTTTCGACGTTTTGAAGGAATTGCAGAAGGCCGACGACAAAATCCGTGTCATTCGTTTTCGCAAGAATTTCGGCCAGACGGCCGCACTGAGCGCGGGCTTCGAGCACGCCCGGGGCGAGATTATCATCGCGCTGGACGCCGATCTGCAAAACGACCCGGCCGATATCCCCAAAATGGTCGCCCAATTAAATGAAGGCTTCGACGTCGTGAGCGGCTGGCGAAAGAAGCGTCACGACAAAGCGCTGACGCGCCGCCTGCCCTCCCGGATCGCCAACGGGCTGATCTCCAGGATCACCGGCGTCAAGCTCCACGACTTCGGCTGCACGCTCAAGGCGTATCGCAAGGAAGTCATCGCGGAGACGAAACTGTACGGCGAGATGCACCGGTTCATCCCCGCCCTGGCGAGCTGGAACGGGGCCAAGGTCACGGAGATGGTCGTCAATCACCGGCCCCGGACCGCGGGCGTGGCGAAGTACGGCCTGGCGCGCACATGGAAAGTCGTACTTGATCTGATTACCGTCAGCTTCCTCGGCTCGTTTTCCACCAAGCCGATCTACGTTTTCGGCGGCCTGGGCCTGTTTAGCGCCATCGGCTCGATCATCCTCGGCCTGATCGTCGTTTATCAGAAATTCAATCGCGGGACCGATATGAGCGGCAATCCGCTGTTGATTTTGACGGCCGTGCTGATGATCGCCACGATTCAATTTATCCTCATGGGTCTGCTCGCCGAGCTTTTGGTCCGGACCTATCACGAATCGCAAGACCGCCCGACATACGTCATCAAGGAAATCTTAGAATCCTCCAAGAAGGAATCATGAATATGAGCAAATCCGCTCGCAAGCACCCTCCGAGACAACCGGCGAAAAAGCATACCCCGCCGCCGAAGGAAAAAACCATCTCGCCCGAACAACGGGAAAAGATCAAGCGCATCGTCAGCATCGCGGCCATCGTGATTCTGGCGGGCATCCCGTTCTCGATCGGTAAATATTTCGAGTTCTGCTCGTACGATCCGTTCGACAGCGGAGCGTACGTGCACTCGGCGGCCCATATTCTCAACGGTGCGGAAATCGGCGTCGATGAAAAACCGAGCGCACAGATCGGCACGCTACTCGTCAATCTGCTGGGCGTCGCCATGTTCGGATACAACGAGACCGGCCCGAAACTGATCCAGACGATTTTTCAGGCGACGGCGCTGGTGCTCATGTTCCTCGCGATGCGAAGGCTTTACGGCACGCTCCCGGCCGCGGTGGGCGTGATCGTCGCCTCGATGTATCTGTCCTGGGCCTTCATCGCTAAAACCGGCAACGTCAAAGAGCAATACATGATCGCCTGCATGGCGATCGGCATAAGCTGTTTCGCGATGTACGAACTCAGCGGCAAATGGTGGCAGGCCGTCGTGGCCGGAGCGGTTCTCAGTTGGGCGCCGCTGTTCAAGCAGACGGGCGTCACGGCCATGGGGGCGATTGGATTATTTGTCATCCTCCAGCCGATCCTGAAACACCAAACGTGGAAGCAAACGGGCAGAGATATTCTATTGCTGTTCGGCGGCGCGTTCGCGGGCATTCTTCCGTTGTATATCTGGATGCTCGGTTGGGGCGTGAAGATGGCGCTTCCGTATGCGTTCGTCTGGCAAACACTGGCGGGTTTTATACCCTCCGGTACGGAAGCGGGGCAAGCCAAGGCCGCTTCAGACTATGTCACCCGAAGCCGCGAATTTGTGCCCTTCGATATCCAGTATCGTAAGGTGATGTACCATTACGGGAAAGTCATCATGCCCATCGCGCTGGCCAGTGTCGCGATTGTCATAGGTCTCATTCGATGGATTCTGTCATTGCGGGCGAAGAAACAATCATCCCGGACACCGTATGATCGGTTCTTCTTGCTCTTCGCCGTCTGGTGGATTCTGGACATGGCCTTCGTCTGGATCAGCCCGAGATCGTACGTGCAATATTACCTGCCGTTGAACGCCTCAGCCGCGATGCTCGGGGCGTACGGCGTCGCGGTTTACTGGGACAAGGCGAAAAGCGCCGCGAACAAAACCCAATGGCTGGTCATGGGGATGATCGGACTGCTCATCATGATCGGTCTGTCATGGCACGTTTTCTTCGAGCGGGCGAAGGGAAAATCCCTTCAAAGTTATCAGTACATGATTAAAACGGCGTCCGAGCTCCGTAAGGGCGAAACGCGATTCCGTGGTGCGGGAACGGGCGAATATATACGAACGCACTCCGAACCGACCGACAGAATCTACGTATGGGGTTGGATTCCGGGCATCTACGTCCAGGCCCAGCGATTCAGCGCCGCGTCGAGAGCCTGTTGCCTGCCCCGGCCCGCCCCGGCAGTTCTGAAAGAGATGGTCGATGAGCTTTTGGCCGAGTTCAAAGAGGACATGCCGAAGTTCATCGTCGATACGCGCAAACGTCACATCCCGGTCGAGCGGCCCCCGTACGAACTCTGGCCCATCGTCCGCTATCAGGGCATGAAACAGGAAATGTTTCTGTCGCCGGACGAAAGTGCCGTCGAAGCTTACGAAAAGAACTGGGCCGAAATGCTCCGGAAAAGTTTCGGCGATAAAGAGGCCGAACGGTTCGAGATTTTAGCGCCGTTTAGAAAATTCATCCGGGAGAACTACGAAATCGTGGGATTGAGGCAATACGGCGTAACGAGGGATGGCCGATTGGACCATCCGGCGTTTGGCGAAGAGGTTCTGTTCGAGCGAAAAGAAAAGTGACACGTGCTGATGGAAGAGGATCTCAAAAAGCAACAGGCGCTGTACGACGACGGCTGGCAAAAGGAACTGCAAGTCGGCAAGGAGGAACGCGGAAATCTACAGGCGAATCTGGAATTCCTCACCCGGACGAATGTGCTTAAGCCGGGCGATAAGATATTGGAAATCGGCTGCGGTATCGGCAGCGTGGTTTTCGAGCTGAGCCGGCAGGGATATGACATTACGGGCATCGATATTTCAAACGCGGCCATTACGTACGGCTTAAAAAAATACGGCGACATTCGTTTGGACGTTCAGGCGGCGGAGACGCTTCCATACGAAGACGAATCTTTCGACGGTGCGTTGAGCTTCGATGTATTCGAGCATATCGCCCAAATCGACCGGCACGTCGGCGAAGTGCGACGCGTCCTTCGTCCCGGCGGCTCGTATCTTTTCCAAACGCCGAACAAATTCAGCAACGCGACGTACGAAACGTTGCGGACGAAGTCTCTGAAATGGCGACGGTATCACCCCTCGCTCCATTCGCCGGGCCAGTTAAGGCGGCGACTGGCGAAACATGGATTCACGACGCAGTTCGTAAAAATGAATCCGATGAACGAGTTCGCCATTAAGAAACTGAAGAAGCTCGGGCCAATCGGCTGGATCATCCGGCATGTGAACTTTCGCAAAATGCCCCTCGTGCTACAAACGAACCTTTACGTCGTCGCCCAAAAAACCTGACAACAAAGAAATATTTCTCAAGCGTACAAATGAGAATTTTAATGTTGAATTATGAGTTTCCACCGATCGGCGGCGGGGCCGGCCAGGCGCATCTATGCCTGCTCAGGCAATACATCGACGTGGAGAATCTGCAAGTAGATGTATTAACGTCGGCGCCCAAGCCCGGTGACGTCACCGAGCAGCTTTCCGAAAATATCACGATATACAAAATCGGCCTGCATAAAAAGCAATTGCACTTCTGGCGAAAAATCGAAGTCATGGAATGGCTCGTTAAAGCCGGGTTGTGTTACCGTATGATGCTGAGACAAAATGAGTACGACCTGGTGCATGCGTTTTTTGGCTTTCCAACGGGATGGCTTTGTTACCGAAGCGCCAAAATATTGCCGTATATCATCTCGCTTCGAGGATCGGACGTCCCGGGGCAGCATGCCCGGCTGCAACTGGACTACAAAATTCTCGCTCCCGCCTTCAGGGCTATATGGAAAAACGCCGCCGTCCTTATAGCCAATAGCCAGGGATTAAAAGAACGGGCATTGCGTTTTATGCCTTCGGCTTCGATTGAGGTGATTCCGAACGGCGTGGATACGAATACATTTCATCCCGCCGAGACAAGCGATCAGCAAGATAAGCTGAAACTCCTTACGGTGGGCCGGCTTTCTGCGACCAAACGCGTCGAAATGCTGATCGACGCCGTCGAGATATTGCACAACGACGGCTGCAAGCTGAGTCTCACCATCGCGGGTGGTGGACAACTGGAATCGCAGCTAAGATACCTTGTCCGCCAAAAGAAACTGGATGACATTATTGAGATCACCGGCAGAGTCGATCCCGAAAAGATGCCTCAGATGTACAGAGAGAATAACATTTTCGTCAGCGCTAGTATGCAGGAAGGGATGAGCAACGCGATGCTCGAAGCGATGGCCTCGGGCTTGCCCATTATTGTCACACGCTGCGAAGGGGTCCAGGAGCTTATTAAGGACAACGGTATTATCATTGAAGAGTCAAGCGCCGAAGCCATTAGCAAGGCGATAAGAAAACTGGTAGATGATCGTTCATTGCTGATGCAAATGGCCGATCAAGCAAGCAAGCAAGCGGAACAATTTACCTGGCGACACAACGCGGAAGAATACCTTGCCCTCTATGAAAAAGTGAAATGAAGATAAAGGTTTTACATGTGATCGATCATCTTGGCTACGGCGGCGCGCCGTTCGTGGTCAAGAACATCGCCGAACGGATCGATTCCGGCCGGATTGAAACCTTTGTCTGCGCCCTGAGAACGAATCCGGAAGCCATCCCCATTCAAACAACGCTCATCAACCTCGGATACTATAAATATAATCCATTCGTTTTCTTTGCGATTGCGGGCCTCTGTAAAAAGCACGGGATCGACATTGTCCACGCCCACCTGCAAAAGTCGATCCTATGCTGTCTGCTGGCGAGTTTTTTCTGTGATGCAAAGATTATCGTGCACGAGCACGGCCCGATCTTCCGGGGTGGCACGGGTTTTCTTTTTCGCGGACTCTTGAAAGCTTTCGCCTCAAGGGCAACGATGGCGATTGCGAATTCCCAGGCGGCCCAAACCGCCCTGGTTCGAGCGGGCGGTTTCGATGAGAAATCGGTCACCGTCGTCAGTAATTTCATTAACCTCGCCCAGCTCGACCGCACGCTCTACGACCGGAACGAAGCAAGGCGGAGACTGGGTCTTGCCGATGAACATATCGTCGTCGGTTTCGTGGGCCGACTCGATCCCTGCAAGGGAGTGGATCTGCTTATCGAAGCCGCGGCGACTCTGTGCCAAAACGACGAGCGATACCGATTTGTTATCGTCGGTGACGGGGCACAAAGAAACACATTGCAGAATCAGGCGACTCGACTGGGATTGAATGAGAAAATCATCTTCACGGGATTGTGCAAGAACACCGCGGAGGTTATGATCGCCTTCGATATGGCCGTGGTGCCGAGCCGGCGCGAGGCGTTTGGGATCGCCGCGGTGGAATTGATGAAAATGAGAATACCGGTGATCGCTTCCGCCATCGGCGGCCTG
>JAFGTG010000624.1 GCA_016934255.1 Sedimentisphaerales bacterium
ACAAACCTATTTTACAACCTCATGTCACCCTGTCAACAACTCTCTTTGAAAATGAGGGGGTTTTTCAGCAAAATCTTTTTACAACTTTTTAAAGAATAGACCGAAGACCACAGACTCCAGACCAAAGACTGTTTTTTAGTCGCGTAGCGCGTATAGGATTCTAAGTGGTGACATTTTTAGAAGATTGCCGCGGCCGGCTTCGCCGGCCTCGCAATGACGACGGGTATCGAGAATCGATCAATATATAAATGATGAATAACGAATATCGAAGGTGATTTGTCGGCTCTCTATAAAGGGCATTACCATTAGGCGCCCCAAGGATAAGGGTGGTGTGCTGTCCTTGGGACCCTGCCTAAGGCGTGCCTAATGGTACTTACGGAGAGTGAAACCGAAGCATCTGGCCGGGGCGATGTGTCTCTTTCGCTCGTGGCCGGATCTCTCCGCTTCGGTCGAGATGACAACCATCAAATTAGTGACTTAATCATCTGCGTCAATCCGTGAAATCTGTGGCTATTACTCATCGTTCCCATTCGACTGCGCTCGGGGCAAGCCAAAAACAGGTCCCCGATGGAATCCTGTCAATCCTGTTATCCCGTCATTAAAAAATATAGAATGCACTTGATTTCGAGGCATGAATTTTGTATAATACCAAACTAAGTGATGATGGATTACTGACTAATAATAAAGAACACAGAAGTCAGACAACAGACCCAAGACCTCAGACCGAAGACCGAAAAACAGTAAGGCAATCAGTCTATAAATATCGAACAGCGAATGTCCAATATCCAATATCGAGTGAACACTTCGTGTCTTTGTGGCTTCGTGGCTGATGCTTCTTTGTTTTATAATGCTACGCCGAGACAGGTTTGAAAAAATAAAGCCAATAGCCGGCCATCGGTCGGAAATCCTAAGCTCGAAATTCTAAATCCTAAACCAAGGGAGAATTGCGGTAAAACAAAGCCAATTGAAAGACGAAGAAAGGAGGATCGAGATATGAGATCCGACACCGCCGGATTCATTTCGCTTTGCGGAGATTCCGTACTTTATTTAACGCCGAGATAGCGAAAATGGTGGGATATAACTCTTCGAAATACCAGAGTTTCGCGAAGTACAGGCCAATCGGTGTAGCCGGAATCGATTCTGTCGTCGATAGCCGTTTGATAAGGTACGAGGTTCCGTGCGAGACGGCGTTCTCTAAGAGGCCTATCGGAATATAGCTTTCCGAATCCTCGGGCAAATGGAGCAAAATGTCCGCCAGAGCGTCTATCGCCAATGCCGTCTCTTCAATCGAGGAGGCGATGGACTTTGCTCCCCCCCATCCGCCATCCGGATTCTGGACGGCAATGAGCCATTGCACCGCCCGATTCTGCTCGGGCAGGCGTAAGGAATCGAAGCGTTCAGGCAAGCGGGATAATCCCAAAAGCACCCGGCTCGTGCCATAAACGGGATTTTCTTTTTCTTGCTCCCGTTCGTTGCCGAACCATAAGGGAACCCATGAACCGTCTTGTCGCTGGGCGTTCCGTAAATAGGAAAGCTGGTTTCGGATGGCTGTTCCGGTTTGTCGCTTGAGCGGTTCCGGCAAAACGTCCAACCAGAGCGCCATCGCACCTACCGCGTGGGCGGTGAGATCCGGGGCGCTGCGGTCGAATGGCAGCGACGACCATCCCCGGCAAAATGTCGGGATGCCGCCATCTCGATTCTGCAATGCCAGCAACCATTGTATCCCGGCGATAGCGGCCTGAATGACGTGATCGTCCGGGTCGCCGAGATTTCTGAGTGCGATCAGCGCACCGGCGGTATCGTCCGCGTCCGGGACGGCGCCCGGTAAGTTCGTCCATGCCCAGCCCCCCGGCGACGCCTGAGTATAGGGGTGAATGTGCCGATACTGCGAAGATAATAAGAGATTCCGTATATTCAGGCGATCCTGTGGAGACAGGATATTCTCAAAATCCGGATTGGACGCAAGACCGTTGACCGCCAGCGTCGTCAACCACAAGGCGAGATTCGTATCAATGGGCCAACTCCCGTCGTCTCGGGCCGAATTGATGAGAAATTGCGCGCCCTTCACGGTCACCTCGTGATCCTTCTGTCCCGACCCGGCGAGACTCATAACGACAAAGGCCGTCAAGGGCGTCGCCTCCAGGAATCCCCCGTTTTCGGGCTGTAACTTTTTGAGAATGGTGAGGGTTTTGTTGCGTGAGAGATATCGCAACAATCTCGTGACGGGATTTGTTGGTTTTCTATGATGATAATGAGCTTGTCCTATCGCGATAAGGGCCGGCAACGCATAGCTGACGACTTGAAGCTGAAGCCACTTGAACAGCTTCGGCGGACACACGGACAGCTCGAACGGCAACGGCCTGATTCGCTGCCAGGCGCGATTGGCGTCTCCCAGTCGGCCGGCCAGCGCGCACATGGTAAGGATCGGCGCCGAAAAACTCCGGTCCTTGCCGTATTGTTCGTCGAGTATTCTCACGAGTGTAGCCGGTTCGAGGTTCCCCGCAAGACGACCCAGCCAGGATTCGGTCTTGGCGACGGTCTGTTCATAGCGTTTGGTATCATGTGCCACGGCCAGAGCCGACCAACAGAGCATGGTCGTACTGATGTTACTCAGGCTCTCCGTCGTATCGCCCCAGCCGCCGTCGGCGTTCTGGTTCTCCCGGAGCCAATCAAGTCCCTTGCGAATGAGAGATTCGTACCTGGTTTCATCGACTAACGCGAGGGCAAACGAGGCCGTGGCGGTTGAAAGCGCACTGCTGGACAGTCGTCCTTGCCAATAACCGTCTGCAACGCGATAGGCCAGCAGTCGGTCCGTCAATCCGGCGAGTGTACGTTCGAGGGTTTCGTTATCTATGCTTATCATGATGTGCTCAGATGGCCGAGGGCCAACAGGCCGTAATAGGTGTATTCGCAATCGAGCGTCTCGTCGGCCCAGTGACCGTGAAAGCCGCCTTTGTCGTTCCAGAGACTGTCGAGGAAGTCGAGGCAGGATTCTTTCATGTCTCCGATTGAAACGCCGTTCAAGGCCAGGGCGTGTAATGCCGTCGCCGTGGAGAGCAGGTCGGGTATACCGACCTGGCGAAGCCCCGGCGTGGCGGTAAATCCCCCCCTGGGATCGAGTTGCCTCAGTAGCCAATTGGTCGAGGATGCGCCCGCCGGCTCGCTTAAATAGTGCAATACCGAAATCGCCGCGGCTGTAGCGGGCGTTGAACCCACCTGGCCGGCCGGCTCGTTGGCATACCCTCCATCGGGCGTTTGTAATGATTGGATACAATCGACGAGCGCATGAGGATGGTGCATTTCGACCTCCAGATCCTGGTAGGCTCCCAAAGCGAGAAAACAACCGTATGCCGTGCCGTGTTCGACACCGATTAGGTTACTGTATCCTCTGTTCGCCGAGCGGTATCGTTCGATCCGGTTCGCCATTCGGGTACGGAAATCCGGATCGTCTTTGATGAAATCGTGTGAAACGTCGGCGAAACATCGCGCCAGACATGCCAGATGGACAAGATCTAACGAGGGGTCATCGATGAATGATTGGAGGAAGCTTTGTGTGCATTTTAGATCGGGTTTGGCATTCAAAGCAAGAAGGGCTTCGATACCAAAAACCGTATAGTAAAGATCGCTTTGGTCCGTTCTGCCTTTGAAACCCCCGTCCGGATTGTGCCGTCCGTTGATAAAGCCGATCACGAGCTCCGCCGAGTCACCTAACAGATCAATCGCTCGACTCGCGGCTTCGGCCATGTCCAGCCTTATGGTCATTGCAACAACCCATTACCTCAAATTCATTGAATATCTTACCCGCGACTCTGCGAAGCAGGCCCTTCAAGCCAGCGTTTTTAATCAGGGCGAGCGAGTTGATCGCCCGATATTTGTAGGACTCCATCAAATCGAGCGCCAGTTGTTCGATGCCCAGTTTCTCGAAAACCTTTTCCAGCTTATCCGCGATGGAGTGTAATGGAACCGACGTATTCCAGATGGACTCGAGCAGTGTCTTGTCTTCGCCGTATGCCATCTCATAGGCTTGGGCGAGCAAAAGCGACGGTCGAATCTCGCCGGGGACTTTAAACGTTCCCTTTGCGTAGAAATCCTCGACATCGTCACGAATTTGGTAGGCGATTCCGAGCGCCCAGCTATATCGCTCGAGGGATTGGGTCAGTTCGTCCCCGCCCTTGCCGAGAATGGCCCCGATCTTCAAAGCCACCTCGAATGCGGGCGAGGTCTTCTTTCGATATATATTAATCACCTCGGCAACGCTCAACGGTCCCGGCCGGCGGGTCCACGACAACTCGGCGCCCTGCCCCAGACACAATGTCCGGTGACCTTCCGCAGCGGTTTGTACGACTGCGACTCTCAACGCATCTGGCACTTTTAGCTCGGCCAGAAGACGATAGCCTTCCCCCAAAAGAAAATCACCGATATTCAGTGCGACGGGAACGCCGTATTCCGTATGCAACGTTTTTGCCTCGTATCGGGTCGTGTCATTATCCTCGATATCGTCGTGAATCAGAGAGGCCTTATGAAAGCACTCGATGGCAACCGATGCCCTTCGAATGGTATCCAGCAGAGCATCGCTTTTATTGGGGTTCAGCGCCTGGTAGGCACAGGCGGCGAGAAACGGCCGCCATCGTTTGCCGGCTTTGGCCATCCATTCGAACGCCAGCTCTTCCGTCTGACCTTTATCCGAGGCTAAGAGTGATTCGAGAGATTCTCGTGTGAACCATTCTTCGACGCTGTTTCGTAAGTCGTCGAGATTGAGCCGTCCGTCGCGTGTGTCGGTACTTTGGTAGATGGCTTCCCAGACCCAATCGACATCCACATGGGTATTAACGCAGCCGTCGTAGAGCAAGGGGATCGCGATGCCGGGAACGGCCCCCGCCTCCATATACGGGAATACACGCTCCAGCACAGATGTGCAGCTCACGCCGACCACCGCCTCGATCTTTCCCGTTTCGATGAGCGCCATCACGACCGGCGAGCCTTCCGCAATCAGGACCGCGTAGCCTAAACGTTCCGCCTGGGCTTTAAATTCGTCGATCACGCAACTGCCGCAATGTTCGCATACCAGTCCCAGCTCGTCGAAATGTCCCGGGCATTTATCCTGGTTCCGGAGGCACTTCGGCAGCAACAGAAGGCGTTTGTCGTAGGGAATGCCCGCGACACTATCGCGCCAGACACTATTACTCAAAATGATGGCCGTGAAATCCCGATA
>JAFGTG010000625.1 GCA_016934255.1 Sedimentisphaerales bacterium
AGGCATATATTATTTCAGAAAATCTGTTTCAGGATTTTCTGAAAATAATCAACAATCTTGAGATAAGACATTACCAAGTAAGATGTTGGATAGTGCGTCCTCTACAGCGTTCTTCAAATTTTAGAAAGAAAAAATCAGGAAAACAGATTTTTTCTTTCCAAAAGTATGCCTAACTTCCAATTTTGCAAAAGTCTTGTTAAGCGTACGAATCCGGCTTTTACGGTGATTTATTCTATTATGAGGCAATGATGATGTGTACCAGGAAGAAGGCTTTTACGCTGATCGAACTTCTGGTCGTGATCGGTATTTTTGCTATCTTGATGGCCATTCTATTACCCACGTTGCGGGCGGCTCGAATGCAAGCGCAGGCCGTCGCCTGCGGAGCTCACTTGCGCAGCCTCGGGGTCGCATTGAATGTTTTCGTCAACGGTAACGACCTCTGGCTGCCCACCGCCGAACCGCGTGATAAATCGGATGAAACCTCGGAAGAGAACTGGTATATGAACCGCGACTTCATGTCCGGCATGGGCGTGGAACCGCAAATCGACGATGCAGGCCAAGTTTTGGGACCGCCGAGCGATCGGACGATTTTAACCTGCCCGACGCACCAGGACCCCACCCTGACGCGTGATGAATCTCCGCTGTACCCGCCGGAAGAACGGGCCTTTGCGCTCAGTTACACCATGAACGGCACATGGCGATTATCAAACCGCGGCGGCGCCCAGGGAACCCGCCGACGGATCGACGAATTCGAGAGGCCGTCCGAGACGATGGCGCTTTGCGACGGGAACGGTTATCCCCCCGCTCGGGCGATTGTGTTCTACGAAGCCTGTCCCCAGCATAACTTCGAATACCGTCACCGGGACAGTGTGAATATCCTGACGCTGGACGGCCATACCCTCGTCAAAACGGAAAAGGATATTCCCATGGGCCGGGAAACACGTTACGAGCATTTTTGGGACGAAAAGAAAAAGTAAGACGACAAAAACGTATTTTGGAGGACAAAAAATGAAATGGTTAAAAATGTTTATAGTCTTGATCGGCATCTCGTTTGCGACTCAAAGGAGCGTACATGCGGCCTTTGTCAAAGGGCAAAACTGGGCCGACCGCGTCGTTGAATACACCTCTCGAATTCAAAGTTACGGCCTGCCGGGCTGCACTGAAGGTCAGCTTATGGATCCCAATACCGAATGGTGGATTTTGGGCCCGCCGGACAGCGACGTCGATGGCGACGGCGATGCGTGGACGGTTGATGAATCGGATGAGAGCATCGATCGAGATTCCCTGGCGGGATGGAAAGGCGGCGGTGAATTGAACAAGGACCAGGAATTCGTGGTTGCATTCGATACGGGTCTGGAGGACTATCTCGATGACAACGATCTGGTTATCCGCCTTTACAGCGGCTACAAAGGCAAAGCATCGGTTTGGGCCAGCGTGGATGGGGTTGATTATATCCAGTTGGGTGAGATTGTCGGTCAGGACGGCGGTCTGCCGGGTGTGCCGGGAATGCTTGCCGATGTCTATTTCGACTTCGAGGGCCGTTTTGAGGATACCGTGCAGTACATTAAGCTAACTCGAATGACCAATGGCTCCGATACGGGCATGTTTTTCGATGCGATCGGTTCGGCCGTTGTAATGGAGCCCGATTCGTATGACGGCGGACCCGACTCATGCGAGCAAATCCATCGATACGGCTGGGATCTCGAATCGGATATCGTTTCGGACTGCACTATTGACGAGCAGGATTACGAGGCGTTCCACGAGTCCTTTGGTTTGTGCAACGATCCGCAAGACCCGGCGTGTGCGGCGGCTTTCGACGGCTTGGGCTCTGCGCCTTCGTCTTGTCACGGCGTGTGGCAAAGCGGCCTGGGATTATCCGCGGATTTAAATCAGGACTGTTATGTGGATATGAACGACCTGAAAATTCTGGTCGATCAATGGTTCGAATACAATGAATCGGGGACGTGTTGTTACAGGATGTCCGCAAATTGAATACGTTTTTTCGGAGAAGTGTGATACCACTGATACCTGTATCACACTTCTCCATCCTTTTCGTTCGGTAAAAGTTCGGATTAACGTAAAGATGAAGGGGTCTGAGTCACATGGCAAAGAGCATGAACAAGACGTTTAAGTGGCGAGCGTTTATTTCAGTAACAACCGGCGTTTCGTTTCTGGCGATGTCGATGAGCGGATTGATCCTTTACGTTACGCCTACCGGCCGGGTCGCCCACTGGATCGGCTGGCGGATGCTGGCGCTGACGAAAGACCAATGGGGCGGCCTTCATATTTTATTCGGATTGATATTCCTGATAGCAGCCTCCGTTCATACGTATCTGAACTGGAACGTTTTTGCGAGCTACTTCCGAGACAACGTTCGTCGCGTCTATTCTTTCAAACGGGAATGGATTTTCACGATGCTGCTGATGGGCCTTGTTTGCGTGGGGACCTTAGCCGAACTTCCTCCTTTTTCAAGCGTTCTGGCGTTGAACGAGTTTATTAAAGACAGTTGGGAGATACCCGGACAGCAAGCCCCGATCCCGCACGCGGAACTCATGACGATCCAGGAAATTGCAACCAAGATCGATGGGGCGGACGTCGAAACCATGATGACGAATCTTCGCGCCGCCGGGGTGACCGTGGACTCGGCCAACGCCGTTTTACTCGACCTGGCGGAGAACCATAACCAAAACCCCAGAGAAATGTACACGCTCGCCGTGGGCGAAGATCTGGCTCGTTCGAGTTCCGCCAACGCCGGGCTATCGGGCAGTTGTCGAAGCGGCCGCGGGACCGGCCAGCTCACATTACGGGAATACTGTCAAAGAAGAGAGTTGGACCTGACCGAAGCAATACGTCAACTGGAAGCTCATGGCTACCAACCAAAACCTGATATGAAGCTACGCGATATTGCTCATGCCGCCAAGGCCCACGTAACTGACATTGAGGCATTATTGCTCAAACAATAAGACTCGAAAAGATTGTAGCAAAACACAACTCATGTTGTCATACAATCGACGCGGATTTTTTCCAGCAGCTTCTTCGTGGCTAAGATACCCTCGGTTTCATCAAGCCTTCGGCCTTCGTATTCGATGCCGACGAAGCCCTTGTAGCCGGCGTCGAGAACGACCTTCATCATTCGCGGATAATCGATCAGGGTCTCATCGCCTTTATCGTCGAAATCATAGCTCTTGGCGCTGACCGCTTTGGCGAAGGGCATGAGCATCTCGACGGCTTCGTAACGGTCCGTATCGGGCGGGAAGTTGCCGAAGTCGGGCAGCGTCCCGCAATTGAGACGGTTCACCTGTTTAATCACATGGCTCAGCCATCGGCCGTTGGACGACAATCCGCCATGATTTTCGACGATCACATTCAACCCGTGCCCGAAGGCATATTCGCTTAATCGTCGCAGTCCGTCGGCGGCTAATTTGATCTGCTCTTCATAAGATCCCGTGGAGGCGGCATTGACCCGAATGGAATGGCACCCCAGGTACTTGGCAGCCTCAACCCACTTATAGTGGTTCTCGACGGCTTGCGTGCGCCGCTGGGCATCGGGATCGCCGAGATTTCCCTCGCCGTCGCACATAATCAGCAGGGATTGAACGCCATTGTCGGCCGCACGCTTTTTCATTTCGGCCAGATACGTCGTATCCCTGGCTTTATCCTTGAAAAACTGGTTGACGTACTCAATCCCCGTGATGCCCAGCTTGCTCGCCTCCTCGGCGAAATCGAGATTGTCCATTTTCGGTTTGGCCCGTCCGAAGAGTCGGTTATGCCAGGACCACTGAGCGAGAGAAATCTCAAAAGGGAGTTTCTTTTCGGATGCCTTTTGTTCCCGTTTTGCTTGTCCGCTAAACGCTGATCCCTCAACACAAAGACCGCCGAGCGCAGCGCCGCCTAATGCAAGAAATGTTCTTCTTTCCATATCACTTTTCCTTTCACGGTTGGTCAATATACATGTTCCTCTGAAAATATATCAATCGACCCTGGTTCTTGTCAAGAACGACACCGTCCAAATCACTCACATTCAACGTGTTTTAGATGCTCCTCATCTCTAACGTCCTTTATGAGTCATTTATTTCTAAAATCAACATTCCTGTATGGCAACGATCTATGGGACCAGCCAATAGCAACCCCAAAATGCAAAGTCGATGTCCTCCTCGCTGCAGGAATGGACTAACTGGGGCGTCTTTCCGACGTGCTGATCCAAAAACTGGACCTGGGCGCAATCGCCATGCCGATAGGCGTCACAGGGCGACAGGCAGGACTGCCAGTCGACTTCACCCACCGCGTTGCCGTAGGCGTATGCGTCCATAAACGCCATCACCCGAGAAGGCTGTTTGAACTCCAGTCTTTTTCTGCGCTGGTGAGCGTCGGTCCGGCAGGAACCAAAGGCGACGTTCATTCCATAGCTAATCCACACATCCATTTCGTTGTCCTCCAGGAAGCCGGCGATGTTCCTGCCGGGATTCGCGTGGCTGGGACACGTTATCACGCTGCGTTCCCGCCGATTGGATGCTAACCCGAGAGTTTTCATCAACAAGGCGTTCCGGTGCCAGTTCTCTTGCGAATTGGGATCGAGATGATTGGCCGTCTGAGGAATGCAATCGTGATACTCGTCCGCATAGAGCGCCAGGGCGAGACCCATCTGCTGCAAATGACCGGCGCATTGCACACGCCGGGCTTGTTCTCTGGCTCCTCCCAGCGCTATCAATAAAATCGCAAGGAACAAGATATTGATGCTCAAGACCGTCAGCAATTCAATCAACGTAAATCCTTTGCGCCTGATGGAAGGGTGCGTTGTCATATCAGCCTCCATTTTCCGTATCCGGTATGGAAAAAAGCCGTCCACGTATCGTTCCCCAAAGGGCCGCCCGTTAGTCATATCCTCTGATACACTCTCGCCGGAACGGGCGGCCCATTCTTACAACTTCACTTGCCACTCTCATAACAAAGGACGAAGCATCCTTATGGTGTCACTTGATCGTCCCCGGGCTGGCCCAGATCATATGTCACGATCAGGCAGGGCCGTAAATCTTCCTCTGTCTCCGTCACATATTCTCGACTGTAGAACCACGCCCCAAATTTGTTGCCCTCCGGGTACAGTCCGGGCGAATGCCATTGCTCTTCCACGTCGCGAATGACCATCCCGTGATTTGAATACGTCCCCGCATTCCATTCCTGCACCAGAGCCGTGACGTCCCATTCCATCCAGCCGTACGCCGCCGGGATAACGGACGTCGCCCAGATTTCATCCCCGCCCCAATGATCGACGCCGTTGCAATCGGTATAAGGGAAATCTCCGCCCCCGAGAGAAGGCCATCCGGAGCCCCCCGTGCCGTCGGACAAGAAGTCCTCGATATGGAATAGGTCATGGCTCTCCCACGGAAACGCCAAATCATCGCCGAAGTTATGCCTGTTTTCCCAACTGGATCCCAGCGTCGTTCCGCCTTGCATGACCGGTTTCGTTCCCGTCCCCTCCGTCCAGTCATTGAGCAACCGGCGGATTTCATAGGTCCTCCCGGCGGGATCGACGCTGCCGAGTTTCTCGTAGTAATACAACCTTAAAGTCGCCTCGGAGACCTGACATTTGAGATCGGGAATCTCGAACTGGATGATCGTCCGACTACTCTTCGGTTCCTCCAACGTACACCCAATGCCGTCGAACGATCTGACAAAAAGTTTTGGAGCGGCACCGTAGTTGGCGGCCGTGCCGCTGTTCGAGCATCGATTGATATAATTATCTTTGCCGGGTTCGAGGATTAAGGTCATCTCCTCTGCGACCGCCGGACCGACAAGAACCACAATAAGCAACAACCCACACAAAAAACTAATTGAATAACTATGATATGACTTCATCGTCTTCTCCTATCTTCTTTTAAAATTTCAAAAAAACATTTACTCATACGTTACAATCTTTACTATCCTCAATGCCTACTGAACACATTGCTCATGTGAAACACAGATGCACAATGCGGCAGGCCATGCGCGATCGGATAAAAGGAAGGCGCGCGATCATTCCGAACAGACCCCAGCGTTTCTTGTGGTAATCGTAATAGTTCCATTCCTCAACAAACCGGACGGCGGGATGCCATGTCTCCATATCGCGACTGTTTTTCAATCCCCATTTGAATTCCGCCCGGCCGTCGATTTTCTTTACGGTTTCATGGTACCTGCTTTTCCCCACCATGAAAGGAGCCAGCATTTCAAACAGCATTTCTGAGCCGGGAAAGCGTTCCGCCAATTCGCGAAAAAAGGGGTTCAACGTTTCTTCCGGAAAGTACATGAACAGCCCTTCGGCCAGGAACAGCACCGGCTTTCCGGAGATATCGACTTTCTCGATCCACGACAGATCGAACATGGATTGCGCAATGAAATGGTAACGGTCGGACTCGATGAAAAAACGCCGCCGGAGTTCGATGGATTCGGGCACGTCGATTTCGTACCAGTCAACATTGTCGCATTTCATCCGTGCATGTCGCGTGTCCAATCCCGCGCCAAAGTTAATCACAACTGCATCGGGATATTTGTGCAACAATGCCGACAGCGCATGGTCCAGCAGCATGGTGCGCACCGCGACGCCGAGCTTGGTAAACCGATTGGACGATTCGAAACGGGTAAAATCGTAATCAATTCGCGACACCATCTCAACCGCTTTTTCGTCGCGGATCATCGCGTCGCTTTCCTCCGTGACAGCAGCCCGCGCCCACAGCGCAATCAGGAGTGTCTCCGGAATGCCGACAAGTTTCGCATTCATGTCTTTGACGCTTAAAACCTGATGAGTCTTGCCCGTATCAAAACAGGCTTCCTTTTTCATGATGACCCGCCTTTCCTACCGACCGTTAAAACAATCGGCCCATGTGCTTCGATCTCGATATCCTCCAACGTCCAGCTTTGTGTGAAGACGAATCCGGCGCGAAGCATCGCATCGGCAATGACGCCCCTCTCCAGGGACATGTCCATGCCCTGCAGTGACATGGAAAGCCAACTGATAACCGTTGCGGCCGGTTCTGGTAAGTTCTTTCGCATAATAGATTCCTTCTAAATTCACTGTCCCGGTCCGATACGAGGCGACCTATTCCCCGCCCACGGACAAGAACTGACAAAAATCACATGAGAGCCGGAGCCGGAGCGGGTATATGGCTCCGGCTCCGCTTGAAAAGTGGATTTCTATTGCATGTCCGTCTCCAAGACAAGGGTCGGCAGGTAAGACATGCCACTGACGGTATCGACCAGATCGACACTGGCCAGAACGAATTCGCCGTCACCCGGGCAGGAAAAGGCAAAACCCGCATACCGTGCGCCGTCGGCCAACAGTTCCCGAACCGCCTCTGTAACGTCGATTCGGATCGTAAACTGTTCGCCCAAACCGGGATCGACCAGTCGATAATACGACAGGGCAAAGTCCGTAATGGGTGCGCCGTCCACCGTACCGTCTAAGGTCAACCAGACCACCGCATCGGCGCTGGCGTGGTCGATACGTTCGAAATCGGCCTGGGCGTTGTGAAAGTCATTGAGAATACCGTCACCGGCAAAGGCGTTCACATACAAAGCCGTGGGCAGTAGGGCCATGTTGTTGCCGTTATGGCTCATGTCGATCACCCGGTCGATGGTTAGCTCTACATGAGCCGACACGATGTGATTGGGATCAAGATCATAACGCATCGGACGTGTCAGATTGAATTCGCTTAACAGCACGTGCTGTCGGTCGGCATACCCTCCCGTCGGGATGCCGTTGTTGCCGATATTAAGGGTACCGTTGCTTATTTCTTCGGCATAGTACACTTTTTCCAATCCCTCCGGCACGGCGCTTTCGTCGGCGACCAACGCATAGTCTTCTTTCTCCGGATCCCAGTACACATAAAGCGTATTACCTTCAGCGTCGCAGGTGACGGCCTCCGGCCGGTCCGAGGATCGATTGGGATCGGTGAACACGTCCCAGTCGATAATCCCATCGGCAATCGGCCAGACCACCACCGCATCCGGGAAATGCCCACCCTGCCATTCCCCTACGGACATGTAAATCGCTTCATCATCCGTCTCGTTAAAGGTTTGATAGGGACGCCCTGCATGATTACCTTCAACCGCCCCGGCGTCCGTGGACTGTAACCGAAAGGTCAAAGGCTCATCCGCCGCCATCTCGACGGTCAAATTGGGCAGATACCCGTCGGGATCCATGCTCGTCCAGTAGCCGCCTTCACTATTACAAATCCAGCGGAACCCCACATAACGGATATTCGGATCGATGACCACCGCACGCAGCGCATCGGTCACATCCACTTCGAAACCAATCATACCGTAGATAGCCAGCTCGTCGTCGCTGAAGTGAGCGGGGAAAGGCTCATCCGGTCCATACATACCGACGATCTCTCCGCCGGGCGTGAGCCCGCCAACCTCCCCGGCCAGAAAACGCCACCGCTGAACCACCTGACCCGTCCAGTCATCGAGGCCGTCTCCGCCGATGGTCGCATCGGCGTCATTGGCGTCCACGCCGTCCAGGGCACCGTTGGCCGTCTCGGTATAGAGCTCCAGCGTGAAATCCTGCGCGGTATAAGGCTCCGGAGAATTGTCGGGGAAAATCACGTCGTCGAAGTAGAACCGCAGGACCGCCGACGTCATCGCGTTCGGATCGACCGAGACGTCGCGCATCGGCTCCAGAGCGAACTCGGCAATCGCGCGGCGCACGGACGAGTGGCTTGCCGTGAGAAACACGCTGCTGATATAGGGTTTGGAGGGTTCGCCGTGGCTCTGGGCGACCTCGGAAAAGGCATCTCCGTCCTCGTTGTTCAGGGCCCCCATCACCGAACAGGGATCCTCATAGGTTAATGTCACCGTCACGGCCCGGAGGGGAACCACCAAACCCAAAATAATCATCCCACTAAGTAACGTACATTGTAAAATCTTATTCATGGTTATACTCCTTCCAAGTAAAATAAAGCTCATATTTTTTTGTCGCGCTTTACACATTTCCATCAACCCATCTCACCCTCCTTTCCCGTCGTTCTGCCGAACTAAATCCGTATAGAGTACGCCCCAGAATTCGGGCTTCTCCTCCGCGGACGGCATTCGGTCTTTCATTAATGAGACATGTCCGTCGGACCAAAGAATATTCATACGATTGTTATGACGATAAGCGACTTCTACTGTTTCGTTCTGCTGAGGATAGCCGCCCATAGCGTCGTAATGGGCGCTGGGCTCGGAACCGTACTGGTTCTTCGTCAGCGTGACGGAATCACACACCCAAACGCGATACGCAAAATCGCAATGAAGCATCGTCATCGCCGGGTGACGCAATTGCGTGATCTTGTTGCCTCCGACGCCGGCGTACTTTTTGGTCCGGCTACTCACGTGCTGGGTGGGCTGGCTGTTCAAGGCATAGGAAAGCCAGCCGTCCGGATTCAATCCGTGCGGATTGAGCATCTTGGGATAAGCGGCTTTATCCAGGGGGCAAAGCAGCATGTCCCGCCCGATATCGTCCGGGTTTTCATGGCCGTGCCCGACATTGCGATGCTCGAAGTATGGCCCCAAGGTGTTATTCCAGTACTCATCAACGCCCAGCGTCTGCGTAGCCGGCACAACCCAGGCGTCGTGACTATCCTGATACATCACGTGGGCAACACCTAACTGGCGCAGTTGGGAGCTACAGACAACCCGTTTGCCCTGTTCCCGGGCTCGCCCCAGGCAGGGCAAAAGAATGGCCATCAGCACGGATATAATCCCGATGACAACGAGCAGCTCGATGAGCGTGAATCCTTGTCTGATTGTGGTTTTCATATTTACTCCTTTCATTCGTGGATTGATCTTTAGGGATGTCTTATCATCTCATCCCTGGCTGTGTCGGCGATCCATTGCGCCACGGCTTCGTCGGGCAAGAGGCCCTGACCGGACATACGAAGGCTCAGGCTCTTCAGCGGATTTTCCATTCCAGGCATGGGAGATTCTTTATCGAATCGAGTCGCCCAGCGCTCGTGCATTCTGTTGACTCCTATGGACACATACGCGCCGACGACGATCACATGATCGCGATGTTGCGCCGCTTCCTGAATGGCGGTAACAGCCCGGCTGTATTCCTGTCCCACGCCGACGCAGGCCCAGTCGCCGTAGCTGATCCCCGTCCGACCGCATAGGTTTGTTACCGTTCGCTTCAATAATCGCTCCCATGCCGGAGGGGCCGCTTCGCTCCCATGCGCCAGGAGTACGATGGCTTCGTTGTTCGGATCGCGGCTCAGCTCGCGAACGCGCTTGAGCATAATCTTCTCGATCACATCGCTCTCATCCAGCGTGGCGGTCAATGTAATCGGCACATCACTACGGAGCAGACGCGCCCCTTCGTCCAGGAGGTTCTTTTCGATCTTGGCATTGCTGTAAATGCCCAGCAACGCGGGGACGTCCCAGTGCGAATGCGAAGACGGTGCGATCAGCAAAGGCACGGCTACAATGCGGTCGCAGCCGGCTTGCTCTAACTCTGCGATCCCGTCCGCCACATTCGGCTCGGCGAACTCCATAAAGACCACCCTCACTTTCACGAACGGATTATCCGATCCGAGAATGTCCAGGACGTTCGATTCTTGCGCAAGGACCGGCTCATTCCATCGCGGAGACGGCGATCCGTGCGCGATGATCAACAAGCCGGATTTGTTGCGTGAGCGACCCGCGTTTTTCCCATCGTTCACCGCCCATCCGGTCGAGACCAGAAGGAAAGCCAATACAATCAATCCCATTCGTCGTTTCGTTGATTCAGTTTTCATAAATGCTCCTTTTAAAATTCAATCTATCTGTTGCATTTCTTTTTCCCGCACCGTCGAAAAGACACCAACGACACAGGTATCACTCGTTTCTTCTATGGCTCAGCCCCAAAAAAACAGGGAGCAGAGGAAGATTCACAACGACCTTCCACCTGCTCCCTTGCTGGCTCGTGGCTTGCTGGGTTGCAAGGCGACCTATTCAGAGTTATCACAAATCCTTTTACGACCGCAATCCGCTACAATATCAATGACTTTGCATCGAAGGATTTCTACATGTTCATTGATTAAGTTCTTCGTTCCTATTTATTCAATATGAGCTTTCCATGTTTGGTGATTCGGAGTTTGTAAACAAAACCTTCATGTTGGATACCGATCACCTTCTTTCCGCCGAAAAGAACTCTCGAGTCAAGCATATCACAGTCGGCCTCGCAAGCGGCACGGGACGTCTTTCGCTTTCCCGACGGCTTTGACGTTATAAAACCAGGGGTATCCAAATCTTTTCTCCACATCTCAGTTTTCGGCACACCATAATAAGTTAGCCATGCCTAACTTTTTCAACAAAAAAATTTTATCGTTCAAGGACAACGATACCTTGAGCCTCGCTCTTTCGTAGAGCCAGGCTATAACCGCGAATCTTGACCCGGATAGGACCACTCATGGGTGCAATTCCCACGACTTCGATCAAGACACCTCGTCCTATCCCCATGTCGGCCAGCCGTCGGGATACGGCTCCTTCGCGTTTGAGAGCCATGATGACGCCCTGCCGGCCAACTTTCATATCAGCAACAGTGGTTCGGCTGACGCCCACATTCCCGGCGGCTGTTTTTTCCCGACACGCTTCTACAAAACGCATGACAAAGCGCCGATGCTTCTCCGGCAGGGTCTTAATAAATTCGTGAAACTGAGCGATGCGTTCGACGATCACCGGCGGCATATTATGTTCCACGCGACACGCCCCTTGTTCGGCGGTGGCGTCATCAATTCCAAGCAACTCGACAAAGCACGAACGCAAAATGTGATGTTGCCGGGCAACGCGAGCCGCCTCATTAAAACCTTCCCGAGTCAGTGTTATGGCTTCGTAAGGCGTATAGTTAATATATTTCTTTTCCGCTAACGCCTGTAAAGCCGTCGTCACGGAAGAGGCCTTGACCTTGAGCTTCCGGGCGATATCCCGCGCCCGCGCGGCGCCGTGGGCCGCCACCATCCAGAAGATCGCCTCAAGATAATCCTCAAGGCTCGCACTCAGTTGTCCTATTGCTTTAGCACTCATGTGAACCCAATAATTTAGACAAGCCTAACTTTATTGGATAAGCCTAATTTTGTCAAGCCATTTTTCCAAAATATTTAAAAATATTTTTATCATATCTTCGTGTGCCTTCGTGACCTTCGTGGTAAAATATAACATCTTAGACGAGTGTATTGACGTAGAAAAAGCAAACAGATTTCGCCGTGTTTCCAAACAATTAATTGAATTAGGGTAGAAAATCATGGAATTTGATGAATTGTCAAATAAAGTAATCGGTTGCGCGCTCGAAGTTCATAAGCAGTTGGGACCGGGACTTTTAGAATCGGCTTATGAACGATGTCTTTCTTATGAATTCATTTGCGCCGGGATACGACATATCCCACAGATGGAATTACCCCTCGATTACAAGGGGAGTAAACTCGACTGCGGATATCGCGTGGACCTTTTTATAGAAAGCGAGCTCATAGTCGAACTCAAGGCAGTTGACAAACTGTTACCGATACATGAAGCACAACTTTTGACCTATATGAAACTATCGGGTGCGAAAACCGGTTTGCTGATGAACTTCAATGTCACCAGACTTAAAGATGGCATTAAACGATTCGTTCTTTAATTTGAACCACGAAGGGCACGAAGATCCACGAAGAAAGACAACATTAAATATTTATTTTAAAACTTCGTGTACCTTCGTGTTCTTCGTGGTAAAGAAATCTTTTTATGATCCGCCGACAACCTCACCACAAATACTTGTATACACCTAACAGAATAAAGAAAGAAAAATAGAATATCCTCTTTAAGTAACCGACTTGTCGAATTCCATAGCCTCTTTCAATGTCACCTTAAGCGTTTCCAATAATTGCTTATGGGTACGTTCCTGGCAGTTGACACTGGGCACTTCTTCGATCCACCCGATCCACCACCCATTATCCTGCTTAGTCACCGCCGTATAGATTCTGTTCATAATCGCCCCATCAATTTTCATCTAATCTAAAATCATCCCATTTTATTCTGTACGGTATAGAATAATTATCGGTTGAAGCTAATACTACAACGCTACAAGCTAAGAACTAAATCATCATTTTAACTTTATCCTTTTGCTTGTCATTGCTTCTAAGCGTTTGCGCAACAACCCCCTTAGTTGCGTCACGTTTCTGTATTCCCGCACATTATATCCAGATAGGTCAAAGTGCAAAGGTGTATTCTCTTTTTTCAATAAGATCGGTCTTTTTCCGATAGCATGTGCATAGCCAACCTCATAATACACATTTGGACGCGCGCCTGTTAGATCTGCAATCAGAAATTCGGATATTTGTAACCATTCACAGTTTTTAACAGATTAACGATGGATATTTTTTATTACCCCAATGAGCCACGATAGATTGATGGATAAAATCAAAG
>JAFGTG010000626.1 GCA_016934255.1 Sedimentisphaerales bacterium
CCGCACGTCTCTGGCTAAAAAATGGGGAAGCCCCGTCTGGTTCAACCAGTATTATGCCAAGACGGCGGAAAGCTATGAGTTGAACGTCTGGAGTCACGCTCTGGGCGGCGGTCGCATTAATTACCATCCCCTCTATCCTTACGAGGGCGACCAGTACGGCGATTTGCTCGTGCGCTCCAAGGTCATGCAAGCCGAGGCCCGTGTGCGTCTGCTCAATCTGATATCGAACAGTCCCGTTGATTGCCCCGTGGCCGTCGTTTTCGGGCACGCTTGCGCGATGAACTGGGCCGGACCAGCCTACGATGACGTCGGGCTTATCCTGACCGATCGATTATGGCGGGAAGGCTTCTACGCGGACCTCATCCCCAGCAGTGAGATCGGTGACCCAGTCTTGCGTATCAACGACGAGAGGTTCATTCAATACGGTCCCCAGCCCTATTCGGTAGTTGTGCTTTACCACCCGGAATACGAGCCGCCTGCGACGGCCGAGTTCTTCCGGGAAGCCGCAAAGGGCCGGACCACCCTCTTTTACGTGGGCCAATGGACCCAAGATTTTAATGCACAATCTTTTGATGGTAAAGCCGCTTTGCCGGCGGCCATGAAGAAAATGCCCGATGTTGCAACATGTGGAGACCAAATCGTGGCCAAGCTTCGGGAGCTTGGCGTCAAATCGCACTCTCCCGCTACGTGGACGACCCAGTGGAACCGACAGTTAGCCACAGCCGCACCCGATCAGCGGGGGCACCTTCGTCTTCTCGACGGCACACAGATTATGTTGTCGGGTAAGGAGCATGTGGAAGGCGACCCCATCCGGGCGGAATTCGATATCGGTGGACACAAGGTTTTCATGGATGCCGTCGGTGTGGCGGCGGTTCGTCTCGACTCTAACGGTGACCTTGAGGCCTTCGCGGCGGGAGGACTCAAACGCCTGAGCGCCCCCGGCTTGACCATTGAGCTTCTCGAACGTGCCGACATTGCGTATTGGCACGAGAACGGACGTCCTCGCGGCGTCTATCAGGGCCGCCAAAAGAACATACCGGCCTCCCTCAAGATGTTTTGTAAAAACTGGCGGTATCTATTTGTTCCGTTTCCCACTCCCTGATCCGAAGTATCGATTGGATCAGTTCCTCATACCGGTTGAAATAAGTTCGAAGTCAACATGAACAACGGACTCGGTCGATACTTTGGGATGCGGGATTGTATCCTGTTGAGCTATGGCATACAATGCGATTATGAACCTTGGACGGGACAAAACGGTTCAGGAAATAATAGCTCGGCTTGATCCGCCGAAGGCGGACGGCGGCGGAGTCGTCAACGTCGAAGGGACGTGGGGATCGTTCGGGCCGATGTTGGCTGCCACCCTTTCCGAGAAACTCGGCCGGCCGATTCTTTACGTTCGACCCCATATCGATGACGCCGATAAGGCCGCCGACGATTTGCAAACTTTCACGGGCTTACAAATTGAGGCCTTCGGCGCCTGGGAGGGCGCGGAAGACCTGGCGGACGCGACGGATGAGATTCGCGCCCAAAGACTGATGCTCGTCTCTCGTTTGGCACATGCTTGTCATTCTGAGCGGAGCGAAGAATCTCCTTCCGCGGATCGAATGGAGACCCTTCGCTGCGCTCAGGGTGACAAGCGAGAGAGTTTATCGGATAAGAGTACATTAATCGTTCCGGCGTCGGTGCAATCGCTTTGCCAACCGATCCCGAAGCCGGACGCGATAGAAAAGAGCAGCCTGGCGCTCGAGGTCGAAAAGGACGTGTCGCCGGAGGATGTTGTGAACTGGCTGATTGACAACGGCTTCGAACGTACCGAGCGGGTGGATCTGCCGGGCCAGTTCGCGCGGCGCGGCGGGATTGTCGATATTTACGCTCCATTGGCGGTTAAAACGATGGACGATAGGACGACGGACGATGGACGAATTAATCCGCGTCCCTCGTCTCTCGTCTCTCGTCCCTCAGTCCTTTGGGGTCCGGAGTCTGAAGCTCAGGCTATTCGGGTCGAGTTTTTCGGCGATACGATTGAGAGCATTCGGCAGATCGACCTGGATACGCAGCGTTCGAGCCGGCAGGTCGGCAGTATTAAAATTATTTCGGCGGTGTGCGGGACGGGGACGGACCAACGAGAGTTACTCGTTAATATTTTGCCGGAAGATGCGATCATTATCTTCGAGGAGCCGGGCGAGATCGAGGAGGTGGCGAAGGTCTTTTTGGAGCGGTCTGAAGATGCGAGCCGGCTTTATTGCTGGAAGGATATTTATGAAGCCGCAAAGCGTTTTACGCAACTTCATTTGTGCCGGTTCGCGTCGGTCCAGCCGGAGGATTGCCTTAAAGTCGATGTGCGCAGCGTGCAGCAATTCCAATACAAGGCGACGTCCGTATGGTCGGGGCATAAGGCGGCGCTGGAAGAGTTAGTCGCCGAGGCGAAACACGGTAAGGAGGTCCGGCTGTATTGCGAAAGCTCGGCGGAAATCAAACGCGTCGGGGAGATTGTCACGGAGATTAACGGAGAAATCCCGGCTAAATTCAAGCTGCTTCCGGGATTCATTCATCAGGGCTTCGTCGTCCAGTCGCTCAAGAAGGTTGTCGTCAGCCATCACGAGTTGTTCGGCCAGTATGCGCTGAGGCGCCGGCGAAGGCCCGCACGAGCGACCTCGCCCGTCGATACGCTCAGCGACCTGCAGGAAGGTGACATCGTCGTTCACGCCTCTTACGGCATCGGCAAATTTTTGGGCGTGAAAGCAATACAGGAAAAAGGCGGCACGAACGAGTATCTGACGATCGAATACGCCGACGGCGTGAAAATTCAGGTTTCCGTTCGCAATATCGCGTTAGTGCAGAAGTATATCGGGACCAGCCCGAAGCGGCCGAAGCTCAGCAAGGTCGGCTCGAAGCGATGGCAAAAGCAGAAAGAGAAGGTGGCCGGTTCCGTTCACGATCTCGCGCTCGAGCTGCTCGATGTGCAGGCGAAGCGCCAGGGGGCAGGCGGGATTGCGTTCGGGGAGGACTCGAACTGGCAGGTCGAGTTCGAGGAGTCGTTTGCGTATCAGGAGACGCCGGACCAAACGACCGCCATCGAACAAATCAAAGCGGATATGCAGCAGTCGATTGTCATGGATCGGTTGCTGTGCGGTGACGTGGGGTACGGCAAGACGGAACTGGCGATGCGTGCGGCGTTCAAGGCGATCGAGAACGGCAAGCAGGTGGCCGTCCTGACGCCGACGACGGTATTGTGCGTGCAGCACGGCCGGACTTTTACCGAGCGGTTCGCGGATTTCCCGGTTTGCATCGAAGTCTTGAACCGGTTCAAGACGACGAAGCAGGCGAGGGACATCGTCGCGCGGGCGAAGGCGGGCAAAGTGGACGTCTTGATCGGGACGCATCGACTGTTAAGCGGCGACGTCGGATTCAAGGATCTGGGGCTTCTTATCATCGACGAGGAGCAGCGATTCGGCGTCGAGCACAAGGAGAAGCTCAAGCGATTGCGGGTCAACGTGGACATTCTGACGATGACGGCTACGCCGATTCCACGAACGTTGCACATGTCGCTGTTGGGACTGCGTGACATTAGTTCGTTGGGGACGCCGCCGCTGGATCGACGAAGTATTGTCACCATGGTCACGGGGTATAGTAACGAGCTTATCAAAAAGGCGATCTATCGTGAGTTGAATCGCCAGGGTCAGGTGTTCTTTTTGCATAACCGCGTTAAGTCGATAGAGAAAAAGGCCTGGGAGATTCAGAAGCTTATCGGCAACGCGAAGATTTCCATCGCCCACGGCCAGATGGCCAAGAGCGAGCTCGAGACGGCGATGATCGAGTTCGTGACGGGCCAAACCGACGTGCTGGTCTGTACGACGATCATCGAATCGGGACTGGACATTCCGAACGCGAACACGATTATTATTAACGATGCGGACCGGTTCGGCCTGGCGGAGTTGCATCAGCTTCGCGGCCGGGTGGGTCGGTATAAGCATCGGGCGTACGCCTATATGCTGCTTCCAAAGTCACGCTCGATCACGCCATTGGCTTCCAAGCGATTGAAGGCGATTGAGGAATATTCACACTTGGGGGCGGGTTTTCGGATTGCCCTGCGCGACCTGGAGATTCGCGGCGCGGGCAATATCTTGGGTGCCGAGCAGTCGGGCCATATCCAGACCGTCGGGTACCAGATGTATTGCGAATTGCTCGCGGAGGCCGTCAGGAAGATGAAGAACGAGCCCGTCGAACCGATTCCCACGGCGGTCATCGATCTGGGCTTTGCCACGTATATCCCGAAGAGCTATATCCCCATCAACCGGCACCGGATGGATGTGTATCGTAAGATCGCCGTGGCGAAAGTCAATGAAGAGCTGGAGCAGACGCGAAGTGAATTAGCGGACGTGTACGGGCCGGTGCCGGAGGATGTCGAATTGCTTTTGGATCTGGCGGAGCTTCGGATCAAGGCCAGCCGGATGGGTATCAAAAGCGTTGTTGCTTCGGGCCGGGATTTGATATTCTCGTTTTCAGATGATTTCGATGGTGAAGCTAAATCTCTTCTTTCAAAGGTCTCGGGCAAAGTCTGGGTGTCGGAAGGGAAGACGGCGTATCTGCGCCTGGCGGAAAATTACTTCGAACCCGGAACGCTCATGAGCGTATTACGAAGGATCCTGGCGGAGGGAGAGAACAGTCAATTGGTGAAAACAGGAAGTTGATGGGTAAGAATAAGAAGGAGACCGAAGATGCGTCCTTATACGAAGCAAACTTCAACGTTCATTGTGGTTGTTCTTTTAGTCGCAAGTATAGGTTGGTCGGCGGAACAGATTGAAACGCTTGGCATTGGTAGCAAGGCGCCGGATTTCAATTTGCCCGGCGTCGATGGGCGGCGATACACGCTCGGTGATTTCAGCCGGGCGGACGTCCTGGTGATTATCTTTACCTGCAATCACTGCCCGACGGCCCAGGCGTATGAGGAGCGGATAAAGCAATTGGCGGCGGACTATCGCGACAAAAGCGTTGCACTGCTCGCCATTTCGCCGAACGACCCTCAAGCGGTTCGTTTGGATGAGTTGGGCTATACGGATATGAGCGATTCTTTCGAAGAGATGAAAATTCGCGCCGAGGATATGGCGTATAATTTCCCGTATCTTTATGACGGGGATGATCAGAAGGTATCGCGTGCCTACGGACCTCAAAGGACACCTCATGTGTTTATTTTCGACAAGCAGAGGGTGCTGCGATATGAAGGCCGGGTCGATGATTCGGAAAAGCCTCAACGTGTGAAAGTCCGGGATGCGCGCCGGGCAATTGATGCGTTGTTAGCCGGACGGGACATTCCGCAAACTCAAACCCGGACCATCGGATGTTCGATCAAGTGGTCCAGTAAGCGGGAATCGGCGAAAAAATCCTTCGAGAATTGGGCGAAAGAACCCGTTACCCTGGAAGAGATCGACTTGAAGGCCGTCGAGAAGCTCGTTAAGAACGATTCGGAGAAACTTCGCGTTATCCATGTCTGGGCGAGCTGGAGCAATCCGAGCGTGGAGCAATTGGCGGACTGTGTGACGATCAACCGGATGTACCGTCGCCGGGACTTCGAGATGATCACCATCAGCATCGATTCGCCAAAAAGAAAAGGTGAGGTTCTCTCATTATTGAAACGGCAGCAGGCTTCATGCTGGAACTACATTTACGATTCGGAGGATGAATACCCGCTTATGGCGGCGGTCGATAAGAATTTGCTCGGGGGGATTCCCTATACGATTATCATTCAGCCGGGCGGTGAAGTGCTCTATCGGCGTCTGGGGATCGTGGATCCTCTTGAGCTCAAGAAAACGATTGTCGGTTACTTGGGTCGTTATTACAAATAATGGTATAAGACATAGGTCGGGTGACCTATGTCTTATACCCGCAAGTTCAATTTTGTTAGCGTCTCGGTTGCCCGGTGTATTTAGTGATATAAACCGTATCTTCACCGTACCAGGACTGACCTTTCTTGATTTGTCCGACGACCGTCAGCGGCAACGGGCCGTAATGATTTGGGATGGCGTTCAACAATTCCAATTTATCGAATATCGCGATGACTTTGGCTCTCGTGTCGTTGCCGTAAATAATCTGGCGCGTTGCGACGATCTTTTTCGAATACGGCTCGGGCAGATAAAGGACCGGCGGTTTGTCTTCAATATCGTCCTTTCCTATCCCCGCGGGTAAAATCGCGGTGGCCTGGATTTCATAGTTATCGTCCGTGGCCCGGATCACCTCGGGAAGGATACTGAACGATTGGAGGGCCGTCGGCTCTTCTCCTGTGTTGATTTCATTATCGTCCGACGGATTTTCCGATTCATCCGTTTGGTCGCTTTGAATCTTAACCTTATTGACAATGGTTTTATCCCGCGGCGTGGTTTCCTTAATTCTGACTTGCAACGTTTCGACCGTGGTTGAGTTGGCGGGGATCGACTTATACGTCCAGGTGTACGTGTGGGAATCCTCATCGTACGATCCATAGTCTTTATTACCCGTAGCCGTAACGAAAGTGACCTCGGCCGGGAGTATATCCACGACGGAGACGCTGGTGACGGCGGAATCGTTCTCGTTATCGAAGATAATACGATACGTGACCATGTCGCCCGGATCGGCGTACAGGATTCCGCCGATCGAATCGCCTACGATTTCCTTTCGGATGCTGAGATTTTTATATTTTGTGATGGCGTCGGCGCTCGCGGTGATCGGACGCGTTTCGTCGCTGTCGAGCGTCACGTAATTCGTGATAGTGGTTGACGGAGGCGTATCCTCATTCACCTTCACAACCAGTTCCAGATAGGTCCCCACCTTCGGCGACAACGACCCGAACCACCACGTGTACGTATGCGTGTCAGGATCGTATTGGCCGGCATCTCTATCATCGACGGTCTTGACGAAGGTCACCTCCGGGGGCAGGACGTCGATCAGCGTTACGTTGTTGACGGCGGCATCCCCTTCCATGTTGTCGAAGTAGATTTGATACGTCATCGTTTCGTTCGGAGACACGAGCGGTATCTTGTTGTCGTCGGCTCCGACAATGGTCTTTTCGAGATTGAGCGTGCTGTGAAAGGTGGACGCATCGACGCTGGCCATCGAGGGCGGCGTTTCACTGCTGTCGATCATGACGGTGTTGGTAATGGTCGTGTCCGGCGCGACGTCTTTATTCACTTTAACGTTCACATTCAGACAAACGTCCTCTCCCGGCAACAAGGAGGAGAAGGTCCAGGTATAAGTATGTTCCGCGGCGTCGTACTTGCCGGACGGTGTCGTCTTGCCGAGGTTGATAAATGTAACCTCATCCGGCAGGTAATCGACGACGGACACGTTCGTCACGGGAAAATCGTTGTTGGTATTGTCGAAGCAGATCGTGTAGGTCATCGACTCATCGGGATCGACCATGGGGATTTGCCCTTCGACGACGCCGACGATGCTCTTGGTTAGATTCAGGGCGTTGTTTTCGACAATCACGTCTAAACGAGATGTCGCTAATGCCGTTTGATCGCTGTTGATGGTAACGGCATTTGTGATGATCGTCTCTGATGCCACGTCGTTTTTCACCTCGACCGTTAATTCCAGATCGACCGACGTTCCTTCGGATAAAGACGGATAAAACCATTCGTAGGTGTGCGTCTTGGAGTTGTACTGTCCGTTGATTCCATCATCGTCCGCCGAGATAAAGATAACCTCGTCCGGAAGCGGATCCGTAACCGCCACGTTGGTGGCGGTGAAATCGTTGAAATTATCGAAGTGGATACCGTAGGTGATCGTGGCGCCCGTACTTACGGAGGGTATGTCCTCAGAGCCGGAGGTACCGTTGCTGCCTCGTATAAGCGACTTTTTTAGATTGAGCGGATTGTAACCGATATCTTTGCCCGGAACGACCAGCCCGGTCGGATTGCCGATGCTCGGAATGAAATCGATTTTATTGAGCGACGAATCATAAACGTGAAGATTGTCCCCGCCGGGGGCGTTGTTTGCACCCGTGGTCAGATACACATAATCGCTGGCCGGATCCACACCGAGTCCCATCACTCCCGCGCCGTCGGTTTCCACCTGAACTTCTCGTATCTCCCCCGTGGCCAGATTGTACTGGGACAGGTATGAATCGCCTGCATAGCCGGCGCCGGTATAGAGGTAACCTCTTGCGGCGCTAAGAGCAATGCTGATCGCGATACGGTCCAGTTTGATCTCTTCCACCAGTTTCCAGGTCGTTGTATCGTAAACCGTGACGTTATCGGTCCCGTTGGCTACGTAGAGCAAACCGGTAATTTCGTTCAAGGCGATGCCGTTCACCGTTGCTCTCTTTAGCGTGAACGGGGAACCCTCGACATGTGTCAGTGTGGACGTATCCGGGTCCCAATTATACACGTAGAGTCCGCGCCAGCCGAAGTTGGAGCAATATACCCGTTTTTTCGAATGGTCGTACACAATTCCGGCTAAATCATAAGCGCCCGGCGCGACGGCCGAACCCATACTCGTCATCGTTCTCGCATTCACTAACTCGAGCTCGCCGGAGTGATGGTAGGTGATGAACAAGGCTTCGGAATCCGTATCGATGGTGATGCCCACGGCGCCGAGCATTCTTCGGGGTATCCGGTGTTCGGTCTGAAAGGTTAGGGTGCCGTCCGGTTCGATATTGTAGGCGTGCAGGGGTATTGTCCGATCCGGATCACCGATGGTTCCCTTTTCCGCGATAACGTAGAGGGATTTTGCCGTTACATTCGCCGGAGCAACCGTGAATAACACGATGGTCGCCAGGAGCGCGAGGAATGACCGGGTCGGTATGAATTTCTTTCCATTTTCTCTTTTCATGATTGAGTTCTCGCAAAATAATATCTCACCCTTCAATGTTCGATTATCGGTACACGGATTGTCATCTCTGTCTATTTTATCGACGCAACCGGCGGGCTACTGAATTATTAATGGGAGAAAACTTGTGAGAAGAAAAGAAACCGGTGTTCGCCGCACCTCCCGAATACCGTAATCTATCAAAAAAATACGCTATGAACGCATGTTTGCCAAGCGGAGATACAAAACGAGCGGTTCGGAATCTTCTCTTGAGAGGCTTATGTGTCGGGTTATAGGGCTTTCCGATGGTTTTTAAGCGATAAATTTCAAAAAAAGAAAACTTTTAGTCAACTTGGGTCGATAATGTCCTATGTGACTTTTAAACCGAAAGGTACGAAACTAACACCTGTATTGAAAGGAGCGTGACCTATGGCGAAGCGAATCGCATTGTTGACTGTTATCTTCATCGTAATCGGCTTATCCGGTTCCGTGGTGATGGCGTTACCCCCGATGGGGCCCCCGAGAGCCCTCGTGGGACAGGATCGATGGGCTATTGACGTCGGAGTATCTCACTCGAAGATGGATTTGGAGGCGTATGGAGAGGCTCGGGAAGATCCCGATGGCGCCGGATGGCTGCCGAAAACTTATGCCAAGCATAAAATTGAAGATTTAACCTCGAATACATTGCTTGGCCGTCTAAGTTTTGGCGCGTATGACACCGTCGATGTGTTTGTATGCCTGGGGCTGTCCGATGCTCAGGATGATATGACGGAAGATCTCGCCACGGGAGGCGATGGCAACAAATACACCGGCTTGGAATGCAGCCACGGATTGGCCTACGGTGTCGGGGCGCGGGCGACCTTCTGGCAGGAAGGCAACATCGTATGGGGTGGATTGTTCCAGATCCTATGGCAAAATCCATCGGACGGCGATGTCGATCTCGCGCCGATAGACGGCGATCCGGCCAAACTCTCAGGCGATGTCGAGCTCGACATTCAGGAAATCCAGGTCGCCGTGGGACCAACGATAACTTTTGATGGTTTTTCCGTCTATGGCGGTCCGTTCCTTCATTTTGTGACCGGGGACCTCGATATCGATGCTTCGGGAATAGATTCGTTCGCGGCGGTCAACCGGGTGGAGTTGTCACAGGATATCCGGGAGGAATCGGAATTTGGCGGCTTTATCGGTGCTCAGGGGGAAGTGGATAAAAATACAAGTTGGTTTGCGGAAGTCCAGTTGACCGGCGATGCCTGGGGAATCGGTATCGGCGGCATGCGTAAATTCTAAATGGAGATTGGATTGGGCCTTGGACCCATTCGAAACCCGATAATTGAAAAACAGTTTCGGCACGACGGAATATTGTCGTGCCGTTTTCTTTATAAAACGCTTTTTCATGTCTATTTTGCTTTTCGTGTTAACCACACCTTGACGTGCCAAAAATTAAGAATTGCAATTTGACGAGCTTGCTTTTAGATTAGCGACGTTAAACGGCCTCGATTCTTATTGGAGTACAGATAACTGAAAGGGGCACATCATGGCAGAGGTAGTACCCAGTCGTGAAGAAGCATTTTCACTACTGAAAACGTACAATCAGAACGAGGGCTTAATCAAACATGCTCTTGCGGTGGAGGCGGTCATGCGTTATAGCGCCCGCAAGCGCGGTCAGGATGAGGACAAATGGGGCGTTATAGGATTGGTTCATGATTTGGACTACGAGCAGTTTCCCGAGCAGCATTGCCGGAAAACCGAAGAAATCCTGACGTCCAATAACTGGCCGGCTCAGTACATCCGGGCCGTGGTTTCGCACGGTTGGGGTATTTGCACGGACGTCGAGCCCCAAAGCGAGCTGGAGAAGGTTCTTTTCGCCGTGGATGAATTGACCGGTCTTGTCGCCGCCACGGCGCTCGTTCGACCGAGTAAGAGCGTGATGGATGTGGAGGTCAAATCGGTTAAGAAAAAATGGAAAGATAAATCGTTCGCCGCGGGTGTCAATCGGGACATCATCGAAAAGGGAGCGGAAATGCTGGGCGTGGAATTGAGCGAGTTGATCGACGACGTGATTATGGGCATGCGGGACGTTGCCCCCGATATCGGCTTGCAGGGGAATCCCAATGGTTCGACGTAAATCTTTCTTTTGAACGGAAAGTGTGAGATCACAATATGCATAGGTACGTTGTTGTAGGGTTGATACTGCTGGTCATCGTCGGCTGTGGTGATAGCCAGAAGCGTATGAAGGACAGCGAAATGGAGCGCGCCGCGATTACGCAGAAGATCGAGCTGGCTGAAGACGCCGGTGGATTGGCACTTATCGTCGGCGGTGATACATTGACCAGCGATGAGGTGATTCATTCACAGGCCTTCCTGGGCGGTAAAATTACAACGCCCGTCGATTATTTCAAGCCGATGGCCCAGGCGGTGAGTCTCGAACTGTTTAAGCAACAGGCGAAGGAGCCGTTTGAGCAGGTTCTTATAGGTAATATCTCGAATATCGTGCTCTATCAGTACGCCAAGAGGCAGGCCGGCGATCGTGTCGAAGAAAGTCTGGAACAAGCGGCTCAGAACGAATACAGGCGATTTGTGCTCAGTTATGGGGGAAATCAAGCCGAGGCCGATGAAGCCCTGAAAGCGCGTGGTCTGGATCGCAAGCGTTACTTGGAGGGTGTGAAGAGAGAAATCCTTATTCAATCCTATGTCACGTCGAAATTACCCACCGACAACAGGCCGATCACCCATCGCGAACTCCTGGACGGCTATGACGAAATGAAGGACCAACAGTTCGCCAGGGTGGCGAGGATCAGGTTTCGTCTGATCGACATCCAGCCGGATAAAATGGAGGCGACGGATCCGAACCAGCGTCAGCAACTCGCTGAAGAGCGGGCCGCTCAATTGCTCGCGCGGATGAAATCGGGCGAAGATTTCAGCGCCCTGGCCAAGGAGTACTCGAACGGTCCGATGAAAGGCTTCGGCGGATTGTGGCGGCCGATGCAACCGACGTCTTTACGGGCGCCTTACGACGTCCTCGCGGCCGAAACGGAAAAAATGAAGCAGGGCGAGATCGCCGGGCCGATCATCGCAGAGGGACATGTTTTTATCATGAAACTGGAGGAAAAGCAGGACGCCGGTTATGAGCCGTTTGAGACCGTGCAAGAGCAGGTCCGAGAATATATCATTGAAAAGCGCCGGATCAAAGCCCGTGAACCGCTTTACGACAGAATTAAGCAACAAGCCAAACTCGGTCAAACGGATGAATTTATGGACTTCTGTCTCGAAAAGATTTATCGGACGAGCCGCCAACAAGAGACACAGCCAAGTCGGGATACCGAGGGCCAAAACGTCAACAAGTGAACGAGGATCGAGATCGAAAGATGGACATCATTGCCCACGGTATAGACCTTGTCGATTGCCCGCGGATCGAGCAGATGATGCAGCGTCATGGCGAGCGGTTCCTAAATCGAGTCTTCACGGCTACCGAACAGGCGTATGCTCGGAAGAATAAAAACACCGTCGAGAAATTAGCCGGACGCTTCGCGGCCAAAGAGGCGATTCTCAAATTAATGGGAACGGGCTGGCGCGGCAAGATCGCCTGGACGGACATGGAAATCACCAACAATCCGTCCGGTCAGCCGGAGGTCACGTTAAGCGGGGAAGTGAAAGAGATCGCCGGAAGGCTTGGAATCGGCCATATCAGTATTAGTATCACCCACACGGCGAATTTCGCCATCGCCTCCGCCGTCGCCTTGACGAAAAAGTAGAAACACTCCGTTTTTATCTTACTATTTTTATAGGTAAGAATTTGCTGTAGAATTCAAAATCGCTATCTGTTGTGAAGATTTCAAGATTTTCCAGATGAGCGACTGCACAGATGAGAAAGTCGATGGTGGAGCCTTGAATACCTTTACGCCGACACATATTGCTGAACTCGGCGGCCTTTTCGAAATGTTCGGTTTCAAGAGGGATATCTTCGAAAGAGGAAAGGATTTTTCTGAGTTCCTGGAATTTCCTTGCGCTGGAAATCCCGGATAGGATTTCTTGTCTTATGGGACCTATGATAGAAACTCTACCGTCATTGATGAGGTCTTTTAGTTTTTTAGTAAGCTTTGCATCAGGATTTTTTCGCCTCAATGCACTGGACCAGATGCACGTATCCACCAAGACCTTCATCGCGTCCTTGCCTTCTTGTAGTCAAAATTTTCATCGAAGGGTATTGTGCCGAATACCTTCGTAACCTCCTGTTGCTTCTTGTGGGCAATATACTCTTTCAGGGCTGCCGTGACAGCGGCTTTTTTGGTTTTATGTCGTCCTACCTTTTGAGCCTGAAGAATCAAGTTGTCGTCTAACGCCAGATTCGTAGCCATTTTACACCTCTTTCTACACATACTATAACACATCTAATTGTGTAAATCAAGGCGCGAAATAAACTTTTATTTTACAAGCGCAGATGGAATGTTGGGGCTTTTCGGATTGACACTTACTGTTTGGTTGGAAGGGCTGATGATTAAATCCATATCTTCCATTGGCACGGCCCCCATCAAAACAGAATCACCGATGACCAAAGCTCCCGTGAAGCATGTACGATTTTCAAATTCAATTTGTACGGGTCCGACATACGGTACGATGTGAGATTTTCCGTCGGCCGTGGTGACTTCCCTATTTTCGATCGGCTCTAAAGCCAATTGTAACCTAACATGCTCGGGTATGCATAACGTCATTGCCCCAGTGTCAACCATCGCTTTGATGACGATGGGTTTGATTTTACTGTTTTTGGGATTCTTAAGTAAAATATCCGCATGAACATAGCCCATTTTCGGTTGCTCCGTTAAGGCTGTAATTCTTTGAAAAACCATTATAGCAATATCAAAAAAGGCTCGAAAAGTCAAGTAATTAGTTGTATCAGATCTGTGATTTGCTTACTTTACTGGGCTAATAATGTCTAACGGAATGAAAACAAACGAATTTGATTGTGTGGTTGTCGGTGGAGGGCATGCCGGCGCGGAAGCGGCCCATGCGGCGGCGCGAATCGGCGCCAAAACCTGCCTGGTCACGATCAGTAAGGATACAATCGCCAAAATGAGCTGCAATCCCGCTATCGGCGGACTGGCCAAAGGGCAGATCGCGCGCGA
>JAFGTG010000627.1 GCA_016934255.1 Sedimentisphaerales bacterium
GCCCACGCTATCAAGCTCCAAAAAAAATAATGAAACAAAAATAGAAAAAACACATTTGACAAAGGTCGTTCCATATCAGGGTGTGCAACTTTGTTGCACACGCGGTCCCGAGAAGATTGTGGCGTATATTGGCATGATCCGCGTGTGCAAATGAAGGAATTTGCACACCCTACCGATGCCGCACATTTCATTTTAGGATGGTTCTCCTCGGCTATTTGTCGAATGTGTATTCTATATCGATCCGACAGGGGGGCTGTTCTACGGAGCGGATGGTCGATGACATTTTCTCGGCGCCGCCGATAGGAAACTCGATGTCGTCGATCCATGCCTTGTCATCGCCCCGCGAGACAGAACTGTCTTTTGAGTAGGTCCATGTGAACGTTCTTGTGCCCGCGGTTACATCGAACGACGCTTCAGCCCAATCCGACTCGCCTGACCACGTCGCTTGCGGTACACCGTCAATAGCGAAAGCTAAATAGTCGTAACTCGGCTCGCAGGATACTTTGTGAGAGAAGGTAATATTTCCCGATTCGCACTGAAGGCTTAGCTCCAATATTGAGCTATCGCCGTGATCGATCGGACCGGATTCGGCGCAGAAGATTCCGGAGTTCTTTTCCTGTGATGTGATGACCCAGCCGGTCCCTTCGGAACGTTCCCACGCGAAGTTGCTGAAATCCCCGGTCTCGAAATCCTCAGTCGTGACAGGCTCTCTGACAGGTTCGGTCAGGTTCTCATCCAGCACATGGAACGCGGGGCCGGCGTCGTCCTGCCAAACGGCGCCGACGAGCGGCGTGCCGGCCATGTAGAAATCATGCAATTTGACGTAGCGTATGAGCCCCAGATTGCTCCGTCTTGCCCAGTCCTGAAGCTTCACAGTTGACGCATCGAGGTTTGTAAACATGACATTCAGCGAACCACCCTTGGGTTCACCGGCATAAAGTATCCATGCGCCGATGAACGGCTCATCTCCGAGCGCGCCGTAATCAAGGGTGTACGTTTGTCCGAGACCGCTTCGTTTACTCAGGACGCTCTCGAAAGACGGGCCTTCTCTGAGTTGAACGGAACCGCCGTCGGCGTCGGATGCGATGACCAGCTCGGCTTGGCCGTCCCGATCCATATCCGCAGACGAAAGGGCGTAAACCGAACCAAGGTGCTGCTGTCGGGGCACCGCGTCGTCCAGGGTATCCATATCGACGAAATAAACGGACCCGCCGGATGCGTCGGTTCCAACCGCTAAAACATTCCCCCAGGTCGAATGGATCTGGATGATATCTGAGATTTGTCCCAGAGAGCCCCGCACGCCTTCGTTCGTAAGTGTCAGGGCGTTGAGTTTGCGTAAGGCCCCTTCGATGTCACTCGTGCCGATATAGACGGATGCGTCAGAACCGCCGCGCACGTCGATAGCCGTGATGCGTCCTAAATTCGAGTGAGAAATGATGTCTTGATCGATGTCGGTCGGATCGACCGCGTGGAGCGTCCCGTTGGAGTCCGTGGACGCCACGAACAGACGAGGCAGGGGGGGGCTGCCGACGATACCGGTCGCCAACGCGGTGATTTCCTTAAAATCTTCCCTTGATGCGAGGATATTGCCTTGCCAGTCGCAAAACTCAAGAACGCCGTTACTGTATCCGGCCACGATGAGGGATAGGCCCGATAGGGGGCTCATAACGACGGTCGCCGTCGTGAGCGTTGGTTGCGAAGGAGGCGAGGGGGTCGGGGCCGTTCCATTTTCAACCTGGACGGGATTCGGCGCCATGGTCGTATTGTTCGTGCTGTCCGTATCGGATGGAGCATTAAGTCCCGGCGTGATTTCAAGAAAAATGTAATAGGTACCCGTCGTCGGTAAAGAGGTTTCGGTATAGAACCATTTCGTGACCGTGGAGGTGAATCCTATCGCCCCGGCTGGTAACAATGTCTCCGTCGGGCCGAACAATGCGACGTCGTCGTCGCTCAATATCCGATCCTGAGAGAGATAAAGTTGTGACGTATAGTAGCAATCGGAGGGATACGGGGATGGGCTTAACTGAAAACGATAGCTGTATTGAATCTCCCCGGTGTCCGGCGTTAATGTCTGGGGATAATTCCACTCCAGATCGCTCACCGATACATCATAAGCGATGACATTGGTGCTGAGTGTGATCGAAAAAGCAATAATGAGTGTGAGAATCCATTTGCAGCGCAGGGTCAACATGATTCAACCTCCTTGTTTTGATCCTTTTTTCAACCCTCAAAAACTTCTATACATCCAGGAGAAGTTATTTCGGCACGCCTCCATCAAATTTTGCGTATATTGAATTTTGCCCGACGAACTGAGAACTGTCAATAATAGAGTCCGATAAAATTTAAATTTTCCTCATCGCTCGGACGTTTGAAATTTAGATTGATCGAAATAGACTTTCGGTTATGATATCGGCCTATGAAAAAGATCATTGCAGAACGAGCAGGCAAAATTGACGCCAGTGGAATACGGAAAGTCTTCGCCCTGGCGGCCACGCTGGACGATCCGGTGAATTTTTCGATTGGGCAGCCGGACTTCGATGTGCCCGAAGCGCTCAAAGCCGAAGCGATCGAGGCCATTAAAGCGGGACAGAACAAATATTCACAAACGGTCGGTGACATTACCCTCAAAACGAAAATCACCGAGCGAATGAAAAGCGAATTCGGATGGGACGATCCGGCCGTTCTGGTCGTCAGCGGCGTTAGCGGGGGGCTACTGTTGGCGTTTTTGGCGATGGTCGATCCCGGCGATGAGGTCATTATCCCCGATCCCTACTTCGTCATGTATAAGCATCTGGTCAATATGCTGGGCGGCAAATGTGTTTTCGTGGATAGTTACCCGGATTTCGACCTGCCGGTTGAGAAAATCGCCGAGGTCATCACGGACAAAACCAAGCTGATCCTTCTTAATTCCCCCTCGAATCCGACGGGGGTGGTTTATTCCGAGCAACGGATTAAAGCGATGGCTGAGATTGCCGCCGAAAAAGATATCGTCGTTCTAAGCGATGAAATCTACGAAACATTCTGTTACGACGGCCCCTGCCCGAGCATCGGCACGATGTACGATAAAAGCCTCGTCATACGGGGTTTTAGCAAGTCGCACGCCATGACCGGCTGGCGTTTGGGATATGTCGCCACCGGCCCGGCCCTACGAAACGTCGTGGAAGAAATGACCAAGATACAGCAATATACATTCGTCTGCGCGCCGACGCCTTTCCAAAAAGCGGCCATTGCCGCGCTGGATTACGACGTCAGCGATCTCGTCGATGCGTACAGAAAGAAGAGAAATCTGCTTTATGATGGATTGAAAGACACGTTCGAACTGGTCAAGCCGGGTGGGGCGTTTTATGCTTTTGTGAAAGCCCCCGGCGGGGCGGCGACGGAATTCGTGGAAAAGGCGATCAAGAACAACGTGCTCATTATTCCGGGCAACGTATTCAGCGAGAAGGACACTCATTTCAGGATCAGCTACGCGACCAGTGATGAAAAAATCGGGCAGGGCGTGGAGATTCTTCGAAACCTGGCATTGCAAACGGAGTAACCAGGGAGTATAATTCACAACATGGAGCGTGCATTTCGAATAGCTGCGGTTGGCTTGCTGTGCCTGTTATTGTCCGTGGGATTACGTGCGGGATCAGAGCCGAACGGCGCCGTGAGCACTTTGCCTCCAGCGAAAGCAGTCATTATCGTCTGCAAAGGCGATATCGACGACGGCCTGTATAAATCCATCCGCCGCAGGACAGAAATGGCCCTGGACGCCGGGGTGAAATATCTGATCTACGAAATCGGCACCTATGGCGGATTAGTCAAATCGGCGGACGATATCTCTAAATATTTAATCCTCGATGTCGGCAAGCGTGCCCATACGGTCGCCTATGTGACGACCGAAGCGATCTCGGCCGGGGCGATGATCAGCGTCTCCTGCCGGGATATCATTATGCGCGAGAATACCACAATCGGCGATTGCGCTCCGATTATGATCGGCGGCAAGCTCGAAGGCGTCGAGCGGGAGAAAATGGAGAGTTTCACCCGTGCCGCTTTTATGCGGGCGGCCGAAGCGAACAACTATCCTGAAGCGCTGCTCAAGGCCATGGTCACCATGCAGACCAAGGTGTATAAAGTGAAGAATCTGCAAACGGGCGAGGATGAATTCTTCGAAGATCAACAATTGCCCGAAGATCCGAATCACTACGACCTGGATAACAAAGAGCTTATCGTCGATGAGGACGAGCTATTAACGTTGACGGCTTCTCAAGCGTTCGAGTATGGCATTGCCCGGGCTGTGGTTAAAGGTCGGTCGGAAATGATTGCGTTTCTGGCCAAACGTGATGGTGTGGCTATTGAGGCCGAGCCGGAGGTGCTTGAGACGCTCTGGTCGGAAGAGATGGTTCGATGGCTCAATTCCCCGGCGGTGATGGCCGTGCTCGTCATGCTTGCCTTGTTAGGCGTGTATATCGAATTTAACACCCCGGGCCTTGGATTGCCCGGCCTTGTGGCGGTCATTTGTTTTGTCATTATTGTGGGTAGTAAATACCTCATCGGACTGGCGAATTGGGTGGAAGTGTTGCTGTTTGTCATCGGCGTTCTGCTGTTGCTTGTAGAAATTTTCCTCCTGCCCGGCTTCGGGATCGCCGGGATTACGGGCATTATCTGCATGATCATCGGTCTGCTTGGGATGCTCTATGAAAACCTGCCGAACAAAAATCCCTGGCCCTGGCCTCAGGATACAATGGCCTGGAGAGACTTCACATGGGGCATCATGGCGCTATGCCTGGGTGTGATCGGCTCCGTCGTCTTCGCGTGGATTATCTCGAAATACCTGCCGAAAACGCAGATTCCATTCCTGAGCGGACTATTCCTCGTCCCGACGAGCCCCGGAAAGGGTGGTGCAAAGGCGATTAGCATGACCGCCCCCCACGATAGCGAAAAACATACAGTCGAAGTCGGCGATACCGGCCGGGTCGTTTCGACGCTGAGACCGATCGGAACCGCACGATTCGGGGATGTCCTTGTAAATGTTGTGGCCGAGTCGGAATTTATTGACAAAGGGGCGAAAATAGAGATAATACAAATTCATGGCAACAGAGTCGTCGTCAGGGCTGTGAGAGAAAAACAATAGGAAGATGCTTATGTTTTGGTGGCTGGCGCTGGCTGTGTGCCTGTA
>JAFGTG010000628.1 GCA_016934255.1 Sedimentisphaerales bacterium
GCTGCAAAACCGCCGAGCATCATGGAATTGAAGATAATCACATAGCACGTTCCTACGCCCGCCGTGATGCCGAGTGCAAACGCATTGAAGGCGACGGAGATGTTGTTCGTCATAATGCCCGCCGCCATCGGCGCTTTGTCCATCCGTCTGAATCTTTCGCTAATGTCCTTGCTCGATACGCCCGATTCCTCATCCGAAATGTCCAGTTGCCCGGGCACAAAGAGAAACGCATTCGAGGGCTTGAGCCGGGTGCTTACGTAAGCGCCGAGCAAGCTGATCGTGAAAATCGCCGTCGCCAGTACGGTATAGGGCCACAGGCGGCGAAAAAGCCTGGGGTAATCGCTGCGGAAAAACATCCAGATAGCGCGAAAGATTCTCGTATTCTTGCGCCGGTAGAGCAGTCCGTGAGCCGAGATCGCAAGCTGGTTGATGCGTTTCTGAGTCGGAGGGTCAATGTTGTACATCCTCGCCCTGGCAACGTCGATGGCAACCGCCGGATACAATCTCGTCAGCTCGTGCAGTTCACTATCGTCCAGAGCTTTTACACCCTTTTTGGACGACTTTGCGATGATGGCTTCGAGCCGATTCCACGCAGCCTTCCGAGTTTCAAGAAATCGAGCAGGTGTCATTCCCCGCCCTCCGATTCGTTCACTTTCCTTCGGGCTTCCCGCTCGGCGTTTTCGGCTTTGGCCATCATTTCATCAACGTATTTCTCGAACGTCGCCGGCGAGGCGTCGGGCAAGGATTGACCAATACGGTTTAATATCGGCCGGACCAGTTGCGGAAGCAATTGTCCCCTGGCTTCGATATTCAGTTCTTCACGTCTGAGCCAATAATTGTGTAGAAGCTGATATTCTTCAGGTGTGAGACCGGTGGCTTCCAGGATGATCGAGGTGGCCGCTTGGTTATCCACAAGTTGTTTTTTCTTATCGTAATGGGCCGAATAGTTAGGCATCTCTTCGGAAATAACGACCGTCCCGGCGGCAAGATCTCCGAGACGCTGGACTTTTTTGGTAACAAACATAACCATTCCCCCCACGGCATAGAGTCCAATCGCATCGACGGCTCGTAAAAGATTGCGGATAGCAATCGAGTTGAAAGAAATGCCTTCCCCCTCGATTTGAACGACGCGAATCTTCATATATTTCTTACCGGGGCTTTGACCGTTCGTCCACGCCTCGAACAGAGCGAAATACCCCCAATAAATTGAGAACGCAACAAGAATGAGACCTGCCAGCGCCCATCTTTCTGTTGCACTTGAAACGCCGACATCGTCCAAAATATTGATGTTACCTAAAAGCAGAAACAAAAGAAACAGAAACAGGTACATCAGGAAGATCAGAAGATTATCCAAAAATCCCGCGATGAACCGCGAGCCGATGCCCGCCAGACATCGACGAAGCTCCACGTTCTCCGGAGTTTCAATCAAATCGAAATCGTGCACTTTTTCATCCTCACAGGGAGTCTATTACGCATACTATTATAATATACCATACAAAAAAAAGGAATATACTTTTGAATTGGAGAAAGACCGGTGATAGGAACTATTCAAATTTGTCACCATAGTTAGTAGATTCAACAGGAAAATTTATTTCGTTTAATTACTGTTGAACCGCATTACAACATATGTTAATATGTGTTCATCTTTGTTATTAATTAACATCTAAATGCTTGTTTTGTTATGATGGTTTTTTGTGGACTGGATATAGGCACGACCCATACCAAAGCGGTCCTTTTGGATCGAGAGGGCCTGTTACTGGATACTTTTCGGTTGTCGGTCGGGAACAAAACGGACTGGTATGGGCATTTCTATCGCGTATTGGATTATTTTTCGTCTCAAGGTTATTTTGCTGACAAAGAGATTGTCTGTAGTGTGACCGGTCAGGGCGGGAGTTTCGTCTTTTTGGATGATCTGTATCAGCCTGTGTCCGAGCCGCACTGTTGGACCGATCTGGCGGAAGAGACGGTCGTGCGGGATCTGATCGACACATTGGGAGAGCGGAATGTTTATCAGCAAACCGGCTGGCCTCCGCACGGCTGGTTAGCCGCGTGCAAACTGCGGCAAATCATTGCTCAGAGAACAATGCCGAACGAAGCCCGATATGTGGCCACGGTGCCGGATGCGATTTATGCCCGCCTGACCGGACATTTTATCACGGACATCACCAGTGCCCAGATCACCGGACTGGCGGATTTCCAGCAAGGCAATTGGAGTTCGGCCATTCTGGCGTGGGTGGGAATCCCATTAGAATCACTCCCCGTGATTGAAACCGGATTGAAGGTGTTGTTTGATCGGATCGACACATCGTGGGGCAGATTGACCCTGGTTACGGGTTCGCACGATCAATATGCCGCCATGCAGGCAGCCGGACTGGAGCCGAATCAGTCGGTGATGCTGGGTACGGGCACCGCATGGGTTATCAATGGCAGGACGGAGAATCCCGTCTTTGACAATGACGCCTTCAGGATTCATCCGGGGCGCGATTTGCTACCCGAACGGTTCGGTACGATCACCACGCTCTGGCAAATCGGGGCGGGTTTTGATCGACTCTGTGAACGGGTCGGTGTCCAAGAGAACTGCTTTGCGCAAGGAGTTGATCTTGAGGAAGCGCCCAATGAATCGATTGAAGTGGATGTGGACACGGATTGCATCCATCCGGCCTATAAGGGAACCGTGGCCGTGCAGCGCTACATGGAATGGGCTGCATCTGTGGTGCGAGGAGCATTGGACAAGACGGGATGGTTACAGTCTCTCGATCGGATGGTAATCGTGGGCGGGGCCATGGCTAGTCGTATCTGGCCCCAGATCATTGCGAATGTATGTGGTATTCCAGTGGAGGGGGTGGATTTCCCGGCACTCACCGCATGGGGAGCAGCCTCCCATGCCATGATCGCTCGGGGGAGTGCGCCGGCACAAACGCATACGGTGCTAAAACAGAAATCGCAAAGGTATGAACCGGAGCATACGGAACCATATGAAAGCTGGTACCGACAGTATCAGCGACGTATTGTGGAAAGATTGATCTAATGCTCAATGACAGAACGAGAATGACGACCGAATCAATTTTACCGCTTAAAATTGCACTCGTGACACCTGTCGCGGATTTGTATCATCGCCTATGGCCGGATATCGGTGAGTCGCTTTTTGCCCTTGCGGGGCGCATGGCGCAGGCGTTGCAGATCAAGGAGGAACTGACAATAGCGTGTCATCAACCGGTTAGCACCGCGACGCAGTTTTCCACGCTTTTTCAGGATTTGGCCCGGGATGAATGGGACCTTGTGATTGTGGCTTTGGCTCCTTATTGTCCCAGTGGCGTGCAGATACAGGCCTTGTTGGAGACTCCATTACCGCTGCTCTTATGGCCTATGCAGCAGATGTTCGAGTTAAAGCCGGATCAGTACGATGGTGAAACGATCAAACTCAATCACGGGGTACACGCGGTCCAGGATCTGGCTCATGTATTGGCTCGCCACGGACGTGCGTTCGGAGTCATTCACGGTCATGTCCAGCAAACCGATTTCCGGGAATCCGTGCACGCCTGGGCACGGGCCGGACGCATGCGTCGCGCCATGCAACAGGCCAGACCCGTACAATTGGGTGGGCATTTTGAGCATATGCTGGATTTGCAGATCGGAGACTCGGCTTTCGTACGTGATATGGGATTGGTGCCGACGGTGGTCTCCCTGGAAGCATTCGCGGATCTCATCGGCGATATTGGCGAGTCGGATATTCAGGAACACCTAACACTGTATAGCTCGTTATTCGATGTGGATCCGGGCGTCGATGCGACTCTTTTAGCCCAAACGGCTCGAGGGGACATCGCCTTACACCGATTGCTGGAACAATATTGCAGCCAGACCTGCGCCGTGAATTTCCTGACCTTGTGTAACGACGCCCGCATCGGCGATGGGCTGCACATAGCGGCCTCGCGTCTGATGGACGCGGGAGGCGGTTACGCCGGCGAGGGAGACTGGGTCACCGCCGTGCTGGTGCGCGCCATGCAACAGGGATTCGGCTGCGCCAGTTTCAGTGAAATGTTTTCCGTGGGATACGCCGATCACCGCCTACTGCTCAAACACTGGGGCGAAGGAAATATCCGCATGGCACGCGCACGGCCTCGCATGATCCGGAGCCGGTTCGAGGACCGACAAAAGGCCGAGTTTGCCGTGGCGGATTTTGAGTTCGCACCCGGACCGGCCATGCTCGTCAATCTCAATGCCTCGCCGGACGGCAAGGGGCGTCTGATCAGTATCACCGGGCGCATTACCGACGACCCTTTGCCCTGTGTAGAAGGACCTCGCGCGGTTTTTAAGCCCGACGCTGAAGATATCCGCGATTTGCTGAACCACTATGCCTATGCCGGCGGCACCCATCATCTGGCACTGGCATACGAGCCTCGCCCGGATGTTCTCGAAAAGCTTTGTCTGTTGAGTGGTTGGCAATACACCGCATTGTAGGAAGAATCCGTGGCTCGCCCAAAAAACAAACTGACACGAACGCAAAGGATGCAGGCCATACGAAAGGCCTTACTTCGGGGTAAGGAGGTGGCTATCGATGTCCTTGCCCGGCAGTTAAAGGTTAGCGGCATGACCGTCCGCCGCGACCTGGAACAGCTTGAGAATCAAGGGGATATCGTCCGCACGTATGGCGGCGCCGTTCTGGCTCAGCGTCTGACTTTTGAGTTCTCCTTTCACGACCAGGAGCACAGTCACAATACCCAAAAGCGGGCGATTGCGCAACAGGCCGCGGCCCTGGTTCAAAACGGTCAGGTCGTGATGCTGGATACCGGGACGACGACCCTCCATATCGCCCAGGCCCTGGTCGGCAAGCAGGATGTCACCCTCATTACCACCTCCCTGGCGATTGTGTCCAAGGTCCAGTTTTCGCCGGGAATCAAGGTCGTTTTGCTGGGGGGATTCCTTCGTCGTGGATCGCCGGACATGCACGGCCCGCTCACCGAGCAGAACGTCGAGCAGTTCAAGGCGGACATCGCCTTCATGGGAGCCGATGCCATCGACGACCAGGGCACGACCTATACCAGCGACCTGCAGGTCCTCAACCTGGATCGCAAAATGGCGGCCAATGCGACCCGCGTCGTGGTGGTCGCGGATAGCAGCAAGTTCGGCAAGAACGAGATGTGCAAGGTCCTGGGACCGGAAGAATATGATCTGGTCCTGACCGATGCCCGGATGGATAAAACATTGCTCAAACAATTACAACGCAAGAAAATTAAAATCAAGCTGACTTAGAACGCCTTTAAGTTGGAGTGCTTTATGCAGGAAACGACCCCTCATCAGAAATTCTTAGGATTGACCCTCACAGACCTGGCCGGTCCCGGAGCCGGAGCCATCATCGATCATATGATCAAAGCACAACAGTTCCTAACAGACCATACCGATGGGGATTTACTCAAACTCATCGGTACTCAAATCCACGGCATTGATGCATCCAACCTGATTGACAAGGCCGTCATCCAGCAATCTTACGGCGGCGGGCACGCGAAGCCGACCGACGACTTGTTGGCGGGTCGGGGTGTGTTTTACGTATCGGAGAAGGGAAAACTCTATCTGGATTGCACGGCCGGCCATTATCAGGTCACCTGGGGATACAATCATCCCGTGTTGATCGATGTCGTACGCCAGGGTTTGGATAATGGTGTTGTTTCCGACAACCACAGTAATATCCCCCAGTGGCCGGTCAAACGCCTGGCTCGCAGTTTGGTCGAAGCCGCCAATCCGGATATGCCGGAATTGCGCAGCGGAGACTTTTCCAGGATCATGGCGGCCAATGATCGACTAAATACCGTGCTAATAGGTCTGGCTACCGGTTCGGTGGCTTGTGAGTCGGCTCTAAAAATTATGCTCATGCAGCATGAACGACTTAAAAAGGCAAGCCCGGCCGTGGTTGTGGTGCTCAAGGGAAACTATCATGGCACTGGTATCGCTATGCAGTATTTGCGTGACATGTGGCCGGCTATGATAAAGGGTTTTGAGGTCGTGAGCGTGGAGCCGAACGATGTCGATCAGTTGGAAGCGGTCTTTGCCATGTACGGCGAGCGTATCGCCGGATTCTGGGCCGAGCCGATCATGATGAACCGGGAGGCTCTGGCCATAGAGCCGGCCTATTTACAGATCGCGCGCGAGCGCACCGCACAAGTGGGAGCCTTGATGATCATAGACGAAATCCAGACCGGTTTCTGGATGCCGGAAGTATTCATGTACCGGCGGTTCGGTATCACACCGGATATTGTAATCGTGGGCAAGGGGATGACCGCCGGATTCCATCCCCTCTCCGCCATTATTTATCGACGTCCCCTGGATATGCTGGCCCAATACGACGCCATCAGCACGAATGGCAATGCCGCGCTGGCGGCGCTCGTGGCCCTGGCCAATATGGCTTTGACTGCACAAAATGCAGAGCGCATCAACCATATCCAGGTATGCTTGTTTGACAAACTAAAGACCTTAGCTGAGGAGTTTCCCGACCGGATCGCCGCCATTCATGGTTGTCCGGCTATGGCGGGTCTGAAATTCCACAGCCGGGAAGACGCCTTGTCTTTTCATCGGCGCAGTGTGGATAGTGGACTCTGGTTGCGCGCTCACGCTTACCATGAAGGCCATAGTACGGTGCTCATGAAATTCGCCCTGTGTGTGGATACTCCAATTGTGGATGAATATATCAATCGCTTACGGAATTTACTAACTCACACATAATGTCACCGCTTTTTGAAATCAACACCGTGGATCAGCAGTTTTATGAGGATCGGCTGCGGGCGTTTTTGCCGGACCGAATTCTGGATGTCCATACACACGTTTGGCGCAAAACCTTCCGGCGGGCCGCTCCCACGGGCCGGGCTGTCACCTGGCCGCTCCGTGTGGCCGAGGAACAGACAGTGGAGAACCTGCTAACCACTTATGAACGATTGTTTCCAAGCAAGTCCGTCCGTGCTCTGATATTTTCTTTTCTCGAATCACACGACGACGACTTTGCCGGCGCCAATGCCTATGTCAGTCAATGTGCACGTGAGCATGACCTGTCGGCTCTGGTGTTTGCTTCACCTCAGTGGTCGGCGGATCGGTTGGAACAAGAGATTATACGGGGCGGATTTCTTGGCACCAAGGTCTATCTTACCCTGGCTGCGCCGAATATCCCGGTAGCCGACATCACGATTTACGATTTTCTCCCGCATCACCAGTTGGAGGTTTTGGACCATCACGGCTGGATTGTAATGCTGCACATCCCGCGCAGCGCGCGTTTGCGCGATCCGGTAAATCTGTCTCAAATGCTGGAGATCGAACGAACCTATCCGAACATCAAGCTGATCATCGCCCATGTCGGCCGGGCTTATTGTCCGGAGGATGTGGGAAATGCTTTTGAAACGTTAGCCAAAACCGAAAGAATAATGTTTGATTTCTCCGCTAATACGAATGCGCAGGTTTTCGAGCAGTTGATCCGAACCGTGGGGCCGCGGCGCATTCTTTTCGGCAGCGACCTGCCCATCACGCGCATGCGCATGCGCAGGGTTTGCGACCAGGGGACCTATGTCAACCTGGTGCCCCGGGGCCTCTACGGCGACGTGTCCGACGATCCGCATATGCGTGAAGTGGACGGACCGGAGGCTGAGTCCCTGTCGTTGTTTTTATACGATCAGATCGACGCCTTCAGAAAAGCGGCCGAACGTACGGCGCTGACAGCTCCTGACATCGAAGACGTGTTCTATTATAATGCCATAAGAATGATTAACCAGGTCGCCCAGCGACCCGATGGGCCTATAGGATAACTCATGGGTATGCAAACGACTTTTACCTTACATTGGCTGGATTTTCTGGCGTTCGGGATTTATTTTCTGGTTCTTTGTGCAATCGGGTACCGATGCGGACGTGCCGGGAAGAAAGACTCGGCCGACTATTTCCTGGCCGGTCGCAGTTTGCCCTGGTACGTGGTGGGCAGTTCGTTTATCGCGGCCAACATCAGCTCCGAGCACTTCATCGGTATGATCGGTGCGGCTTTTGTGTATGGGATCTGTGCGGCCATGTTCGAATGGGCCAACATGGCGACCTTTACCCTGCTTATCTGGTTTTTTATCCCGTTCCTGTTATCCGCCCGTGTCTTCAGCACGCCGGAGTTTCTGGAGAAACGCTTCAACGCCACTCTGCGCCAGTTCTTCGCTTATGTTACGGTCATCACCAACGTGGTCGCGTTTCTGGCGGCGGTGCTGTACGGCGGCGCCCTGGCCTTACAGCGGCTCTTCGGCTGGAACCTGTGGTTTGCCATTATCGCCCTCGGGGTGGTAGCCGGCGTCTGGGCGGTGTATGGCGGTTTAAAGTCCGTGGCGTGGATGGATGTCTTTACCGTCGTCGTCATGATCGCGGGCGGGCTCATGGTGACATACCTGGGCTTGTTGGTGCTCTCGGGTGATTCTCGTTCCGCCATCGAAGGCTTTAAGGTCATGATCGAACGTAACGAAGCCCAAAACGGTATCTGGAAGGAGGTCGTCGCACAAAACGCGCCGCATATCATCGGGAGCGATCAATACAACCGCCTGTCTGTGATTCAGCCTCCCAGTCACGCCCTAACGCCCTGGCCGGGTTTGGTCATGATGATTTTTTCCGTGAGCATTTGGTATAACGTGATCAACCAGTTTATGATCCAGCGAGTGCTGGGAGCCAGGGACATGTATCATGCACGCATGGGGATCGTGCTCGCCGGATACATGAAGATTATACTCCCTGTGATCGTCGTGGTGCCCGGTTTGATTTTATTTGCCCGTTATCCCGAGGTGATGAAACTCCCCTGGGCGGAGGTTCGTCCGGAAGCGGATAAGGGGTACGTTACGATGTTGCAATCTTTGGTGCCCGTGGGCCTGCGGGGCTTGTTTTTGGCGGCGCTCTTCGGCGCGATCCAGTCCACGGTCAGCTCGGTGCTGAATTCCACCTCGACCATTGTGACGCTGGATATCTACAAACGTACGATACATCCGGCGGCGTCGGAAAGTCACCTCGTGCGTGTGGGGCGTTTGTCGTCGGTCGTCATCATTATCGTGGCCATTGTTTTGGGAGGATTCATCAATCGTTTCAGCGGCAGCCTTTTTATGTATATTCAATCTTTGTATGCCTTTTTTGCTCCGCCCTTTGCTGCGGTGTTTCTCCTGGGCATTCTGTTTCGTCGAATCAATGCCCAGGGCGCTACCGTCGCGGTTATTCTGGGTTTCTTGTTGGGCGTGGGACTGAAGATTTATGTGCAGGTTGTAGATACACATCCGGCGTGGATCGAGCCATTCCAGATGCAGGCGGCGCTCAATTGGGTGTTCTGTGTGGTCATCTGCGTCGTCGTGAGCCTTTGTACATCCCAACCCCGGCCGGACCAGGTCACGGATCAATTAACCCTCAACTGGAAGAAGCTCAACATTCTGACCCAACTGGGCCGCCACTGGTACAGCCATATCGTTTTGTGGTGGGCCTTGTTCGTGTTGATTATCTTGAGTTTGCTCATCGTGTTTTCAGGCGTTTTCTTCAAATAAAAAATATAGGAGATAAGATTATGACGAGATATCAACGGACCCATTCGTCGAGACGAGCGTTTCTCAAACAAAGCGGCGCCGTGCTGGCCGGGCTGCCCCTAGCCTCATCGGGCGCCTTGGCTGTGAATACGGCTCCCAGGAAAATTCACATGGGTATTGTCGGAGGTGGATTTGGCTGCGGTTTTCAGTGGCACGAGCATCCGGACTGCGTGGTGGAGGCGGTCAGCGACCTGCTTGGAGAACGGCGAGACCGCTTGATGAAAACGTACAAATGCAGCAAGTCGTATAATTCGCTGGCGGAGCTGGTTAAGGACAAAAAGATCGATGCTGTAGCGGTATTCACCGAAGGGCCCAACCACGTTAAGCACGTGATAGAGGTTATGCAGCATGGCAAACACGCGATCTCTGCGGTCCCGGCGAGCATGGGCGGAGGCGTGGCCGAGGCCGAACGTTTGTTGGACGCGGTCAAAAAATACGGTCTAACCTACATGATGGCGGAAACCAGTTACTACCAGCAGCCTACGATCTCCGTCCGTCAGTTTTATGAGCAAAATAAGTTCGGCCATCTTTTCTATTCGGAATCGGAGTACCAGCACGATGGCCTGGAATCGCTTTATTGGAGGGATGGTAAACGCACGTGGCGCTATGGTATCGCGCCCATGCATTACCCCACGCATTGCACCGCGTTTTTGGTCGGCGTGACGGGCGAACGATTGACCGAAGTGACCTGTCATGGTTGGGGTGATGACAGCCCGATTTGTAAAGATAATGTGTATAACAATCCCTTCTGGAATGAGTCGGCCATGTTCAAGACGGATAAAGGCCATGGCTTTCGTGTCAATGTCTGGTGGAAGGGCGCTCATCGGGGCACCGAGCGGGCCCAGTGGATCGGCGACAAGATGAGCTTTTACTGTGGGCATCCTAATGGACTGGGCCCGGTCATCATCCGGTCGGCTGCGGGCCAGCAGGAAAAAGATGACGCCGGTTTCGTACGCAACTTGCCCGGCACGGAGCAATATGACCAGCCTGAGTGGTGGAAGACCGACATGCTGCCCGAACCTTTGCGTCATAACAGCGGCCATCACGGCTCCCATACGTTTTTGACCCACGAATTTATCGACGCCCTCACGCATAACCGTAAGCCCACGGTGAATATTATTGAAGCCCTGGCCTACACAGTGCCGGGTATTGTGGCCCATGAATCGGCCCTGCGCGGCGGGGAGTTGTTGAAGATCCCGCAATTGGTTTAGCAAAGGAGATTATGATGAGTTTAAAAAAGATAACGTTGGCAACGGTTATTGTCTCCGGATGGCTGATGGGATCGTGGGCTTATGCCCGGGGAGCGAACGATCCGCGCGTGGCCCAACTCGCAGAGGAAGTACGCAACAAAGGATGGATCGTCTATGCGGCCCGGAGCGATAACGGAACGTGGGACTTGTTCCTCATGCGTCCCGACGGCTCGCAGCGGCGTAACATCACGAATACGCCGGACTATGAGGAGGGAGGCCCGCGGTTTTCGCCCGACAATAAAAAATTGCTCTATCGCCGGTTCGTCAAAGGCACTGTCATCAACCATGACAAATGGGGCTTCCAGGGCGACCTCATGATTGCAGACAGCGACGGCTCGACTCCCGTCCAGATCGGCGGCGACCGGGAATACCCCTGGGCATCCTGGTCGCCCGACGGCAAACAAGTCGCATGCCTAAACCTTAAGGGAATACAAGTTGTCGATTTGGAGACGAAAAAGATCGTACGGAAATTACCCCGACAGGGCATCTACCAGCAACTCTGCTGGTCGCCGGATGGACAATGGTTCTGCGGCGTGGCCAACACCCGCATCATGTGGACCGTCGTTCGCATGAACGCTCAAACCGGTGAGCTAAACATCGTGCACGAATTCCAGAGCTGCACGCCCGACTGGTTCCCGGACTCGAAGCACATCATCTTTCCCTGCCGACCCGCCGGTCAAAAAGGCTATGGTTTTACGCGACTCTACATGGACAACGGGGACGGGAAAGAAACCAGGCTCATCTACGGCGAGGATGGCTATCATATCTACGGCGGCGCGTTGTCACCCGACGGTAAGTACGTGCTCTTTACTCGTAGTGCGCAAGACGGGGGCGGATCGGAGGAATCGGGCGCGCCGATCTGTGTGATGCGGATGGATGACGCCCCTGCGGTCGCCGGGGAGAGCGTGACATTGCGAAAAGCGCATCCTGAGGCGACCGATGCGCCCGTGCTGCAGCTTATCGACGGCTGGGAACCTTGCTGGACGTATGCGAATATAGGAGCACAATAATGAATCAACGGAAAACCTGCTTTACTCTCATCGCGATCTTATGTTTTATCCTGTTCAATTGCACCTCTTGCGCCAAGAAATCCGACACCGGCGAAGACCCAAAAGTCACTACATTGGGAAGCATTGAGGTGACCGCCGAGTTGGTGGAAATACCCGGTGAAATCCGCAACGATCCCTTGTACGACTACGCGCACGTCATGAAGTACAAGGTGCTCACTGTCCATCGCGGAACCCTGGAAAAAGACACACTGTATGTGGGTCAATATAATCCGGCTAAATCCCGATCTACAGCCGCGGATGCCAGGGTCGTCGAGATCGGGGGCAATCTCACCCAATTTCGCGTCGGCGATACCCATCGTATGGCCCTGGAGGTGCCGATTGACGATTACTACATGGGGGGCATCATCAACAAATACTTTGGTCAAGTGGATGATCCGATCTATTGGGCCGTATGGACCAATCGGGTGATTAAATAAACGCCATGAGTTTTACTTCCCACTTATTCCTTTTCTATTTCCTGCCCCTCGTCTTGCTGGCCACCTATGCGGTCCCGCGTAAGCGAGTGACCATCCGGAATGTGATCCTCTTGGTCGCCAATTGCCTGTTCTACGGCTGGCTCGATATGCGCTTTCTGGGATTGCTTTTGCTCAGCGCGGTGTTTAACTATTTCGTTTCTTATGTCATGTCCCGCAAGGCCAGCAAGGCCGACCGATTTGGATTGCTGGTACTGGCCTTGGGGATGAACCTGGGTTGTCTCGGCTTTTTCAAATACGCCCTTTTTATTGGGAAAAGTCTCAATAGCGTGATTGGCGTGTTTGGAAGCGCCGGATTTCCATTGATTAAACTCGTGTTGCCCATCGGCATTTCCTTTTACACGTTCAAGGTCGTTAGCCACGTTGTCGATACCTACCGGACAGGACGGAGACCGGGCTCGTTACTCAATTTCCTCTGCTATGTGTCCTTTTTCCCCCAGGTACTCTCCGGACCGATCCAACGCTACGGCACCGCAGACGCGACAGCAGAGTCTCTGCCGAGTTTCGCCGAGCAATTAACACAAAGAACTCTTACCCTCGACCGATTCGCACAGGGGATCGCCCTCTTTATGCTGGGCTTCGCCAAGAAAATCCTTCTGGCCGACGTCATCGCCTCCTCGGCCGATGTCGTTTTCTCCGCCTCCGATCCCGGCGTGCTCGATGCCTGGTTCGGCACCCTGGCTTATACCTTCCAACTGTATTTCGATTTTTCCGGGTATTCCGACATGGCCATCGGCCTAGGGCTGATGCTCGGCATTGCATGCGGGCGCAACTTCAATGCGCCGTATCGCGCCGTGAGCATTACCGATTTCTGGCGGCGCTGGCACGTCTCACTGTCCGGTTGGTTTCGGGATTACCTGTATATCCCCTTGGGAGGCAACCGCCGGGGAATCTCACGCACGTATCTGAACCTGGTCGCAGTCTTTCTCTTGTGCGGCCTGTGGCACGGCGCAGCCTGGACCTTTGTCTTTTGGGGCATTTATCACGGGCTGCTCCTGATCCTGGAACGGGCCCTGGGAAGAAAGACCTTTTACGCTGCTCTGCCTAAAAGTCTTCAAATCGTGATGACGTTTATCCTGGTTTCTGTCGGCTGGGTCTTCTTTCGCTCCCCTACCTTTGCCGATGCCCTGCATCGCCTCACCATTATGTTTACCGGTGCTGCCGCCCAGGGCGGTGCGAGCCTCTTGACGGGACAACTTTGGACACGCGGCCCTATCATAATGATGACGCTCTGCGCGATTCTGGCCTTTCAGCCCCGGCAGGGATGCGACTGGATCAAAAACCTGACCTGGAACAAAATTCTGATTCTCGTCATTTTATTTGCCTTGGCGCTGGCGACGTTGTTTGCCAAGTCCTTTACCTCATTTTTATATTTTCAATTTTAAAGGAACCATAAACCGTGCCGCAAAGCCGTTTAAAAAATGGAGTTATCCTGCTCACCTTTGCAGGTTTTTTACTGGCCGTGCCTGTGACACAATTTGCCTTTGATCGGGCGAACGGGAACCGGTCGCAAATCCTCGATCTGTTCTCCCGCAAACCAGTTAAGAGTTACCGGGCAGCCTTTACCCGTGACTTGCGAAGCCAATGCCAACTCTCCAAAATCGTCCGGCCATGGATTCAAGCCCTTCGTTTTATGGCCCTGGCTGAAACGCCGGATAAGACCGTCGTAGGCCGGGACGGTTGGCTCTTTTATCAACCGGCTTTGCAATATCTGATCGAAGCCCAATCGGCATCCGACAGACCTACCCAAAGTGATGTCCTCCAGGCCGTGACCGATTTTCGCGACCAGTTACAAACCCGGGGCATTCACCTGCTCGTCCTCATTGCCCCGAACAAAGCCAGCATTTACCCGGATATGCTCAGCTCGCATGCAGACTCGGAGTCGATCAATCCTCGCACGATGGACCTGATTGCTAAGCTCCGCCAGGCTGATGTCGAACTCGTCGATCTTTTTTCGTTGTTCCGGGAGACCCGTCGTACGACGGATAAAACTGAAGCCGTTGATTATTATTTGGCACAAGATAGTCACTGGTCCCCGGCTGGTATGGATCTTGCCGCTCGCACAGTGTCGGACCGGTTGATCAAACTCGGCTGGATACAGCCCGGATTGTCTGATCGTTATCGCTTCCAGCCCCAATCCGTTACGCGCTATGGTGACATCATCGTCATGATGCAGGCGCCGCCCGTAGAGAAATGCTTTCAACCCGAATCCCTGGATTGTTATCAAGTCATCGACTCATATACCCAGGCACCGTATCAGGACGATCCCAACGCCACGATACTCGTACTGGGCGACAGCTTTCTGAGAATCTACAGACGTGACGACCCCGGGTCCGCCGGTTTTGTCGAGCACCTTGCATACCACCTGGCGCAGCCCCTTACCGCCATCGTCAACGACGGCGGCGCCTCGACCCTCGTGCGCCAGCAACTCGCGCGCAAACCCGAATATCTGGCCCATAAAAAAGTCGTTATCTGGGAATTTGTAGAGCGAGACATCCGTTTTGGCACCGAAGGCTGGCAACAAGTGACACTACCACCACACGGTCGGAGTAGCCGGAAAGATACCCAATAGGAAACAAACCAAACATGAAAGGGGCAAATTAGACGATCAAAGAGTGGATATTAAGCATTTCGTATGATATAGAGTGCAAAGAGGTCGTCTCATAAAGGGATTGCCCCCCAGGATGGTATCGGTTGCAGGAGATGACGATTGGAAACGACTCAAACACCTGTACACCTTCGAGAAAAGCTCAAGTTCCTCGGGCCCGGCGTGGTTCTGGCCGCCCTGGCGATAGGATCCGGCGAGCTCGTTCTCACCCCGAGAAGCGGCGCGCAATATGGATTCGCGTTGCTATGGGTTCCTATTCTGACGATTATCTACAAAGCAACGTTTAGTGAAGGTCTTGCCAGACTGACTATCGCCTCCGGCAATGATGTGTTTCGGGCTTTTGACGGATTGCCGGGTCCTCGGCACTGGGCACAGTACTTTATCATCCTTGTTTTTTCCCTGGACATGATCGGTTACGGCGGTATCGCCCTGGCGGGAGGTTCGGCGTTAGCCGGTCTTTTCCCCGGCTTCGACATTCGTTTGGGGGCTCTTTGTGCGATAGCGTTGGTGCCCGTTTTATTGTACACCGGCTCATACCCGTTTTTCGAAAAGATTGTCATCGCCATGTGCGTCGTTCTTCTCGCAGGTATTATCTATACGTTGTTTCACGTTCCATTGCCGGGCGACCAGATTGCACGCGGCCTCGTACCCAACCTCCCGAAAGGTTCATTAAGCACCATCATGGGCTTAATGGGCTGGATCGGCGCCGGGACAACCACGTTGCTTTATTCAACGTGGATCAACGAGAAAATCGGCAAAGCCCACAACGAACAAGAGTATCATCAGTGGTTATCCACGATGCGAATTGACTGCATCGCGTCCTATACACTCATACTCGGGATATCCTTTGCCTTCCTCGCATTAGGTGTGGCGACGTTACATCGTCGGGGTCTTGTGCCGGAAAAGCAACAGGTCATGTCCACCCTTTCCGAGATGCTCAACTCGGTTCCACGCGGACGTGAGACATTTCAGGTCGTGGCGTTTTTCGCCTTGTTTAGCACCATCGTAAGCTGCATGGACGGTAAAAGTCGGGCGATTGCTTCGATGTTGACCGGTTTTTCGACACGATTTCCGAATAAGCTCAAGAGCTACCGTATGGTCATGGGAATTTATCTGGCCGTCATGGTTGTGACAGTCCTTCTCGGCGACCGTCAGCCTGCTGCTGTGATTAACACGATCGCGGCGATGAACGCCGTCGTTTTCGGCCTTCTTGGCTTTGGGTTCCTCTATCTCGACCATAAACTGCCCGCTTATGCTCGAGGCCACCTGGCTCTGCGGTGTATTTTATTCGTCGGGAGTGTTATTTTCCTCGGCGTGGCTTTCCTGAAGCTTTTATGACAGCCGAAGCCTGAATACATCGGCATAGAAAGAATTAAAGCCGTCAGCATACGGCTTTATCTTTGTGCCGTAGTTTAAGAATATACGCAATAATGTCTTTTCTACTGATAACGCCGACCAGTTTTCCCTGTGAGGTGATCGGCACTCTTCTGATATGACTCTCTATGAAACACTCCGTGATACCGATCAAACTATCGTCTTCATCGAAAGAGACAACGTCTTCCGTCATAAAATCTTCAACTTTTCTCATCCGGTCTTCGATGTTATAAAGAAGCGCCAAAACATCTTTCTCGGTCACAATCCCTGCAATGCTCATATCCTCGTTCACAACAGGCAAACCCGTCACATTGTCCTCAACGAGAATTCGTATGGCCTCGTAGATCGGCGTCTGTCTTCTGACAGTAATCACATCACGCTTCATAATGTCTTTGGCTTTGAACATAACCATTCCCTTTAGAACACATTGCCTTTAATCAACATCGAGCCAAACTTATCATCGTCCGAGTGACTTCCGAGAGGGGGACAATCTTCTCAGCCGCCCCGCATTCTATCGCTTCTTTCGGCATTCCGAAGACAATACTGGACGCCTCATCCTGGGCAATCGTACGCGCCCCGGCTTCTCGCATTTTCAACATCCCCCCCGCGCCGTCATTGCCCATTCCCGTTAAAATGACGCCGACGGCATTCGCGCCCGCATATTGAGCCACAGAATTAAACAAAACTTCCACACTGGGCTTTTGCCGGCAAACGGGAGGGCCGTCCGTGATCTTCACGAAATAATTCGCCCCTGAACGACTCAACATCATTTGATATCCTCCCGGAGCAATTAACACCGTACCCGGAATCACATGGTCTCCATTCTGCGCTTCTTTAACCGTCACGGCACATTCATTGTTAAGACGCTCGGCAAAAGAGGTTGTGAACCTGGCGGGCATGTGTTGAACAATCACCGTTCCCGGCGCATTCGCAGGGAAAGAAGTCAGCACACAATGGAGAGCCTGGACGCCACCGGTGGACGCCCCGATGGCAAAGATCTTATTGGTCGTTTCCACCATTGCCAATCGCTTGGTCGGCGTCTGGTTGCTATAAGTAACCACCTTTTTAATATCGGCTCTCGATGCCGCCTTGATCTTCTCCACGAGGATATCGCAGGCATCTCCCACGCTATAGGAAAGTCCGGGCTTACTCATCACTTCAACCGCCCCGGCGCCCATCGCTTCCATGGCCGTTTTCCCGCCCTTCGGGGTAAGAGAGCTAAAGATAATCACCGGCATTGGATGATACTTCATCAACTTGCGCAAGAATGTGATGCCATCCATCCGAGGCATTTCGACATCGAGCACAAGCACGTCCGGCTGCAGGGAAATGATCTTATCCCGGGCCACGTAAGGATCGGGGGCCGTTCCCACAACTTCCACGTTACGATCCTGGCTCAACTGCTTATTGAGTATCTTACGAACGATCGCCGAGTCATCGACAACCAGAACCTTAATTTGAGTATTTATCGCAATCGGCACGTCAACTCCCTCCTATTTACTCTTTTGAGACAATATCTGTATGGCGGAAAAGATCCAATCTTTAAATCGTAAGAGCATATCCACGCGCTTATTTTCAGGAATCTCCTCAAACGCATCCTCCGTCTGATGACAAAATTGACTGATATCATCCATCCCAACCATGGAGGCTTCCCCCTTCATTTTATGAAGTACTCTGCGTATGATGGCGGCATTTTCCTGCTGATTCATTCCGGATTCGTACGCTAAAGTCGCTCTCTCAAGCTCTTCCAGCATAGAATCCGTCGAATCAACGTATTCCATCAACAATTCCCCCAGATCTTCCGATGCCCTGATCTCGTTAACATCAGGCAGAGCTCCGCCGGTTCGTATTCCCGAAAAATCTCTGGTTTTCACGGCAAACCTCCAAACAGTGTCACAATTATTCAATCGTCAATCGAGCAGCGATCAGTTGCCCTTCCACATTATGCACGTACGTATTCGTATTGTTAATGAATTCCTGCCACGTCGGCGCCTCCTGTCCTTTGACGGCCTTCGGCACCGTGACATCGAACACCTCTTGAGAAGAACCGACTAATAAAGGCAGGAGCAAACCACAGGTCACATTCACGAGCTCTTTCAATGCATCACAACAGATCTCGTTGTTCACCTCGCAGACCGCCCCAATATTTTCTGCCAGAACGGTCCCAAAATCCGGTCCCGCGAGTATTTGGAGGACTCCATTTAGAGGTCCGGTAAAACTCATTTCAGTCAGGATGGTTTCTGCCGGTTCAACCGCTTCGTCGTCCAAAGGCAATAGGACCACAAAAGCCATTTTTTCCAATGCTTCCGACAACGCCCGATCCAAAATATTTTCTGTCTCGATCATTTAACTTTTCTCCAACGTATGAAAGATAATTTCTCTGAATTCTTCCGGGGTAAAAGGTTTATGCAAATAATCCTTGATTCCGTCTTCCAGGAGCTCTTTCACCCGTGACACACTGGATTCGGTTGTGACAATAACCACCGGAATGGATTTTGTTTTGTCCTCGGTCTTCATCCGTTGAAACATTTCAATGCCCCCCATTTCGGGCATGTTCAAATCGGAAAGCACCAGGTCGATTCTTTCCTTATTGAGCAGATCCAACGCTTCCAGACCGTTCTCCGCTTCATAGATATTGCCGTCATCCAGATCGATCATCTCGATGATTCGTTTTATCGCTTTGCGAACGAGACAGGAATCATCCACAATTAATATGTTCAGCGCCATAGAGATATCCTCCACGCAATGTATGGTTTTTGTCTTCTTTTCATAATTGTTTTTCGCTTCCGTTACATTTGACCGTTACGGCCCCGTCGGCCACGTCCAAATACATATTCCGCGGCGTCGAACCACCGATGTCTTCCTTATCGATAAATAAACTGTTCATCCAACAGATTTTTCGCAACGCCAGATAATTGCGTTTGCCGATATCGAATCCGGCGGGACCATTACTCATCGATGCACCGCCGGCAATTTTTATCAGAAGACGTTTTTTGTTGGCCCCCATCGACACCATCTTATCCACCAGTATTTTCATCCCTGTATCGGCAAACATAAATGGGTCTCGCTTGGCTCGTTCCGGATCCATCTTTGATTCTGGAAGCTGATAATGCAGCATCCCACCGATCCTGCTCCGAACATCATAAACACACACACCGATACAGGAACCGAGAGAATATGTCGCCAGCGTATCTCCCGGATTGTCTGAAACTTTGGCATCAGAAATATTTACAGTTTTTTTGATCGACATAGTGAATTCCTAAGGCTTCATGTAAATTGTCGGTTGAACATATTTAAACTGATGCTTGACACCGGTTAGTGACTCTGAATGCCCCGTAAACAGGATTCCCCCCGAATCAAGCAAATCCCAAAATCTAAGCACTAAATTTTGCTGCGTGGGCTTATCGAAATAGATCATCACGTTGCGACAAAAGATAAAATCGACCGGCCCCCTGATCGCCCATTCTTTCATCAAGTTCAGATACTGAAAAATAATGACATTTTTCAAAATGTCCCTGACCTGATAGATTTTATGCCCCTCTTTACTAACCATTGAAAAATACTTGTTTTTTTGCATCGGCGGAATCGTCGCGACACGTTCCTTTTCATAAATACCTTTTCGTGCCGTATCGAGCATCGTCGTTGAAATATCCGTCGCCAACAGCTTGACATCCCATCGTCCCTGTCCTTGTACGGATTCCAGGAGAGTGATCCCTATCGAATACGGCTCTTCGCCCGATGAGCACCCGGCGCTCCAAGCACGGATTCGAAAGTTCCTTTTCTGCTGTTTTCGCTTAAACAGGGACGGCAAAAATTCATCTTCAAGATAATCAAAGTGCTGTCGCTCTCGGAAAAAACTCGTCAGGTTGGTGCTGAGCGAATCGATCAACCGGGAAAATTCCCAGCCCGTTTGGTCCTCCAGCACGTAACGGATGTAATCTTTAAACGTGTGAAAATTGTTTTGACGAAGCCATTTTGACAACCGTGCACGAACCAACTCTTTTTTTCCTTCATGCAGGTTAATCCCACAGTGCTCGTACACGAGGTCACTGATTTGCTTGAATTCCTTTTCAGTCAGTGTAACATTATCTGCTATAAGTACCGACATGGTTGAACGAATCCCCCAACAATTAACACTGGGCCAGCGTGATCAATCCGGGAACATCAAGAATCAGACTGACTTTGCCGTCGCCCATAATCGCACCCCCTGAAATCCCTTTGACCGACCCAAATCCCTCTCCGAGACTCTTAATGACAACCTGCTGTTGACCCAACAATTCGTCAACAAGCACACAGCATCGCGTATCATTTTCTTCGACGACGACCAGCAGGGCTTTCGTGGCGTCCTGGACGGAGGACGAAATGGTGAACAATTCATGCAACTTCACCAGCGGTAGCAACTGATCGCGAAACATCACGACATCGCTCTTTCCCTGCACCGTCGAGACCTGATGCGCTTCAGGCCGGAAACTTTGAACGATCGAGCTGATCGGAATAATAAAACGTTCTTTTCCTACCTTGATCACCTGCCCATCAATGATGGCCAACGTCAACGGAAGACGAATGGTAAATGCGGTTCCCACTCCGATACTCGAATTGATATCGATCCGGCCACGCAACGATTCGATATTTTTCCGGACAACGTCCATCCCCACACCGCGACCGGACACGTCGGTAACCTTTTTTGCCGTTGACAGACCCGCGTGATAGATCAACTTATAAATTTCCTGGTCGCTCAACTGCTGGTCTGCGCCGACGATGCCGTTGTCGATAGCCTTTTTCAAAATACGATCTTTATCAAGTCCCTTGCCGTCATCTTCAATCTCGATCACGATGTTGCCCGATTGATGAAACGCCCTCAGTTTGATGTGTCCGGTCGAACTTTTGCCGGCCTTAACCCGCTCCAC
>JAFGTG010000629.1 GCA_016934255.1 Sedimentisphaerales bacterium
GCCTTTCCACGGGCTGTCGGCATTGACATTATTCACTTCATCAATGCGCCAGTAGTAAGTGGTTTCCCACGCAAGCTGGCCGGGTTCGTACGCCTCGTCACCGAGCGCTTTGGTGCCCTTGTACTCCGGCGACGCGGTAGTGGCACTCCGTACCGCACTTTCATCGGTTCCGAAATACACCTGGTGCGACGCGGCTGGAACTCCGGGATCCCACGTCAGGATCGGCGTCTGCGTGATCTCTACGGCGCCGTCGGCTGGATACGGATTCGATATGCCACCTTCAGTTGTAAAACTCCACACATCGCCCTTATGGGTGCCGAAACCATCGAACTCATCCACGCGCCAATAATAGGACTTGGCCGCTTTGAGCAAACCGGGATTATAACTCGTCGTTCCCACAGGTAAGCCTACTGTCGCATTTGCAACGGTGTCATAATCCTCGCCGAAGTAAATGGTGTGCATTTTCGCACCAAAACCCATCGTCCAACTAAGGATTACGTTCAGAGCGACAGAATCGGCGCCGTCGGACGGTACGGGATTATGAGCTTTGTTGGCGGGAATCGAGAAGCTCCAGACATCGCCTTTCCACGGACTGTTCGGATCGGCATCGTTGACTTCGTCGATCCGCCAGTAATAGGTCGTACCCGGAATGAGACCGTCCGGATAAGCAAATCCGGGGAAGCCCGCGACATAAAAAGTGGTCTCCTGGTTGCCTCGGTACACATCCGAATCTGGAGTCGCCTCGCTCACTTCATCAAAAGTAACGCCGAGATACACATCATGCGAGACCGCCGAATCTCCCTCCGTCCAGTTGAGAGTCACCCAGGTATCTTCATAGAGGGTACCGTCGTCCGGGATGGGATTACTCGCATATGGCCATCCCCCCCCTATACCTAACATAATCTCCTCGACTTCTGTTTCAGCAAGGGCACGATCGTAAACGCGCACTTCGTCAAGCAAGCCTTCGAAGGGCCTGGCACCCGCCGGACCGTTTCCAATATAAAGGGGATTGCTCGTTTCCACCGGTAACGAAGCATCATCCCATACTTGCCATTCTCCATTCAAAAAGAGTTTCCGTTGCGTCCCATCTGTAATGAACGCAAGGTAATTCCAGGTATCCAATTCCACCATCATAGTGGAGTTCGGGAACGTTCCACCGGCACTGAGCGTTACCAGGTAATTTTCCGCCGATCTCAGATACAATTTGTATCCGGCATCCGCCCCGCCTGTGCCACTTGATTTATCGACGACTCGAGGATAACTACTATCCCCGGGGCCCGTCGGCTGAACCCAGGCCGCGATCGTAATCGGGCCCGTAATATTCAGACTGTCACCATTACCGCAATCGACCTGATCATCCGTTCCGTCGAACTGCAGTCCACCGCCGATTTTTCCCGCTACCCAGTTTGTACCATTTTCAAGGGCGCCGTCGTTCTTATTGTTGGATGAGTCCTGGGCCAAGCTACCAGAACCCTCGTTGAAATTCCACCAGCCTGCTAATGTCGGATCCGCCGCATTCGTTGCACTTGTAAGCAGCAAGCAAAGGATTAAAAGAAAAGAAATCGAATAAGCCAATTTCCGCCGTAAGACGTCTCTTAGTGGATTGCACATAACAAACCTCCTCAAAAATAGTAGGGACAGGCCCCTGTGCCTGTCCGTTTTCTATCGCCGGAACCGGACGCCCATGTCGTAGGGACAGGTCCCTGTGCCTGTCCGTTTTCCATCGCCGGAACCGGACTCCCACGGGGAGGCGTCCCTACGGGTAGCCGGATTCGGACGGCCACAGGGGGCCGTCCCTACGATATTCCATCACTTCATCATTATTATCTATACCAAATTTTCTATCTCTCAGTCAAGGAAATTCTTACATAATTACCCGGAAAATACCGGAAAGTCGCCAAGTCCGCCCTATCGACACGAAAATCTCCGTTGAGATCACCTGCCGAGGGCACCATAGCCACATCAAGGACTTGGGCCAGGTGGGTGTCCACTTCGACGGTGTAAGATTGTGGAAAGTAGCCGTCGGCGGCGAATTCGAGACTGTACGTCCCCGAAGGCATAAAAGCATGATATCGTCCCCATCGCTTGTCACTGCCGTTCGTTTCGCCGTTCTCGAAAGTGACATCGAGGCAGGTGATCGTCGCGGCGACCGCTTCTCCGGTAAGAACATCTGTCACGTGCCCGCTCAGGCAAATGGGACGCTCCAGCAACGCCAACACACTGGGAAATACCCGTGCCGCCTCGATCCGAGCGCTGGTGTAGCCGGGCTGGAAGGATTGATGTGTTTCCCAAAGAAAGGCATGACTACCGTGATGAGCCATATGGAAATGGATGTCCCCTCCCGTGCAGCATGACAAGGTCGGCCGATAATCCGAAGCCGCCGCCAGATCGCCGGCTTCGGAGGCCATAAAGGACATAAACGGATGGGGCAGACAGCCATTGCCGTAGCGAACTTCACGGGCATAGGAATGAAGATCGGCAACCTTGGCAAAGCGACGATCACAACCGAATGCGATCATCGTTTGTGTCTCAGGCTCGGAGGCCTCTTCGGGACCGCGATAAGTCTGCGAGGTGATCGTGGTACTACCGCCGCATATCGCATCCCAGCCGAAGGGATAGTTCCGGTTCAGATCAACGCCGATGCCGCCGTTAAAAAACCTGCGATTCTTACGCCAGTAATTGTCGGTCGTGAACACATATTCATAACCGTCGGGATTCCAAACGGGTGCAATCCATATCTCATATTCATCGACCAAAGCCGTGATCTCAGGATCGAGGCCGTATTGTTGAGTGAATTGCTCGATAGCGTACAACGCAATCACCGGCGTGACGATCTCGCGGGCGTGATGCGCCCCGACCAGGAGAAACGCCGACTCATCTTCATCTTCCTCCACACGATCGGAAATTTTAACGGCAACGATGTGACGCCCTTCAAACGTAGCTGGAGTTCCATACGTCTCCGTGAGATCGACGACTTTGCAAATCGAAGGAAAATCAGCCTCCACC
>JAFGTG010000630.1 GCA_016934255.1 Sedimentisphaerales bacterium
ACAAACAGTTTTTGTAAGAAGGAGCAAGAGTATTATGAATGAGGCATTGCGAACCGCACTAAAGCAATTACGGCTTTCAGGGATGACTCAGTCGCTGGAGGTGCGTTTACAGGAGGCCGCTGGTAACAGTCTGAATCACGCCGAGTTCCTCGAACTGGTTTTGCAGGATGAACTGCTCGTACGCAAAGAGCGGCAGATCAAAAGGAGAGTCAAAGCCGCAACGTTCAGAGAACTGAAGACCCTTGAAGACTTCGACTGGCAGTTCAATCCATCGATCAAAAAGAAGCAGATATACGATCTGGCGAGTTGCCGGTTTATCAGAGAGTGCCGGGACTGTTTGTTCCTCGGGCCGCCAGGTACCGGTAAAAGTCACTTGGTCCAGGCGATTGGATACCAAGCCATCAAGAGCGGCTTCACGGTTCGATATCGTTCGATCTTCGATGCGATAAGAGACTTTTTGCATGATGAAGCTTTCGCCGGCCAAGAGAATGTCATGGCCAAATATCTTAGGCCGGATTTGTTAATCATCGACGACATGGGCATCAAACAACTGCCTAAACGTTCCGGTGAGTACCTGTTTGAAATCATCATGCGGCGCTATGAAACAAAACCGACGATGATGACCTCAAACCGACCTCTGGAAGACTGGGGAAAACTGCTCGGTGATGTCCCTTCGGCCACGGCGATCCTGGACAGATTCCTCCATCATGCCGAGATCATCACCATCACCGGCCGCAGCTACCGCCTCAAAGACAGGGCCGGAAACGGCGACGCCAAGAAAGAGAAACCTCAAAAAAACAAGGACAAAAACGATAGTAGTCACAAAAAGAGTAAACCAGATTAGCATAGAGCCGGCCTGTCCCGCTCGGCGTGCGGCGGCGAGGCTCCGACGAGCTTGCGATGGGCCCATTCTCGCCGCGCCGCCGGTCCGAGCGATACAGACCTCGATCCATCTGGAATCGAAAACCGAAGGCGTGAAATTACTTTGGACTATGAAGGAAATTCAGTGTATAAGGAAAGGAGTTAATGGCCGGTTTTGACCCGCACATTGGTGGCTGGTTTTAACGCGCCCATTGACATTGGGGGATTTAACCATAAACAACCTGACCGTTGCGGGCATAATCGGCAATCAAGGAATCGCCGCGTTGCCATTCCTCCGGCGTCATGGCAACGGCTTCGATAGGCTCAAAGACTCGACAGATGGCCGACGCGAGAATGTCGATTCTTTCCCAATACCCTTTAGCGACGAAATCCTCTGAAATCACGACCAGGTCGATATCGCTGTCCGGCCGCTGAGTCTGGGTGCTACACGAACCGAATAAAATGATCTTTTGAGGCTTGATCCGTTCGGCTTCCAGCGCCTTGCCGAACTCTCGAACGATTTTTAGAATTGTTGCTTGATCCATTTCAGGATTTCCTTCGCCTCCGTTAAAATCTTCCCCGTAATCTCCTCGGTGTAATCACTTTTGAGCTTGTCGATATCATCCGGATAGCGTGTGGTAATATTGGCTTCATTAAGTCGCACGATCACTTTTGCCTGATCCTGGTCTGCTTTTAAGCCGATTTTATTCATCAGATAAACAAGGTTATGTGTCTTTGGAGGCGTTTGTTTTAAGTTCTGCTGGTACAACCCTTTTAACGCTTTCTCAATCGCCAAGTGACACATGAACACTACGTAGAAATACCTTCCTCCTTTAGCCATAAATTCGGCTGTGTCTATATCATAGTCGGCTTGTTTGAGCCACTCAGCCGCTCGTTTATCCATTCAATCGCTCCAAGGCACTCTAAAAAAGCACTTTTCGCACGTCAAATATCAATGTCTTGATTATATTCCACTATCCGAAAACGTCAACAGAAAAGACGGTAAAGCAGAGCCGTCGCACTGCAAAGCGATTTATTTCGGTGTCCTCTGCAGCTTTAAAAATTTGCCGATGAGTTCGGAATTAACTTGATTTTTGTGGATTAATTTAGTATAATACTTAACTAAAGTTAATCGTATATCGTATGTAGTATATGGTATATCGTAAATTCGAGGATGTAGGATGAAGTACGAAGGGAATCGGGCAATCAGGAGACCAGGAGACCAGGTATTGAAAAATGAATCTTTCTGTTTAAATAGATTCTTCGACTCCGCCCTTCGGGCTGCGCTCAGAATGAAAGTGTAAAGCGGTGTGAATCCGTGTCGAAGCAATCATCCGCGTCATCAGCGGAACTTGTGCCATAGGTATCCGCGGTTAATGAAAAAACAAAGCCAAAATACTCCTTTGGGAGGAATCTGCATTTCGTCGTATTCGTCTATGGTTAAGTAAAACAGTGTTCACCCGTGTTAAATGTCCTGAGCTAAGTCGAACGGATCTGTGTCGAAAAGTAGTCAAAAATGCACAAAATTTTACAAATATTCACAAAAACCTGTGAGAAACAGGGTCAATTTGCATAAATCAGCGTCAGAAGAACGAAATATATCGTGTTTATTGGTGTTCATTCGTGGTTTCGTCTGTAAAAACAAACCCAATTTGACGGAAGCTGATATGCAAAACAAACCCAATTCCAGCCTTTGGCTGGAAATCCTAAGCACGAATTTCTAAATCCTAAACAAAGACATTTCTTGGGAGAGCATAGATATGTGAAACGAACCCAATTTCATCCGAAAGAGGTAAGACCGATGTCCGACGGATAACAATGGTCAATTGTCAATCGACAATTTATGCCTTAGGTATCGTCAATGGCTCTACATGATCTCGGTGAGTCGTCCGGCGCTTTTTTCGGAGGCGGGCATGACTTTGAGATCCAGGCCGCGCGGGTTGGGTAACGGGCCGTCGGGATCGATGCCGAGAAGGGTGTACATGCTGCCGATCAGGTCCTCGGGATAGACGGGACGCTCGGCGACCTCCAGGCCTTTGTCGTCGGATTTGCCGACGACGCGGCCGCCTTTGAAGCCGCCACCGGCGACGACGGCGCTGAAGCATTTGCCGTAATGGGAGCGTCCGCCGTTCCAGGGGGCTTCCCACTGGACCTTCGGGCCGCGACCGAACTCGCCGGACCACCAGATGATCGTGCTGTCGAGCAGGCCGCGCTGGGAGAGGTCCTCGATGAGCGTGGCCATCCCGGCGTCCATCTCGGGCAGCTTGCGGCGCATCGTCTCGAAATGCTGCTTGTGCGTGTCCCAGCCTTTGTAGTTGATGGTGACGTAGGGGACGCCGTGCTCGACGAGCCGACGGGCTATCAGGCACGATTGGCCGAAGGTGTTCCGGCCGTACTTGTCGCGCAGCTCGTCGGTTTCTTCGGTCAGGTCGAACAGTTGGCGGGCCTCGCCGAACATGAGGTCGTAGGCCTTTTGGCCCGCTTCGTCGAATTGCTGGAAATGCGGATTGTTCGGCATGTGCCTGCCGAGCGTATCGAGGTTTTGGAGCAGGTCACGCCGGCTGCGCTGACGTTCGTCGGTGATGCCCTGGGCGATGATGCCCTCGACAGCGAACGGGGTTCGAGCGGGATCGCCGCCGGTAGCGAACGGTTTGTAGAGCGGGCCTAAGAAGCCGGCTTCCGAGAAGCGGCCCTGGGGCTGGGTCAGGACGATATAGGGCGGGACGAGTCCTTTGTAGCCGTGCTTGACGCCCTTGAACAGCGAGACGACGGCGCCGACGGAGGGATAGACTAAGCGGCCCGGCTCGTGGCCGGTCTGTACGATGTACGAGGCGGTCTCGTGGCCGTTGTTGCCGTGGGTCATGCTGCGAATGATGGCGTACTTGTCGGCCTGCTGGGCGAGTAGCGGCAAGAGTTCGCCGACGAGGATGCCGTCCACGTTGGTCTTGATCGGGTTCTTGAGTGGGCCGGTATAGTCATTGCCCGCGTCCGGCTTCGGATCGAACGTATCGATATGGCACGGTCCGCCCCACATCCAGATTTGGATGACCGACTTGGCTTTCGCCTGTAGCTGCGCCGATCGCTGTGTCGAGGGCATCCCGCCCTCGAATCGCGGGCGAGACGCCCGCGACACGTTTGTCAGCGCCAACCCGGCGGTTCCGGCGATCCCTCGTTTGAGGGCCTCTCGCCGCGTTATTTCGTTTGCGTTTTGTTGCGTATTCATAGGATGATTCCTCGTTCGTTCCGGCTCAGTGCCGATATAGAAACTCCTTGCTATTGATTAACGCCCAGGCTATGTCGGTCGCGGCTTGTCGGGAGTTAATTCCCTCGGTCTCGAAGTATTGCTCGGCGATCGTCATTTCGTCCTGGGCCGGGAAGCGCGAAAGGATCATGAGATAAATCTCGGAAATTATCGTTTGCTTATTGCCCTTAGCGGCCCGGATCAGTTCGTTCAATCGTTTGCTGCGTTCGATCTTGGTTTGGACGTGGCTGGAGTTGAGCATGTGCAGCCGCTGGGCGTCCGAGGGATTGTTATTGCGCTCGGAGACCAGGCCGGTGTCACGCGAGGGTCGGCCGAACATTTCCAGGAACTGACTCGTGATGCTACCGTCCGCCAGGTTGATGGATCGGTTCTCTTCCGGGATAAACGTGAACGGTTCCGGGATGGGGCTGGAGTAGCTTTCCGTCGTTCCGGAAATCCAGCAGAGGGCGTCGACGAGGACTTCCGCGTCCAGTCGGCGCACCGGGTAGCACGCGAACAACGCCTCGACGCTGGGATGGTCGCTTTGCGGAACGGCGGATTGCTGATAGGTGCCGGAGTTGAGGATCAGGCTGAAAATGTGCTGGAGGTCGTACTCGGAACGGATGAGCTCTCTTTCGAGATATTCGAGAACCTTCGGATGGACGGGGGGATTGTCCCACCGTAAGGTGTCCCCTATGGGAGGGCGGATGTCGTCCGGCTCGTGAATGATCCCGCGGCCGAACAGCCAGGCCCAGATGCGATTGACGATATTGCGCGCGAACCACGGATTGTCCGCCGAGATCAGCCAATCGGCGAAAACCACACGCGGATCCTCACCCGGCTGAATCGTAACTTTCATCCCGTCGGGAAAAACGGCGTCCAACGGCTCGTTCGCATTCGGATCGAGGTAAACGATCTCCTCCTTCCACTCGGCCGTGCCTTTGTAGGCGAGGCGGGTGAAGAACGCCTCCAGGTTGGCCCGGCGGTCTTCGGGCCAGTTATCCAGTCGCGCGCCCATGAACGTCAAAGCCACCGCCGAAGCAATGGCGGACGGCTCCTTGCCCTGGATCGCACGATAAAAGTTGACGGGCGGCACGCGGAAGTTACTCCCGCTCGACGTCAACAGCTCGCGGGCGAATTGGTCGTAGGGCATATTGTCCCGAAGGCCATCGTGGATCCAGCGATGGTAAGCCTGTACCGCATTCGGCCACAGATTGATGGGAAACTCCGCCTTGACGCGCAAGACGTCACACCACTTTAACGCCCAGTAATCGGCGAACTCGTCGCGCTTAAGCAGGGAGTGAATCAATGCTCCTCGTTTGCGGGGACTGGTGTTCTGGAGAAATTTACGAACCTCTTGCGGTTCGGGCAGTGTGCCGATCACGTCCAAATACACCCGCCGGATAAAGACCTCGTCCGAGCAGAGGTTTGCAGGCTGGATGCCTTTCTTTTCCAGAGTTGGCAGGACGAAGGCGTCCAGACGTGTTTGGATTATTTCGGTAAATCGCTTATCGCTCTCAAACGGTTCCCGTTGTACCTGGCGATTTACCTGGGCAGGTCGGCGCCGGCGAGGGGCAAGCCGCTGTGCCTGAAGCGGCACACAAAGGGCAAGCATCTGAAACAGGATTAATAGAGGAATGCCTTTTTTAAGACGTGCATTCACCTTGATTCTCATCGCCGGTGTCCTCAATATGATTTAGTCTTTCATGCTCTTCATTATATTCTCTCTCTGGTTTTGTGTCAACAACGCCTTCGGATAACTCATTTATGATTTTCCTTTCTCGTTTGAAGGCTCTGTGTTAATGTTTTTGCTATGTATAACTTTCTGAAAGGACGTTTGATAGCGGTACGGATCACGTTGCTCGTGGCCGCTGGTTTATTAGTGGTCATCGGGATTGCCACGATCTATTCCGTTGGCCACCCGGCCGAATCCAGCCCCGCCGGTCCGGGTGAGGATTTGAGCGGCTATTGGAAGAAACAGGTTCTCTTTTTCTTTGTCGCCATGGCCGGCTTCATCGCGGTGAACGTGATCAATTATCGGCGTTTCGGTCAGTTGGGTTACTGGATTTTCGCCGGCGTGCTTTTCCTATTGGCGTCTCTTCTCTTCAGCAAATACGTCGTTGAGCTGCCGTTCGCCCGGCCGAGACAGGGTACGTACCGCTGGATATGGCTTCCGGGCTTGCCGTCGATTCAACCGTCGGAATTTTGCAAGCTGGCCTACGTGCTGGCTCTGGCGTGGTACCTCCGCTATCGAAGTAATTACCGGCGGTTCGGTGCGTTGATCGGACCGTTCGCTCTGGCGCTCGTGCCGATGGTATTGATCCTTCCGGAGCCGGACCTCGGGACGGTGCTCCTCATGATGCCGATTTTGTTCACCATGCTGTTCGTCGCCGGGGCGAAGGTCAAACATCTTTTGCTGATCGTGCTGATGGCCATGATGGTGAGCCCGTTGCTCTGGTACAAAATGCGACCCTATCAGCGCATGCGAATCAGCAGTCTGCTTTTGCAAAATGCCTGGCTTCGCGAAAAAGCAGAGGAGCATCTGTGGCTGGGTAAGATTCTTGTCGGCACCAAGTTCAGCGAGAACCTATGGAAAAACGACGTGGGATGGCATTTGATTCGATCGAAGTACGCCATCGCTTCGGGCGGCGCGACGGGCTTCGGATTCCGGCGGGGTCCCTTCGTTAAATACAATTTTTTGAGTGCGCGACATAACGATTTCATCTTCGCCATTATAGCCCAGCAATGGGGTTTCTGGGGGTGCCTGGGGATGCTTGGGCTTTATGTGATTGTCGTGATTTGCGGGCTGGAAATCGCCGCGAACAATACCGATCCGTTCGGACGATTGCTTGCGGTCGGTATTGTCGCGATTTTTGTTGTTGAGGTCCTCATCAATGTCAGTATGACGGTGGGACTGATGCCGATTACGGGTTTGACGTTGCCCTTAGTCAGCTATGGCGGCTCGAGTTTAGTCGTCAGTTTGATGTGCGTGGGTTTGTTGAACAATATCGGGCGGTGCCGGCCGTTCACGGTTGCGCCCAAGAGGTAGCTCCGCTCGATGGATAAGAATATGTTTTCGATAGAAGAAGAAAAGGATTTGCTTCTTAAAACCATTTAGATTAGATTTCTCCACTTCGTCCGCCTTGGACGTTCATCATTTATTGATGGGCAAGAACGTATGGTCAAAGGATTTCGACAAATTGCTTCTCTTACGATGATCAGCCGGATCTTCGGCATGGTACGGGACATGGCGTTCGCTTATTTTCTCGGCGCCGCCGGTTTGATGGATGGCTGGGTCATCGCCTTCAAAATCCCTAATCTGGCCAGGCGGCTTTTTGGGGAAGGAGCGGCCTCCTCATCACTGATACCGGTCTATAGCGAAGAGATGCAAAAAGATCCCGAGTCCGCCAAGACATTAGCCTGTACGGTCGTGACGGCTATCGTCCTGCTACTGGCCGGATTCGTTCTTCTCGGCGAGGGGGTTATCTGGGGTTATTACAAGTTTTTCAGCATCTATCCGAGCACAGATTTCAAGTTGACTCTCAGCGGCATCATGCTGCCATATACGATACTGATTTGTGTCGTAGCCATTTTAGCCGGGATACTCAACGCCCATCGACACTTTGCCATGCCGGCGGCGGCGCCGATTGTGCTCAATATTTTTATTATCAGCTCGCTTTGCATCGGCGGATGGGGCTTTGGGATACAACCGAGCCGTCTGGTTTATATCGTTGCGATAACCGTGCTTATAGCCGGTCTGGCTCAGATCGCGATGCAGCTTGGGCCATTGCGGAAAAGAGGCATCACGATTCGTCCGGCCTGGCAAATCCGATCAGAGGCGTTTAAGAAAATTCTCATGCTGATGGGACCGATGATTCTTGGTCTGACGGTGACGCAAATCAATACATTAGCCGACGATTTTATCGCGGTGTGGTTTTCAGG
>JAFGTG010000065.1 GCA_016934255.1 Sedimentisphaerales bacterium
CCGCAGCCCGTATCCGTGAATTCGATCTCGATAAACCCGTCGCCGTTGGCCGTTCGGGTTTTGATCGTCAGCTCGCCTTCCCCATCGATCGCTTCGGCGGCGTTCAAAATGATATTCGCAAAGACCTGCTGTATCTGGCCGCTGTCCATCATCGCCTTGGGCAGGTCGGGGGAAAACTCCGTTGTGATTTTGATGTTTTGGAACAAGGCCTGATTCCGAAGCAAGGTCAACGTGCGTTTTAGAATATCGTTCGTATCCGCTTCTTCGACATTCGGCTCGCTTTGCCGGGCGAAATCGAGAAGCCCGCGTACGATGTTCTTGCAACGTGTGGCTTCCCCGACGACCTTTTTTAGGTTTTGATGTCGAAAATCGTCTTCCGGCGTCTCTTCCAAAGATAAATGGGAGTACATTAAGATCGCGCCGAGCGGATTGTTGATTTCGTGGGCGACCCCCGCGGCTAACTGGCCCAACGTCGCCAGACGTTCCGACTTCATAATCTGCTGGTGAGCGCATTCTTTCAGGCGTTCGTCTCTTTCTTTGAGCGAGGACGCCATCATATTGAACGTGTCGGTCAACTCCGTTATCTCGTCATTCTGAGCGGCTTCCACCCGGTAGTCGAGATTGCCCTCGGCCCACTGATGAGAGGCCAATATTAGTTGTTTGATCGGCTGGAGCATGCTCTTCGCCAGAAAATTCGAAACAATCAAAGCGATAATCATCCCCGCCCCGGCGATACCCAGGAACATGGCGGTGGCCCGATTTCGCATATCGATGAATTTCTGTTCCAGAATCCCGACATAAAGAATCCCGATAATCCCACCCTTGATATCCCATATCGGCTCGTAGGCGGCGATATACCAGTTATTCACAACGAAAGCCCGGTGTATCCACGGCTGGCCCCGGATGAGCACCTGCTCATACACCTCTTCCGAGATGCGCGTTCCGATCGCGCGCGTGCCGTCTTCCTTTCGAACGTTCGTCGAAATGCGCAGATCGTCTTGAAAGATCGTGGCCGTGCCGATATCTTTTCCCTCGTATTTGATAGCCTGATAGACGGTATCTTTCACCTTATCAACGATCTTGTCGTTTCGATTCAGCAAATTCCCGGCGTACAGAACACCCAGGAGCTTCCCGTCATACCCGTGGATCGGGGCGGCGGCCTTCATCATCATCCCGGCCGTCTGCTTCGTTTCCTGTGTGGGCTTGGCTTTGGGAGTGGGAATAAATTCGATGCGGGCCTGTGCGGCCAGGTCGGCTCCCTCTTTGAGAAGCTCCTCCTCCGGCACGATCACGGTAGCGGCCACGGCTTTCCCCGTGGACAAAACGCGGCTGACCAAATCGTCCTGCCGCTGACTATCCCCGGAATGAGAAAGGTTTCGAAGCCGGACGAGAACCCGGCCCTGATGATCGGTAAGCGTCAAGATATCCAGGACTTCTTCTTTCCTGATTTTCCCCAGCTCTTCGATTAAGGTTCCCACGTCATTCTTCAATAAGGCCTCTTTGATAAAAAACCTCAGCGCGGTCAGCCGGACCGTATCCTGGAGATCCTCGATCTCCTGGCGATAGATGACGCGGGCGGAATTCAGGTCGTTACGCACCTTGTCCTGCGCCTGGCGGATGATCCCGGTACCGATGAACTGGGTCCCGACGAGGGTGGCCACCAGGCCGCAGATCAGAATCACGGCTAAAAAACACGTCACCAGTTTTATTCGTAATGAAGTTTTCATCGTTATTCTTGAATCCCGCGGGATAACTCGGAAATCCCTCGGTTCGCGAAACGCCCAGAGCGGTTAAACGGTATTCGTTCGACTCGCCCCATATCTTAACGGTACTTAAGGCCGTCTTCAAGCGTGCTTTCATTCGCTATTCTGAATGCCATCGAGGGGGGAGACCATCGGGCTGCGGAAAAATAGGTTCCTTTGGATTATGACGAACTGCGGCGTTGAGCCGCACAGCAGATGGCGGAGGATTGACAGGGAGAAACAGTCAATCAAACGGATTCCCGTCTAATCCTCTGATTCGTCTGGGATTTCGGTTGGAAGAGCTGTTGATTGGAGTCGGGAGCGATGGGCAAGCTCTCTTTCTCGTTTGACGACCTCCTCAAGCCGGTGTCCCATGTGGAAATACCTCATGGCCTTGAATTTCTCTCGCGGCCGCTCACCTTCAATATACAGCGGGCCTTCAATTACTGCGGCAAATCCGTATGTACCTCGATGCCTGCATGAAACACCGGGATAGTTAGGTTTGCGGAGAAATGCTGTCTGAGGGAGGAGCTGTTGTATGGTGCGCGCAATTTCTGATCGCGTTTTCGTTCTTAATTCATCATTAACGCCCCCGTATTTGACTTTAAGGACCATACTCTCGAAGATCGAAGGAAGCTGATTAAAACGCAATTTGAGCTTGTTTCTGAGTCTTGTTATTTCGTTTTCAGTTAAAGGAAACTTGAAAGGCGCCCAAAGAGGATCGTCAATATATTGTTGAAATCTCTCCTTGTACCGGGTAAAAAGACGTTCAACATCGGCGGGAGTCACTAACTCGCCTAATTTTCGCTCGTTTATCATTGCATTCGTCAGAGTTTGAAATTCGGCGCAGAGCGTACAAATTTGTGAAAATAGTCTATCATGGTCTTCCTCTGTCGAGATGTCGTAAAAGGATAGGGCCAGAAATGTGGCCAAAACCGTATCTATCGGTTCTTGATATTGAAAAACCACGAGATAAAGTCCTGAGAATTTCCTGATGGATTCAATGAGCTGATCACGATCACCACGGAAAGGCCCCTCGCCGGCGATTAGCCGAATCGAGTAAATGGTATCCTCAATTATCTTATTTGTTGAGCCCAGGTTGGCGTCCGTAAAAGGCTTTGCGAGTCCTTTTTGTAGAATATCACGGACATCGTTCAGGATCAGCGTGCCTTTGGGCGGACCGGAATCGATCTGAGCGATATAGTGTTTTACACTCACGATTGCCTGGCTAAGATCGTAGGGTGGAATTTGAATAGCCAAACGGGCTGTTTCAAGTTGATCGAAAAAAGACTCCGTGACACTTTCTTCCACAAGGCTCTGGACGCGAATCTCATCAACCAGCAACTCTCCGAATGCAAACCATTTATTCTTATTGATTGTCGGTATGAATTGTTCCAAATAGCTCGGTGTATCCGTTCCCATTCATTGGACCATTAAACCGATGAGTGAACGGATAAAACGATCCGATTGCTGGGGGTAGCGTTCCCGGATTTGGACGTCGATACGGGCCAATTCGAGTAAACTTCTGTAGGGACTTATTGAGCCATCCCGGCAGATTGCCGTGACAACGTCATGCGCAGAATGTAAGATACGATTTGTATCGCTTGTTAAAAGAGATGTTTTGAACCACAGTTGATTAAAAGCCAAGTCGAGCCGGAATGGGACTTTATTCTTAGCAAGATAGATCTCGATCTTGTCATGAAGCTCCCGGCTGGAAACACTTTTGTCCGATTGATCCTTTAATTTCAAATAAACTCGGTCAAAAGACCATAAAGTCCTATAAGATTCGGGTATGCGCATCCAGTGTCCTAAGGTGTCTGGATCGAAATCTCGGACGGGATCGCCGGTTTCTATATATGTTATAGGTTTGACTGTCACACGGGCTACATGCGGGCCGGACAAAACTCTCTGTGCGCACCAGACCATAGAACCATCGCTTTGCGTTTCCTTCGAGTATTTTCTCCCGAATGGAAGAGCATTGAGAATCTGTACATCCGTCACGTTACTATCGGATAACAAATCGTTACATTCTTCTGAAGGTAATTCATACGAGTAATCCGCACGCCCTCGGCTCTGTCGAAAGAACGTCCCAACCTCCAGGGAGACATTTTCATTCTGAGGCTCTGAGCGTGCGAGGGTTGAGATGGCTAATGCAGAACGAGCGACCGATTCGGGCAAAACATCCCTTGGCAAAAGGAAATCCCGGTTTATGTCAGATAAGTCAAATGTCGCCGGTTGGTCCGTTCCATGTATCCAATAGTGTACCTTCTCTTCGGTAAAAATAAAATCGCTGAAAACCAAAAAGTACGTAGGGTCTCGATACAGAGAAGGTTCAATCCAGTAGATCGCAATGCGATGTCGAGAGCCGTCATAAGCCATAAGACCATCAATCCGTCCGTTACCCATAGGCATGTAGAATTCCGAACTAAACTCAAACAATCGGATATGGGTTCCGTTTGCATCATCGGCACATACCTCTGCGGACGCTATAATAAAAAGTAGGACAGTGACTTTGCTGAAGATCCTAAGAACAAGCAATACCCTCCGAACGATATTTCTCGTTTTGCTTACGATGAACTCTTTGTAGCGATAGTATGCAAACATAAGTCACTGTCCTTTAAATGACGCATCAATCGGTAATATCGAGAATGCTTAAAACGAGTTTACACACTGAAAAAGCCATCTTCCTCTTTAGCCCATAGTGGCATAGCCGTTAGCTACAGCAATAGCACGGGCGTCACTCTCTGAGCCTTCTTCTATGGAAGCATAGGCATAAGCATCACACGTACCTGCAACGCCTTGGTTAACCTTGAAGTGTTGAGATGTAATGCTGCTATCACTATCTACGTCGTCGTCGGTACCCGAGCCGTTGCTTTTGCTCAGCGACGCAGAGGCAGAGACTACACTATACGGACTCGCGGCAGCTCCACTGGCAGAAGCTACTGCAAGAGCCGATCCGCCTATTTGTGTAGCAGAACAATAAACCCAGGCATAGGCACTTATTTCCCAATCGAAATCTCCTTCTTCATCGGTATACTCAAAATACCATGCTTCTTCATACCATTCATCCTCGGTATTACCCGGCCCCGCATCGGCAGTTGCACCGCAACTTGTTCCAGTACTCTCTGGATCCATGATTATATCACCTAAAGTCGTAGTCGAAGCAAGAAGCATCGCGATCAGGCAAGCATATAACGTCTGTAATCTCATGATTCAATCTCCTAACTTTCATTAATCCTTTCTTCAATAAGATCTTATTACTTCTCTTTTGATTTGTTCTCTATCGCATAGGCAACACCTCCTTTCATAGTTTTATTCTGTTGTTTCAATGAGGTTTTCTTCTGCATGATGGTGTTTACTCCCCCTCTCTAAATGGTGCGGTGTCTCCAACAGAGCTGTTAACAGAAAACTAATGTGTTCAGTCTGGGGGAGTTGTCTCGAACGTGTCTTTTCGAAATGTTGTTGGTTGCTATGGGCCTGGTGTCTTATTTGAACACGTCGTTTAAGCATCTCGTTCTGGTTTTCTATTGCGTTTAAATAATAATCCGGCCGTTGAGGGACAACCATCCAAACCAGACCAAGCAACTGTGACAGGCTCTCCTTGGTTAATTGGTAATCATGCTCTGCGTTAAATGATGGCATTTTACCATTCTCGGAAGGTGTTATTTCGCTACCACCGAATCGACTAAATAGATCAACACGGGCATAACGCAGCTTATCCCATCGCTTTTTGATCTTTGCCACTTGTTTCTCAGACATTGGATACATATAAACGGGCATTAGCGGCGCATTGATCTTCTGATAACATACGTTGAGATCTTCGTGCTTGGCTTTCTGAACTGTATTCGGATCGAGAAAGGGAAATTGGACAAGGAGCGAATTCGTCGCATAGTTCCAGATATCGGTGTATTGATCGCACAGCCTCTGTCTTTCCTGATCGGTAGGAAATTCCGTACCCATCAGGTGCTCGACGTACCATCGCATCCGGCAACGATACACCTCGAACCTATGTCTGTCCTTGCTCCTCTTGAGACCCTCCCAACAGGATGCAAATCCTTCGCGCAGGATCTCCAGTCGCTCATCATAATGAGTCGCATCCTGATGAGACTCAACCGCGTTGCGAATTGTTTCGATATACTCCCGCTTCCATTCATCCGGCCACGGAGCGGGTGATCGAACCATGCAATTTCGAACGGCCTCAAGGGTTTGTTCAATCGGAGCGGAGCCTGGAGTATCTATCTTTTCTGCAAAAGTTGTCGATATCAGTGAAGCTATTAATACGCATCCGAGGAAATATTTTTTATACAGCATTTATATGACTCCTTTCACTTCGACCGGCGCAGTCCTTCAGCGCCAAGAACTCAGTCACTTTGCCTCGCGGACTCGCTTTGGTGGGATAACTGCCCACCAGCCATAACATTTTCTTTGCTATGGCCTATCTCTCCAACTTAATAACCTATCCGGCCCCAGATCGCCTTTTGCATTCTTTGCAGATCGTAAAGGCCATCCTCCGTCTGCGGCTTCCTATCTCCAGAGTCGCGTTTACTCATGCTCACAGTTTCCTGTCCCTTCCATTTCCAGTACTCGGCATGACCGTCCGCCATCGAGAGTGTTACACCATCGCTATGGAGTACCGTTGGATCGTTGCTCCAATTTGGGTACAAATATTCGATCTTAAAATCTGCAATGCGCAGCGATGAAAGCATCTGGCCCACATCGACGAAGACAGCACGTTGGCCTGAACCCGGATTGACTATTTCCGTGAGACGGGTTAATCGAAGGACCGTACTGCCAACGTGTTTACCGAGCGGTACACGACCTGGGTTTGAGAGCATATCAACGCTATCTGGCAAATAGGTCCCTTCCACAAGAGAACCGTTCGCAGCGGCCACTGTGGCATATGTGAGAAGGTCGCCCGTTTTGCCCCGTGGACAGCGATAGATATCCACGTCTTTGATCCAGGGCCACAGGACACCCTTTTCAGAATTTTCTATCAGTTCAAAACGACTACTGCTTTTAAAGGCATCACCTGCCCAGGCATCTAAATAATAAAAAGATGTGCCACGTTCTATTGCCTCACAGCCACGAACGATATTGCTGTCATTCTCTTCAGCATAGGCAAGCCATGCGAGTGTAAGCTGCTTGAGATTGCTCAAACAGACTGTACGCTGCGCCAATTCTCTGGCTCGACCTAACACCGGGATCATAATCGCGATCAACAATGCGATGATCGCGATCACGACCAATAGCTCAATCAAGGTAAAACCCATGGGATTGACGATTGACCAATGACGATTGACTATTTTTCTTTTAAAGTAACTCATTACTCTTCTTCATTTACGAACGTACCGATCTTGAAACCGCGCAGAATTCACCTTACGTTCTTCCTGAACTTTTTTCTCTCGCCGTGTGCTCATCCCTACTACTGATGCTGAAGGATGCCGTCAACCGGCGCTGCCAAATAGTCTTCAACAAATGACTAAATACCAACGACTAACGACTCTATTTTTTTAGCCAAGCGTTCTCCGCGCTATCCAAACCGTTGCGGTGCTTTCGCTTGCCTATAATATTAGTACCAAAAACCTCCCGAAGTAGGCGAACTATTTTTGAATTTTTTGAAAATTTGTAAAAATACGTAGAACTACGTAGAAATCTTGACTTTCATCGTTCGTCTTCCAAAAACGGGGCTAAAAGCTCCTTAAGCCTCTTCCGTGCCCGTTTAAGCCTGCTTTTATAGACCTTGTGGGAACAGCCAAGCTCCTCTAATATCTTATCCAGGTAAACATCGCCCTTTTGGGAGATGTCCAGGGCCTGTCGCTGGCCGGCGGTCAATTTGGCTTTGGCCGCTTCGAGAGCGTCGATCATCTCCTGGAGATAGATTTCCGCTTCGGGTTGGGTTAGGCCGGAGTAAAAGTCCGAACGTTCCTTCACGTTCGTTTCGGCAGACTCACGAAATTGGCGTAATTCCTTGTTCAGAATACGTTTAGCCATACTGAACAAGTACGTTTCGAAGGAAGATTCCCCTCGAAAACTCTTTCGTTGCCGCCAAAGACTGGAGAAGACTTTCTGGACCAGGTCTTCGGCTGAATCAAGGTCTAAACCTTGTCCTGAGCTTGTCGAACGGAGCCCCTTCGTAAACAGACGCACGAGAGCCGGGGCGCACCTTTGGTACAAGCTCTCGAACGCCTCAAGGTCATCCTCGGCCACTCTCCGCATCAGCCTGGCGTTTTCATCAAGCGTTGGATTCGAGCTTCGGGTCATTTTTAGTCCATTTGGGGGCTAACGACTCGTTAGGACTCTATCTCACTCACAAATAAAAATGATCCACAGGTGTTTTCGCTCAATGGATTCCGACTCTATCTTTTATGTCAAGATTACTTTACATAGGAACAAAAATACAACGAAAAAATCTCAAGAGTGACAACCCTATGGCACTCCGATGGAAAAAAGGACAAAAATCATCTTTTATCTTGAAAAACGTGCTATCAACGCAAAAACGATTTGACTTTAGGCAATAATATTGTATTATATATAGTTAACTAAATATGGAGTAGAATACAGAAGGGAGAAAATCAGATGATCAGGTTATCAGGGAACCAGGTATTGAATTACGAATATCCAATGTCGAA
>JAFGTG010000631.1 GCA_016934255.1 Sedimentisphaerales bacterium
GCGGACGATCCCGGGGCGCTGGGCGGTCTCGGCACGAACGGTATTACCATCGAGATGGGCTCGCTCTACGACACGAAAGCCCCGCCTTTGGAAGGCCGGCTTTGCGTAATTTCGTGTAGCGAGGCATGTAACGTGACGGTAAGCCCGAACGCCACCCGCGGCAACGTCGTGCTGGAAGACGCGACCGAAGCGGTCGTCGATCTTTCCGCGGCGACGGAGGTTCCGATTGGGGCCATTGGTTCGGTGAGTCTTCTTAGCACGCGATCGTCCGAATGGCTTTCCGTCGGCCAGCCGGCTTGCTGGCTCAATGCACGGCATTGCCACGGCGATGCGGACGGCAAATCTCAGGGCGCGGAGAAATACTGGGTTTCCACCAACGACTTGGATATCCTGATCGCAGCCTGGAACAAGACCTATGCGGAAATCGGCGGCCAGACCATCAACGGCGTTCCGCTGATTTGTGCCGACTTCGATCATGCAGCCCAGGGCAGCAATCAATTCCGAGTATCGACCAATGACCTGGACATTCTGATCGCCAACTGGCAGCTTCCCGACCAGCCGGCGGCGGATTGTCAATAATTAACACCCATTGTTGTGTTAGCGAAAAGGCAAGTCTTCGGGCTTGCCTTTTTTTCGTCTTGCCGGTCTGACTCATGTATCCTACAATCCGAAGATTCCTTGTTATCGGAAAATGCCGATAACCGTTTTTTTAGGAATCAAATGATGAAACGCTCTTTTTTGTTATTGCTCTGTTTTTTATCCGTTTGTCTGACCGGAGGGTGCCACAATCAGGCTTCCAAGGAATCGGCCGTCGAGGTTATTATTGACGACGATGGTCAATTTCCCGATTTCCTGGTCGGTCGTTGGAAAGCGGATCAAGGCGGATGGGAGTTTGTTTTCGAACCGGACGGGACGATTTCCTCGGCGGTCGTGAGTATCGGACGGGTTAAGTTAAAGCCGGGGCAGACAACTTTGGTTCCAATGAAATTAGGCGGTCAGAGCATTTATGAGGCGGGCCGGTGGACCGTCCAATATTCACACGCACAACGGGAACTCATCGTAGAGATCGTGATCGATAATTTTTATGTGGAACTCGGTGAAAATGTTTTACGCGGTAAAACGCGGGATTTCTTTGTCGGTTCGGTTTCCGAGGACGGTCAATTGTGGCCGGTTGAAAGGATCAGTTTCCCTGAGTATATCGCTGATACGAAGAAAAATCCGAACTACAAGCTTCCATTAGAGTCCAGTGAGAATGCTCGCGAAAGCTTGCTTTTCCAGAAAGTGCTGGAATAGCAATAGAAGTGTGAGTAATGAGTTTTTGAAAATCGTACTACGGATTTTCTAAAATAATATATGCCTAACCTCCAATTTTCCAAAACTCATCGGTACCGCCTCGATGATGCAGAAAAATCAACATGGATGTTTATAAAAGTCAACGCGTGCCTAACTGTTTAATAATTCAATTGTTATGTAAAAAGGCCGAAATACGGCAAAATCGTGAATGTTGTTTTATTGCAACATGCAGTCCCAATCCTCATAATGTGCGCTTTTCCGAGAACAGAAACAACGCTCAAAGTCAGAATTCATAATCGGCCTGATTCGCTGAAAAACGGCTATAATTAGTAAAAAAATCCATAAAACAGCCTTCCTGGCATACAGGCACGCTCCTTGCTCTATATATCTCAATTAGTTTTTGGGGGCTCCAGGACGTATTAGAATACGCTCGGGGTGATGAAAAAGGACAGTATTCATGAGGAGAGCGATGGGATGGATGAGACAAATCTGGAAGATAAACTCAACGAATTAGTCAAGGAATTTGGAGAAGCAGCCGATCCGCAACATAAGAAGCTGGTTCAGCTTGCCAAACAAGCCCAGGCCAATCGCAAGAAGCTCGAAAAGAGCATCAACAGCTTGCAGGAATCACTGGATTACCTCCGGGTGTGCATTAAATACCAGGTCTTCGATCTCGAGGCGACTCGTCGGGAAAATGAGTACCTCAGAAAGCTGTTGGAAGAAAACAATAGCTAAACGTAGCATTTTTGAGCCAAGGTAGATAACGCATTGACGACACAGAAACGGAGCGGGAAAAGTGCGTTTATCGCTGTTTCAGCGTAATTGGATGGGCAACCCCCCCTCAGATAACGCCCAATAATTGAACTCGAATCTTATCCCTTGCGCTATATTGCAAACCGGTTATCCTATCTGCGCAATCTTCGCACTCAAACACCATTCTGGTAATCTACCTACACATTCCGGCGTATCCTTTTTCATACTAATATCTTTGATTTTCCGGCTGGAATCGGAAAGTGTACCCCCGTTTTTGTCGATAGAATGTGGGGCCGACGAAAAAGTCAAGTCGAGAACGAACATCCCCTCGGCGTCGGGTATATAAAAAGTAGTATTCTCAGCTTTAAGGAGCTGGGGCGCAATGATACCTGTTTGACAGATAGGTCGGCTCGGGTATAATGCGTTCTTTGATAAGTAGTTCGTTGCTCATTGGCTGTAGGGTGTTACCCATAGGCAACCGAGAGACAAGCAACATTGAGATTCTATCTAAAATAGATTTCGGAGTAGAAGATGTTTGAGCGCTTTACAGATCGCGCACGGAAGGTCATGGCGCTGGCCAATCAAGAGGCCCAGCGGTTTAATCACGAATACATCGGAACCGAACATATCCTCCTCGGCCTGGTTAAGGAAGGCAGCGGAGTGGGAGCGACGGTTCTGAAAAACCTTGACGTGGATATTAAAAAGCTCCGGCTCGAGGTGGAAAAGCTCGTCAAGAGCGGCCCGGATATGGTCACGATGGGCAAGCTTCCACAAACGCCGCGGGCGAAGAAAGTCATTGAATATGCCATCGAAGAGGCCCGGTCGCTCAATCACAACTACGTGGGGACCGAGCACATCCTTTTGGGCTTGTTGCGGGAAAGCGAAGGCATCGCCGCACAGGTTCTCATGAACCTGGGTCTGAAGCTCGAGAACGTTCGCCAGGAGGTCTTGAACCTTCTCGGTGCGGGCGTCGAAGAAGGCCCATCCGCTCTTGGGATGAAAATGAGTCCTCAGGTGGGGCGAAAAGCGAAGAGCAAAACGCCGGCGCTGGACAGTTTCGGCAGAGATCTGACCCAGTTGGCTGAGAACGGCGAACTCGATCCCGTGATCGGCCGGAAGCGCGAGATTGAAAGATTGATTCAGATCCTTTGCCGTCGAACGAAGAATAATCCCGTTCTCCTGGGCGAGGCGGGCGTTGGCAAGACGGCCATCGTCGAAGGTCTGAGTCAGCAGATTATCAACCGGCAGGTACCGGAGATTCTTAAAGGTAAGCGCATCGTCGTACTCGATTTGGCGATGATGGTCGCCGGGACGAAATACCGTGGGCAATTCGAAGAACGAATCAAAGCGGTCATTAACGAGGTCCGACGGGCAAAGAACGTCGTGTTGTTTGTAGATGAGCTTCATACACTCGTCGGCGCCGGCGGCGCCGAGGGCGCGATCGACGCCTCGAACGTTCTCAAACCGGCCCTCGCCAGAGGGGAAGTCCAGTGTATCGGCGCGACGACCCTGGACGAGTATCGTAAGCATATCGAAAAGGACGGAGCGCTCGAAAGACGATTCCAGACGATCATCGTCGAGCCGCCTTCAAAAGATGAGACGCTGGAAATTTTACGCGGGCTTCAGGACCGCTATGAGGCGCACCACAGAGTGCGGTTTACCGATGAGGCCCTGTACCAGGCCGTGGAGCTATCCACGCGATACATCACCGGCCGATGCCTGCCGGATAAGGCGATTGACGTCGTTGATGAATCCGGTGCGAGAGTTCGATTGAAGAATATGACGCCGCCGCCGGATTTGACGAAGATCGAAGAGAAGATTGAGAAGCTGCAGCGGGAAAAGGATGACGCCGTCCGAAACGCCGACTATGAAAGGGCGGCGGCATTGAGGGATGAAGCCCAGAAGCTTCTGGATGAAAAAACGGAGTTGCACAGGGAATGGTATGATGAAAATAAAGAGGCGACGGGTGTCGTGGACAATGAGATCATCGCCGAAGTCGTCAGTAACATGACCGGCGTGCCGTTAACAAAACTGGAAAAGAAAGAGACGCAGAGACTCCTCGAGCTTGAGAACGAATTGCACCGAACCGTTGTTTCTCAGGACGAGGCGATTGTCGCCGTGGCCAAATCGGTCAGACGCAGTCGAAGCGGGCTCAAAGACCCGAATCGTCCGATGGGGTGTTTTATTTTCCTCGGACCCAGCGGTGTCGGCAAAACGTTGCTCGCCCAGGCCCTGGCGGAATTTATGTTCAGCGACAGGAACTCCCTGATCCGGCTGGACATGAGCGAGTTTATGGAAAAGCACAACGTCAGCCGGCTCGTCGGCGCCCCTCCAGGATACGTGGGCTACGAAGAAGGCGGCCAGTTGACCGAGCGGATTCGACGTCGGCCGTATTCCGTACTGCTCCTGGATGAGATCGAGAAGGCCCATCCGGACGTGTACAATATGCTGCTCCAGATCATGGACGAAGGCCGATTGACGGATAGCTTCGGGCGAGGCGTCGATTTTAAGAACGTCATTCTCATTATGACCAGTAACATCGGCGCCGACCTGATCAAGAACCAGTCCGGCTTCGGTTTCGGCAAGAAAAGCCCCGAAGCCAATTACGAAAAGATGAAAGACATCCTTCAGAAGGAAGTCGAGCGTCACTTCCGACCTGAATTCCTGAACCGTCTCGATGACACGATTGTTTTCAAGGCGCTGACGAGAGAGAACTTGCAGACCATCGTTGAGTTCGAACTGTCCAAGGTTTTCAAGCGGTTGATCGAACACGGCCTAAAACTGGATTTGACCGACCGGGCCAAGGAATTCCTCATCGACAAGGGCTTCAATCCTGAATTTGGGGCCAGACCCTTACGAAGAGCCATCGAGCACTACATCGAAGACCCGCTTTCCGAAGCCGTGCTGGCGGGCAAGTTTAAAGAAAAGAATCTTATTAAGATCGACGTTCAGGATGAGGAGCATTTAAGTCTCGAAGGCGCTGAAGCAGAACCGGAGGAAAGCGAAAGCGAGGCTGCGGTTGCAAAATCGGAATAGCGGATCACGTTTTGTTCCGATCGACAAGATAAGAAGCGGCGCGATTCGCTGACTCAACCGACAGACGGTATGTTCAGGCTTTAATGTGGGTGACACCATTTTGAACAGTCAGCCTGCCTTCGGCAAACAATCGTATAGCCTGCGGATAAGCAATACATTCCTGTTCAAAAACACGGGCGGCTAAGGTATCGGGTGTATCGTCATGCCTGGCTTCACAGGTTCGCTGGACGATGATCGGTCCATCGTCGTATTCGTTCGTGCAGAAATGCACGGTGCAGCCGGACACTTTACAGCCCGCCTTGAGTACGGCTTCGTGAACGTGATGGCCCCACATGCCCTTGCCGCCGAAGCTGGGCAACAACGCGGGGTGGATGTTCATTACGCGATTTTCGTATCGCGCCGGGATTTTCCAAAGGCAAAGCCAGCCGCCCTGAACGACGAGATCGACATGGGCCGCGGCGAGTTCATTTTCGATGTGTTTGCTGAATTCATCCATGTCGGGATAGTCTTTTTTACGGATGATCTTCACGTCCAGCCCGGCGTTCTTCGCCCGTTCGACGCCCTTTACCGTCGAACGCGAACTGATAACGACAACGACTTTCGCATTCAAGCTACCCTGCTCGATCTTTTCGAGGATGTTGATCAGCGTCGTTCCCCCGCCGCTGATGAGTACGCCGAGTCGAATTGGAGGGCTCTGAGGTTTGTCAGGAACCGGCTTGTCTTCGAAATCGTGTCCGAGATCGAGCGCCTGATTCACAAGCCTGTCGGCTTCTTTGTTTTTCTCCCTGGGGACGTGGCGGACGCTCCAGCTTTTAAATTGATCGAGTAAGTGGACCGCCTCTTGATAAAGTGGCCGGATCTGCTCGCTTTTCACCTTGTATTCACCGTTGATCTGTTTAACAAGAAGCTCGCTGTCACTGAAGACGGAAAGCCGTTTAGCGCCCAACGGTCCAGCGCCTTCAAGGGCTTTAATAACACTCGTATATTCGGCCACGTTGTTCGTCGTCCGGCCCAAAAAAAAGGCCTTTGCGAGCAAAGGAGTACCATCGCGATCCGTCAGAACAAAACCCGCCGCTGCCGGCCCCGGATTGCCTCGACTGCCGCCGTCTATGTGAGCGATGATTTCATCGGGCATGAGGTTCGCTCCTCGAAATAAAGCACTTTCGTGTTCGATCGTTTACGCAAAATTCGGTATGGGATCTACAGTAGTTTTGAAGCCTTGCTCGGGATTTTTATATTTCCGCTTCGTTGCCAAGAACAAGGATTCTCGTGCAGTTGGGGCACCGAATAATATCGTCCCGGGTCATGAGCCTATTGACGTTTTCGGCAGTGATGCCCATAAAACAGCCGCCACAGCTATAGGCGCCTTTTGTTCCCTCCTGCTCCTCAACGCGTGCGACCGCATGGCCGTCATACGTCTCGGCGACCCGCTCGAACATTCTCAGGGTATCGCGAGGGATCGATTTGGCGACGTCATTCCATTCCACCTGGATTTTGTCTATCCCGGCCTGGAACTTCACCGCCAGGGCCTCACTCTCTTTCCGCGTCTCTTCCAGGGTCTCTTTTTGGTCGTCTATTTGTTTTTGAATGTCCTTGCATTCCGCCTCGTCGGCTTCGATATCTTTTAACAATTCCAATGATTGAGTTTCGATCTTGGAATTGTCGGCCTTGCTCGTATTGAGCTGCGTCAGAACGGCGGCGTATTCCTTGTTGGTTTTGGCGCTGTTCAGCGAGGCCCTCAGTTTGTTGATCATTTCGTCCCTGGATTTAAGCTCTAATTCCAGACGGTCAAATTGGACCTTCGTCAGTTGAACCTCCTCCTTCTTGGCTTCGAGAGCGCTTTGAAGGCTCCTGATCAGATTCTCCTGAATGACGACATTTCTCCGGCATCGGGTGAGTTTGGCCTTTTCGGCCCGAAGGCGATTTTCCACACTTTGAAGTTTCAATAACCCATTCAATACAGGTCCCATGTACGCTCCTTTGCGTCGGTGTTCAGACTTTCGAGCCTCTTATTATGCTCGCTTTGTTTTCAATCCGCAATATAATTTTTCTGTTTTTCTTTTAGGTTCTTTCCTCTATACTTAATTTTACTATGAAAACACTTTTACAAAAACTCATTCAAGCTGAGAGTACGCCTGAAAAAGGGGAATTAGCCGCCGCAGAGGTGGTTTTAGAGTCTTTTCGCCAATCGGGCATCGAGTCCCATATCGATGCGTGGGAACAGAACAGAGCCAACGTCATCGCTCGTGTCGAGGGCGTCTCGCCCTCGATTCGCGGACAGAGCCTGTCCCGAGCTTGTCGAGGGGATGCCCGCGACACGGGTGAAACCCAACCCGGATTGCTATTTGCCTGTCATCTCGACGTGGTCAGCCACGGCGAGGCGACCTGGACGTATCCGCCTTTTGACGCCGTCGAGACGGACGGTAGGATTTACGGCAGAGGTTCGACGGACATGAAAGGAGGAACCGCCGCGGCGATAACGGCGATCCGCCGGATCGTCGAGTCCAATACTCCATTGAAAGGGGACCTGATTTTCGTCGCCTCGGCGGGGGAGGAAACGGATAGCTGCGGCGCGGAACGGTTCGTCAGCAACTACGGCCCAATGCCGGCATTGGCCGGGGTTGTAATCCCGGAGCCGACGGATTTTGCCGTCGTGACCGCTCATCGCGGGATGCTCTGGCTTGAAGTTTCGACCACGGGTAAGACCGCTCATAGCTCGACGCCGCACCTGGGCGTCAATGCGATTACATCCATGCACCGGTTCCTCAATGAGCTGGATCACTATGAGATGCCGATCGGGCCGCACGAGCTGTTGGGCAAGTGCTCCATGAGCGTCAATACCATCGAAGGCGGCAAGGCGCTGAACGTCGTGCCGGACAAGTGCCGGATAGGGATAGATTTTCGTACGTTGCCCAACCAGGACGATCAGCGTACGATAGACGATCTGGAGCGGATTTTCGCGAAGCTCAAATCCGACGACCCTCACTTCGAGGCGACGATCTCCGTGATTCGCCAGGTACAGGCGATGGAAACCGACCGTCATTGTGATTTTATCAAGGCGCTGGGTGCGGCGGTTGGAATTGACAAAACGTCCGCCATCGGTTTTACGACGGATGGTCCTTCTTTTGCGAAATTAGGAGCGCCGGTCGTTATCTTCGGCCCGGGCAAACCTGCCCTCTGCCACAAACCGGACGAATATATTGACATTTGCGACGTGGGAAAAGCCTCTGAGCACTACAAAAACATCATTCTTAGGCTCCTGACATAGGTTGTAGAAGAGGTATTATGCGGCGCTGACGAATCGGGATATCTAAAACCAAACGGTACAGTCAATACAGTCAATGCTTAAGAGATTGACGGAAATATGCAGATAAAACCATTGATTTTTACTCTTCATTGTGGTATAAGATACCGTTAGGTGGAAGCTATGAATATGAAGGTGGAAATAGGCCGTTTGTTCGTAGTGGAGGTTGTGATGTACAAACAACGCGTCGTATCCCATGGAGTATTATCTCCTATCCCATGAAACCAAAATCATTCACTTTTCAGAGTCTCAAATAAGGAGAAATATTATGAAAGCGAAAACCTTGGGCACTCTTGTAGCGTGTTTGTTTGTTATGTCGGTTTTTATCTTGGTGATGTTGTTCTCATCAGAAACGCAAGCCACAGACAAAATAACGACACAAGGCAACGCCGATAAAACTCCCCCCGGTCTGAAGAAGATACCGCCGGGGCTCGAAAAAATTGTGTTCATTCATTATAAGAAAGAGCGTGCCAAACCCGTAAAGCCTGATAAGCCCGGCAAGCCATCCGGAGAGCCGGAATGCTACGACTTTATGGGAAAGGGCGTTAAGTGGCAGGATCTTGGAATAGTGTGCTTGGTAGATCCGACTAATTCCAAGTTAGGTGAGGAAGAAGTTTTAGATGCGATGTACGAAGGAGCTGCAGAGTGGGAGGAGTGGACATCGGCAACACTTTTTGGTTTTGAAAACTGGCATACTTCCGATAACTTGAGCTGGGATGGCGATCCCGGTGACGAACCCGATGGTGTTAACGAGTTGGTGTTTGCGGATTATCCCCAAGACGGAGTGATCGCTGTGACCGTGGTTTGGGGTTACTTTTCCGGTCCTCCAAGCTTAAGGGAGATTTTCGAGTTTGATATTTTGTTTGATACGGATTGGCCTTGGGGAGTTAGTGAAGGAGGAGATGGTGTAATGGACGTCTGCAACATCGCGACCCACGAGATTGGACATGGACTTGGCTTGGGCGATGTTTATGAAGACGCATGTTCAGAAGTGACTATGTATGGCTATTCTGACTCCGGTGATATCATAAAGAGAGACCTTGAAGAACCGGATAAAATAGCGATACAGGAACTCTATGGCGCGCCTGAAGGGTAAGTTGCTTCTGTAACGCGAACATGACTTTGGAATGTTTTGAGATCGAGAGTTTTTGATCTGGAATACGGCTCAATCCACAAGATGGGCTTACGAGAAATTATTTTTAGTATTTATTGAATTTTGTCGATATTTATACTTGACAGATTCCTACTCATGATATAGATTTGTGGTTTGTATTTGTCAGGTGGAGATTTTAGATGATTCTTATTAGGGACAACAAGCCGAGGTTTTTGGCTGGCCATAAGATGGCCGCGGTGGCTATGCGCACGCGTCTTCTGGACCTTGCCGCCAGGACGACCATGGTGGTTATTGTCGCCGGCTGGAAAAAGGAGGCTGCTCCCTAAGAGGATTTGAGGACATATTCCGAATTTACAAAGCCTTTCAGGGAGCAGCAACCTGAAAGGCTTTTTTTATTGTCTTATGAAACCGCAAGACGAGTGATCTTGCGATAGCAGGGAAAGTGCGCACTTTGTGAAGGTCAGAGAAATGGACATCGAATTGTACAGAGGTTACTTCAACTCGCTTGAAGCCGGACGTTATCCCGAGTGGCGGTACAACGAATGGAAACCCTGCGGCGTCAATTATAACAGCGTACTATGCGCCATGTCGTATGATATCCACCATCGCAGGTTCAGGGACTATCGAAAAGAAAGCGAAGAGGTTATGGCGCTTCTCGATTTGAACGCAAACCAGTCTGTGATAGATATAGGGTGCGGCACAGGAGCGTTTGTCATTCATGCCGCCGAGCGCTGCCGGAAGGTGTACGCCGTCGATGTCTCGAAGGCGATGCTGAGATGCGCTCGTAGAAAAGCAAAGAAAGCAAAGCTTAATAATATCGAGTTCCATCACGGCGGATTTCTGACCTACGAGCACCGGGCGAATCCGGTCGATGCGATTGTCTCGACGGCGGTGTTGCACCATTTACCGGACTTCTGGAAATTTGCGGGATTGAAACGTTTGGCGCAAATATGCAAAGCCGGAGGAAAGCTTTATCTTTTCGATGTCGTGTTTTCTTTCGACATGAATGACTATGAAAGCCGACTGAATCAGTGGGTAAACGCCACCGGTGAAAAAGTGGGCCCGACGTTTGCCGAGGAAGCGAAAACCCACTTACGGGAAGAATACAGCACCTTCGACTGGATTATGGAAGGGCTGCTCGAACGAGCGGGTTTCGAAATAGAGACGGCACATTATGCAAACGAGTTCATGGCATCGTACGTGTGCACGAGAAAAGGCTAAACGATATGGAACGATGGATTAAAAAAGACGAACGCAAAGGAGCCGCGTTCATTTTATCGTCCACGGCGGCGTTTTGTTTGATGTCGGGGCTCGTGCGATATGCCTCCGATATCGATCCGTACAAAACGACGCTGTTCCGCTTTATCGTCGGATTGGGCATGTTGGGCACCACCGCGCTGTTCGGTAAAATCACGTTGAAATTTAACAACAGCCCACTACTGTTCGTACGCGGCCTGACTGGCGGTCCGTCGTCGGTTCGGCCGCCGTCCTCGGGGCTTGCGTGGTCGTGTTACTGAAAAACAATGGTCATGGAAAGGAAAAATGA
>JAFGTG010000632.1 GCA_016934255.1 Sedimentisphaerales bacterium
AAGGCTTGCCGCATCGAACAAGCCGCGGCACAATTGACACACACCTTTCTTCTGTTAGCTACCCACAAATTCTGTGGAAGAACCATATAAAAGGCCCTCGGCATTTGGCCGAGGGCCTGACTTCCAAAAAGAATCTTACTCGAACATTTATTTCTGACGACTTATTTTGAGACATTGTCCCACGATTAAGGGGATCAGACTCATCGAAAAAACGAGCAGCCAGCCTTTGACGCCGGGAGGTGTGACTTTCAAAACGCGCGAAAAGAACGGGACATAGACCGCCATTCCCAGCAAAACAGTACATAGAGACAGAGCACCCCAGACATAAGCATTGCGGGTGACCTCATTGGCCCAAATACGGGATCCTTTTTCACGCATATTAAAAATATGCCAGAGTTGAGCGAAGGCCAAAGTAAGGAAAGAAATCGTGACGGCGCCGGTGCCGGATAAATCGAGCAGAAAAATCGCTCCGGCAAAAGACGCCAGAACCGAGCATGTGATCAGCGCTCCGTATCCCATAATCGCAAGCCAACCGCCGAAAGACAAAATGGGTTGACTTGGATCGCGCGGTTTGTATTCCATGACCCGCGGGTCGCCCTTGCCAATCCCGAGCGCAAGAGCGGGGAAAACATCGGTGACCAGATTCAGAAACAGAATCTGCAGCGGCAAAATCGGAAGAGGTGCATTGACAAGCGAGGCAACAAACACGGTCATGATCTCAGACACATTACACGATAACAAATAAATCACGAATTTCATAATGTTGCCAAAGATGATCCGACCCTGCTCGACGGCCAAAACGATGGTGGAAAACGCATCATCGAGCAATACCATATCGGATGCCTCACAAGCCACCTGCGTACCGCGTTGGCCCATCGCTACACCGATATCGGCTTTTTTTAGCGCCGGCGCATCGTTTACCCCATCGCCGGTCATCGCGACAACAGAGCCCGCTTCCTGATGAAGATCGATTAAATCAAGCTTTTGTCTCGGACTCACACGGGCGAAAATGGAACACTTCAAGAATCGGTCGCGTTCGATCTGAGAAAGCTCTTCTTTGCGCCGAATTTCCCGTCCGTTGATAACCTCTTCATCGCCCTTATCCGTCAAGCCTACAGCGGCCGCAATACTTGCCGCCGTCTTAGCCTGATCGCCGGTCACCATGACGACTCGTACCCCCGCTCGACGACAAGCTTCAATGGCTTTGCGAACATCCTGCCTCGGTGGATCGACCATGCCCAACAAGCCGACCATTGTCAGGTCCTTGTAGGGTTCAGTCTCAATAGAGTCCACGTGTTTTACGGCAACGGCAAGAACACGAAGACCTTCCCTGGCCATCTGTTCGTTCTGCTCATCCCACCACCGTCGTTTCTCGGCCGCCAATTCCTCAATTCCATCCGTTATAAAAAAAGACGAGCAAGCATCCAAAACCGCCTCGGGCGCCCCCTTGACCGCCACGCGATAGCGTCCTCCATCACGATTGTACGTGGCCATCATCTTGATATCGGAATCGAAGGCTTCTTCTCGCTCCTCCGGATGGTCCTCGTTCACACGTTTGTAGTTGATGCCGGCCCGACGGGCGACCTCCAGGAGGGAAATTTCCAAGGGATCTCCCGAAGCTTTCCCCGGTTCGACCTCATTGTCTGATAGCGACGCGTTATTACAGAGAACCCCTACTTCGAGCGCTTTCATCAGAATGGCCTCGTCCGGTGGATCGATAGATTCGCCGTCCCTCATGATCGTCGTTTTGTTCGGCTCTTTGTCTCGCTCGATTATGATCCGGCCGGACTGGAGTAATATTTGTGTCACCGTCATTTTATTTTCGGTCAAAGTCCCCGTTTTATCCGTACAGATAACCGTCGTACCGCCAAGTGTTTCGACGGCGGACAAGCGATTCACAAGGGCATTGCGTCGAGCCATTCGCAGCATACCGCGCGATAACGCAATGGTAGCCACAATCGGGAGTCCTTCCGGTATAGCGGCAACCGCAAGCGCGATAGCCGTCTCGATCATTAGAAGGATCTCTTTGCCCCTGATGATCCCTGCGCCCGCGATGACGGCCATAATAACCAGGGTCACCCAGACCAGGTTTTTGCCCAATCGATCCAGCCGTCTCTCGAGCGGTGTGGCCTTTTCTTCCGCCTCTTCCACCAGCGCGGAAATCTGGCCAAGTTCGGTCTTCATTCCGGTCGCAACCACCAGCGCCTCGGCGGAACCTCGCGTTAACGCCGTGCCTTTATAGAGCATGCTGAATCGTTCGGCCAGAGGGGCATCCTTATCAACCGGCGTAATTTGCTTGCCGACGGGCATGGATTCGCCGGTAAGAACGGACTCGTCCACCTGTAATTTTGAGATCCTTGCCAGTCTCATATCCGCACTGACAATGTCTCCTCCTTCGAGCACGACAACATCTCCCGGGACCAAGTCTCGGGCCGCTATTTCTTGGACCCGTCCATCTCGTCGAACGCGTGCAGTGATCCGATCTATTCGTCGAAGCGATTCCATCGACCGGACGGCCTTAAGCTCCATAACGAAGCCGATCATTGTATTAATGATGATGACCGCGGCAATAGCACCCGCATCCATCCATTCGTGGAAGACCGCGGAAAGCACGGCGGCCACCGCCAGCAGAAGGACAATAAGACTTTTCAGTTGTTCAATCAGGATAAGCCACGGACTTTTCTTCTTCGTTTCCCTCAGACGATTCACACCGTATTTCTTACGGCGTTCCGTGACATCGCTTTGACTCAATCCCTCATCTATATTGATGGTGAGGTGTTCGAGAATATCCGAAACGGATAAGGACCACGGATTTGTAATTAACGGTGGATTGGAGGCGGACATATCTTGCATCCTTTAGCCAATTCGTATGTATCCCCTGCGATGATAGAAGCTTCATCGGATGGGATAATGAGCACTTTGACGCGGCTCGTTGACGCGCTGACGTCAGCCTCCTTGTTTACTGCAGTCATGTTCATGTCCTCGTCTATCTCGATGCCGATCTGTTCCAGGTCTTTACAGGTTTCCGAACGTATCCGTGAAGCATTTTCTCCGATGCCGCCTGAAAATGCAAGAACATCCAACCTGCCCAAAATAACAGTGTAAGCGCCGATATACTTTCTCAACCGATAACAAAAAATATCAACGGCGAGTTGGGCCCGCTCATGTCCATTCTCAGCAGCAGTGAGAATCTGACGCATGTCGTTAGATATACCGGATAGACCGAATAGTCCGCTCCGTTTATTCAAAATCTCATTGAGCCGTTTTGTTTCGTAACCTTTGGTACTGAGATACAGTAGAACTCCGGGATCCAGGTTGCCTGGCCGGCTTCCCATCACGAGGCCATCGAGCGGAGTAAAGCCCATTGACGTATCCACGGACCGGCCGTTCCTGATGGCGGTTACCGACGAGCCGTTGCCCAGATGGCAGGTAATCGCATTGATTTCGTGCATCCGGCGACCGAGTAATTCTGCAGCTCTTGACACCACATAGCGATGTGAGAGGCCGTGAAAACCGTATTTTCGGATGCCGTAAACTTCATAGAGTTCTCGGGGCAACGCATAGAGGTGTGCAACTTTCGGGATCGTCTGGTGAAATGCCGTATCAAAGCAGGCCACATGGGGTGTGTCAGGCAATCTGAATCTAAGGGTTTGAATAGCCTCCAGTTCTGGAGGAATATGCAAGGGAGCCAGTCCGGTATAATCCTCAATGGCTGCGACCACGTCATCATCGACGAGAACCGACCCAGTCACCTCATCACCGCCGTGAACGACGCGATGACCCACGGCCTCGATCTCTTTCAAATCTGAGACCACGCCCATCTTATGGTTACAAATCAATTTGAGAATGAGGGAAATTGCGGCTTGGTGGTCGGCCATGGCAAGCGTTTGTCTGTGTTCCTTATGTGCGATGGTATGCCTTAATTCGGCATCTTGTTCTCCTATACGATCGACTTCACCTTGCGCCAGAATCCTGTTCTGAGGCATCTGGTGTACCTGATACTTCAAAGAAGAACTTCCACAATTAATAATCAGTATTTTCATAACAGTGATATTAATGATCTTCTGATTGAGTTGCGCCCGAGTTGTCTTGAATACTAAGGTTGACTGCTCTCACCGATTCCTTGATAAATGGAACGAGAGATGGCGCCACACTGAAAGTATGTATCCCCATACCCACGAGTCGCGATACAGTTTCCGTATGACCTGCCAGCTCACCACACATCTCCACGGGCGTACCATCCGCTTCTTGCATAACCGTTTGAATAAGTCTCATGACCGCCGGATGATCTTCAAGGAAATATTGATCCACGAACTGATTCTCACGTCCCACCGCCATCGTGTATTGGGTCAGGTCGTTTGTTCCTATGCTAAGAAAATCGGCGTTCTGTGCTATTTCACGGGTACATAGAGCCGCCGCGGGTGTTTCTATCATGGCTCCAAGAAATGGCGCTTTATCTGCACCGATTTGTTGAACAGCGTGTTGAACGAGATCTCTGATCTTTGACATATCGTCGGCCACAGTGACCATGGGTACCAGGATACGAACGTCAAATTCCTGAGCAAGCCAGACAATGGCTTCGATCTGTGCTCCAGCCAAGTCCGGATAGTCAAGAAGCAACCGAACACCTCTCCGGCCAAGGGATGGATTGTCTTCGGCTGGTAAACTGAGGAACGGTATATCCTTGTCGCCCCCGGCATCGAGCAGTCTCACAACCACCGGTTTATCTGGGAAAACCGTCGCACAGGGCTTCACGGCATCTATGAGATCGTGTCGTGTCGGCGGTGTCTTGCGTGAAAGAAACAACTGTTCTAGCCGATATAAACCGATCCCATCAGCGCCATTATATCCTTATAAACAAATGCGGTCCCCATTGCCAAGCCGCCGGATATACTCTTACCTGAAAGTTCTAAGTTGTGCATTTTCAGATTTACCCCGTATCTTCTCTACTCGAATAATCCTTCTATGTGGATATGCATACCTTTTCCTTAGACTAAAAAATCTTGTCAAGGCTTATAAAAACAGTTTCGATGATCATCATTATCTTTTAAGACTCAAGCCACTCTTTCGCTTGTTGACGTTGTGGCGGCTCGAAATACCTGATCTGAGCGGTCGTAAACGGCTTGCAAAACACACTCATTCCTTTCTCCCAAACCTTATCGCCCACGAAAGCCAGCCGTTCAATATCGGAAAAATGCTTCACATCAAACTTGATATCTTCCCACAACGCTCCGGCCTCCCATCCGTGAAAATCCTGCATCTCGAATAGAATCCGTATCTTGCCGAACTTCTCAATAAGCCGTTCAGCTTCCGGGACAAATTGTTCATAATCTTCCTTGGATAGCTTTCCGGAGACCTTAACCTCTAATACTTTGACATTTTTTTCTTTTTCAAGCTGTACTGTCATTTTTGGCTCCTTCTCGAAAAATATTCCATAAATATTGTTTCTCAGCCCGAACCGGCAAAGGAGGATTGAAGAACGTCCGGTTTGCCCTGGCCGTTGATGGCTTGGATCTCGTCACGAGACAAAAAATCGTCGGGTTTTCGTTCGACGCTCAACGCGGCTTCAGCCACAATGTGCGCCCATGTACACTTATTCGAAAAGAGCATCCCGAAGACATCGAGGGTCCCTCCTCGATTGAGATAGCCGAGCGTTCGTGTGGACGTCGGTCCGGTGTCCAGGGACCGAAGCACACCGGTAATCGATTCGGGACGCGTGTGGCTGACGACTACTCTGGCTTGTATGGAAGTGGGAAAAAGTTCGTGCTTCACGTATTCCGGTGCCAGGCATGCGTTTTCTCTGCTGTCCCGCGGCTGGCGAAATCGTCCCGGTTCGACCATACAAATTACACTGTTGGCAAGCCCTTTAGCAGTCAATCGTTCAGCAGCTTTTTTGGCTTCCAGGAGTTGGTAGCTGCCAACTGTGACAATCAGCAGTTCGGCTTTGTTCTGTTTGTGCAGATGAACAGCGCCGTCCTCAATCAATCGTTTTGCCTGCTCGGCTGTAAACATTTCCGGTATCAAACGCTTGGCAATCACCATGGCCCAGATTTGGCCGTGGCTCTGGTAAACGGCCTCTAAAGCGGCCATCGCTGTATTCCAATCCACAGGGAACAAAACTCGCGAGACATCCGACATTTCCGACATCAACGCCTCGCAAAAGGTGGGATCTTGATGGGAGATTTCATTTTTACCATTTTCCCAGGTATGTGACGTTGCAATGATCGGTATGCTTAGCCAGCCGGATGGATGGTCCGTCTCCGCTAAATGCCTGGCAAAAATAGCCTCCTGTCTCACGGCGCCCAGCATTTTGACGGCAAAAGCTTCATACGTAGCCACGAGATTGATGCCGCCCTTATTGGCCAAAGCGGCGGAGATGATTGCTTCCTCATTCAACGCCGTGACCACCTTGCCATCGATGGCTTCAGCGATATGATCCTCCGGGTCCGTCACTCGATGCTTAAGCAGATCGAGCGTTTTGTCGAGTCGGTTGCTTCTGATCTCATCCGGATTGCCCACTCGGGGACGAAGGCCGGGATTCTCTTTAATGATCTGGCAAAAGGCGTTATCGACCGCCCGCATGGGGGATGTGAGTTTCTTCTCATTCGGATCGTGCCAATCCAATTTAGGAATTTTGGGGAATGAAACACGGCGTGCGGCCAGAGTATGATCCCGCTCCAGGACTCTATGTTTGCGATTATGGTTTGCCAATGTTTGGACCGCAATCCCGAGTTCCTCGGGCGGCACCCATGTCTGTCGAACGCCCGAATTAAACGCCTGACGCGCCGAAGCATCATGGATCAAATCGCCACCGAGCGGAAGATTGTGGGCAGCATTGGTTCCCGCGTTGGGCAGGCCGAACCCTTTGGGCACCTCTGCGATGGCGTAAGGTAGAGGCACGGGGTATTGACCTTGCCTGGATTTAACAGCTTCACCATGCGCACTGAGACGTTCTTCCATTTCCCAAATCGCCCATGCATAGGCTGCCGGATCCTTACCATCGATATCGAAAGGCTCGAAGCCGTTGAGTTCCAGATGGTCGCGAAACCAGTCCACACCCCCTTGCATAGAGACGGTGGTGCGTTGATCGATGCGCCGACCATTGGCAATCATGATCGGGGCTACGAGGCCGCAATCCTCGGCCCGCCACCAGCGAGGGGCCCAGTCGCCGCCCTTTTGCTCTTCAAAGGCCCCGTCGCTGAGGAAAGCGACCAACCGCTCCCCCGGCAAGGGCATGTGAACGTAATACAACTCGGCGAAACCAAGATAGCCTCCTTCAATCAGACCGCCCGCAGTATGGGCGTTCACGTGGCTGCCTACCGGAGATTCCGGATAACCATCGGGGCGGACTTTCTGCGAGTAAAAATCCCGGACAAAACGTGTCAATCCTACTTCTGAAAAGTTGTAGCGATCGGCATGAGCTTTTGTCATGTTGCCCATCAGGAGATTCGTCGCGTCAATGGCCGCCACGCAGTGTCCCTGACCCATGAGCCAGGAACGGGTGTCACCCGTAATCGCGTTGATGGTCAAATAGCCCACATAGGCCAGCACCATGTTCAAAGCCCCGCCGGTATGTCCTTCGGGATCCGTCTTGAAATCCGTCATATCAAGATCGCGGCCGTCCAGATAAACGTTTTTGGCGTACGTCATGTGCGTCACCAACCAAAGCCCGGCACTGGCCATACGATCCGCTGCGTGCAAGTAATTCAACACATCGTCTTGATCCTTGGCAAGTCCTTGTAGAAAAAGATGATCAGCCATTTTGTACATCCGGCACTGTGTAAGGTCGCTATGCCGGATCACACCATAACCCGCCGCCCATTTGGCGAAATTGGGATTTTGCTGCCGGTACAAAGCGGCTCTTTGTTTGATACGTTGTAACTTATCTACTTTTTTCGGTCGAGTCATGTCTGTCCCCGTATAGAATTATTGGGATGGATTTTTCGAGAGAATTTTCCTGATATGGTCATCCATCTGCTTTTGTTCGGAGGCAAAACTGTTCAGACCGGCCAAACTCATCAGACTATCCAAGCCGATTGATTTGCTCTCGAGCGCGTCCTTCCAATGTTCGAGACGTGGAATCTTGCCCTCGCGAGCACTGGTTTCGATCTGGGAATCCGTCCAGCGCACCAATACGTCGCCGCACCGATGCTCGTCAAAGAAATCAATCAGGTCATCGGGCGTGAAGGCATCGAGATTCTCTATCTCCAGAGTCTCGATGCAATTAACTAATTGCACGATAACGTCCCACAACGTATCCAACCTCACAGCAGTTCGGTCCACTTTCGGATCGATGCCGGGTGAGAACACACTTTTGGTTCGATCGGTGATGTTCTCCGGCAAGGGTTTTTCGGAAATAAACTCATCCGCCACCTTCGGCGGAAGCGTCATCACATCGATGCCCGCCAAGCCGTTTACTTGTCGGGCGTCTCTAAAGCTCGCTCCGATTTGACGGCTGGACGTCAGTTGTTTCTTCCGAAGCTGTTTAACAACCGCCTGGGAAGTCAGCGTGGCTTTTTCTCCCATATATTGACCGCTGCCCAATTGATTGTCCGCCACAAAACTATTGAGTCGTCCCAGGAAAACGTTCACAAAAGAAGGTTTGGCAAGACGCGCGATTAAATAATTCTGACGGGCGGAGAAACCCAGGGTGTGATTGACGGCGATGCCTTCCCGAGCTAATCGTCGCGTTGCCAATAGTCCGGCGGCAGTGAACGGAATCTTGACGATAAACCGCTCCGGACAGATGGCATGGTAACGGTGGGCATACTCGACGGCGGCCTCCATATCATTTGCCAGGGAAGTATGCTCCTCTACAGAGACATAGGCATTAAACCTCTCCACCAGTCTGAGCGCATGCCGTGTGTTTAAAATAAATGTGATTTCGAGGATCTTTTTATCTTCTGACAGATCGTCGCATTGATTTAACATTCGAGAGGCTTCCCGAATCAGAGAGTCGTACCGTCCCGTTTGAATCTCTTTGTTAAGCAAAGTGTTATTTGTCGTCAGCGCGGAAAATTCCCTTGTCCAGACATGCTGAATGTCTTCGATATTGCCGGAATCCAACCACAACTCAGTGCCCAACTCCCGTATGCGGCTCCAGGCAGGATTTGTATCATGTTCGTTATCTTTATTTTTAAAATTAGGTGAAACATCCCTTTTTACGAAATCATGAATGGTCCGGTATAATTCTAAAAATGTATCTGTCGTTTTCATAACATCGTCCTTTCCATTTTCTCTGTATCAGGCCATTCAGGCATATTCCATAACTCTTGTTTAATAGATGACATGCATCATTGCCGGCTGCACTCCTGTCTTAGTGCCGCAGCATTATCTTCCGGCAAAGACGGATTGACATGCATACCGGAGCCCATCTCGAATCCGGCCGGTGTTGTCAATCGAGGTTGAATTTGGATGTACCAGTGAAGATATGGCAGCTCTGTCGGCTGACGTGAATAGCTGTGAATCACATAGTTATAGTCTGGATTGCCGAGCGTAGCCTGATAACGCTTAAGCGCATCGCACAGAGCAAAAGCCAAATCCGTTCGTTCTTGCTCTGAAGCCAGACCGAAGTCTGAACCGTGTCGTTTGGGAACGATCCACAATTCAAAAGGAACTTTCGCGGCAAATGGAACAAAGGTCAAAAAAAGACTGTTTTCAAAAACAACTCTGGCTCCATCCGGCCGTTCCGATTCGAGGACATCACACATTATACAGCGTTTGTTCAAATCATAATAGTCTTTGGCTATCCTCTCTTCATGGGAAATGTGATGAGGGATAATCCCTGTAGCAATCAGTTGAGAATGAGGATGGTGCAGGGAAGTCCCCGCATGCGAGCCGTGATTACGAAAAATGACGACAGCTACGACTTCGCTGTGGGCGCGGTAAGCCTGGCCATAACGCATCGCATACGTCTCAATCAGCGTTCCAACCTCCTTCTCCGACATTGTCGGTATGTCCTTATCGTGGAGTGGACTTTCGATGATCACCTCATGCACGCCGTAAGGGGCGGCAGTCAAGTAGATACCTCTTCTGGCGCCGGCGATCCCATCTTCAGCCGTGAGTACCGGATATTTATTGGGAACTACGCGGTTCTGCCAGCCTTTGTCATCGTCAGCGGGGATCTCCTGGATAATCGAGGGCAACCGACTTTCGTTGCCCGGACAGAAGGGGCAATGTGCCGCCGATCCCGGAAGGTGCTCTCTTTGGGTCTCCTGCGGCTTAGTAATGTGAGGACGTTGTGCTCTCTCTGGTGCATAGATAGTCCATTGTTCGGTTAGGATATCTTGTCTTATTTCGTTCACTTATTCACTCCTGATTCTTGTTGAAATCTTATTTCTTTTTTAGTGGGATTGATTAATTGCGATTAAATATTTCCCTCAATTCCTTGAGTGATCTGGTGTTTGCAACATTCTCCGCTCCAAGCCAACCTCGTCGAGCCTGACCAACCCCGAAACGCATAGTGTCCAGCCCGTCCATACGGTGAGCATCTGTTGAGAGAACGATTTTTACGCCGATTTCTTTGGCCATTTGGCAATGGACATCATCAAGATCAAGACGGTCGGGATGGGCATTCAGTTCCAGAAGGCAACCTCCATTTTTGGCCGCATTCATGATCTTCTCCATATCAACCTGATACGCCTGACGCTCGTTGATGAGCCTTCCAGAAGGATGAGCGAGGATATTGAAGTACGGATTGTCCATAGCCTTCATAATACGTTCGGTTTGTTTTTCTTTAGACAGGCCGAACGTGTAATGAACCGCGCAGACAGTCAGATCAAGCTCTTTTAAAACACTGTCGGGCAGGTCCAATGAGCCGTCTTTTAGAATATCCACTTCGCTGGCCTTCAAAATGGTCATATCTTTGGTGTTTTCATTGACCTCTTCGATCTCCTTCATCTGCTTGTGCAGTTCCTTAACGTTCAATCCTCCGGTGACGGTCAACCGTTTGGTGTGATCGGTAATTGCGATGTATTCGTATCCTCGATTTTTAGCGGCCTCGGCCATTTGTCGAATGGTGTGATGCCCGTCGGTGTATTTGGTGTGTATGTGCAGGTCTCCGCGAACGTTATTCAACGTGAGCAAGTCGGGAAGACCTTTCCCGTTATAGACCGCCTCGATTTCGCCACGATTTTCACGCAGTTCGGGCTCGATAAACGACAGACCCAGGGCTTCGTAAACGTGGCTTTCAGTTTTGCCTGCGATTCGCTTTTTTCCTCTGAATAGCCCGTATTCGTTGAGCTTGAGATTCTTTCTGAGGGCAATCTTGCGAACCGCGATGTTATGGTCTTTGGACCCTGTGAAATACATCAAGGCGGCTCCATAGCTGACTTGGGGAACAATCCGCAAATCAACCTGAAACCCCGAACGCAGGAGCACGGTCGAACGGGTCTGACCTTTGGATACAACCTTCTCCACATCCTCATAGCCCACGAAGCGATCCATGAGTTTCGAACCTTCCTGACACGTCGCGAGGATATCGAGGTCGCCAACCGTATCCTTGCGTCGCCGGTAGCTGCCTGCTATTGTGATCTTTTTGATCCCCTTAACTTTTTTGAGATAATCGATCAGCGGTTCTGCAAATTGTTCGGCTTCTGTGAGTTTAAGCTGATGATATTTTTCTTCTGACAGTCTTTTCACCTCGTCGAGGATATTCTGCTCAATCTTGCATCCAAATCCGGGGAGTTCATGAATCTCTCCGGCCTCGGCCGCCTTCTGGAGCTGATCCGGTTTACTAATATCAAGCTCATGATACATCGTGGCAACGCGCTTCGGACCCAATCCCGGAATCTTCATCAGTTCGCTCAACTCCCCGGGTATCTGTCTTCTTAGCCGTTCCAGAAGTTTCAATTCTCCTGTTGTGGCCACCTGTTCGATCTTTCCGGCCAAATCTTTGCCAACACCCGGGTATTGGGTGAGGTCTTCCTCTTGGGAGATCAGATCCGAAACATTTCTCGATAGATTGCCGACCGTCCTCGCGGCGTTTCGGTAAGCACGTATCCTGAACGGATTGTCGCCCTTAATTTCAAGAAGGTCGGCGACCTGTTCGAATACGTCTGCTATGTCCTTGTTATGAATCGACATATCATCTTGGATGTACGATAATTTTCAGAGATTAAGAACTCCTGGTTACACATGCGATTCCCAGTAGACGGGACGCCCATAGTAATCATAGACCCGGACTTCGTATTCCCGATTGACCGGCGCTGAAGGATCGTATTTAGGACTTTCTTTGACAGCCTCTCGCGAAAGATCGACTTGGACTTCCGAATCCGCCCAACTGATGTTCTCGATCCACTCCGGTGAGACAAGAACCTTCTTTCCGGGCAACCAGTTTCGAGTATCGACCACGAGATAACGAATGGTCCAGTCTTGGTCGTCCATGATGAAATCTTCTACATGTCCTATCTCGCCGTCGCGGGCGTGGATTCGATACCCTTGGACTTCCTTTGTGCTGTATAAGTTAGGATCTTCCTTTTCTTGGGTAGCAGATAGTTCTTGCTTGGGAATCCGTTCTATTGTTGGCGGTATAGGCGGATTGATGTACCCCCCCGGATCAGGTGCCCAATAGGGCACCCAATTAAAGTATTTGTGCAGTTCAATCTCTTTCTGCCGGGAGACAGGTTTTCGGTCATCTATTTCTGGGCTCTCTTCAATTTGTTGTTTCGTCAGATTGATGGGAATCAGATGCTTATTCCAGTCGGGGGGATAAGAAGCCATACCCGGAACAACAAGAACTTTTCGACCTGGCAACCATTGACCCAGATCCACGACGATATAGCGGATAATCCACGTTTTGCTACTAAATAAGAACTGATTCACTGTTCCGATATCCCCATCGGTCGCTTTCACTAAATAACCTGTTAGATTCTTTATACCCTGGAGCATCCAGTTATCTCCTTATTATTAAGTCAGACCTTTTCAATCAGTACGATTCGCCTTCTAAAAAAAACGACACCTCGTTTTTGAACCGAAACCACAGCGCCCGATGACATTGAAATTGTCGATCAGGCCCAATACTTGGGACGACCATAATAGTCGTATAACCGGGTCTCGTACTCCTGGTTTACGGCCGCTAAAGGATCATACTTGGGGCTGTCTTTGATTTGGTTTTTGAGAAGATCGATCCAGACCTTCGAGTCGGACCAACTGATCTTCTCAATCCATTGCGGAGAGATCAGTACGCTTCTGCCGGGCAGCCAATTTTTGGTATCGACCACCAGATAGCGAATAATCCAGCTCTCATCGTCGAGAATGAAATCTTCAGCATGGCCGATATCCCCGTCGGTTGCGTGGATATGGTAGCCGACAACTTCCTGAGTACTCCGAAGAAGTAAGCCCACCTTTTCTTTGGCGGCTACGGCGGCCTCTTTCTTTTCTTCACTTGAAGGTTCCACGGGTGCAACGAAGCCCCCGCCGATCCAATAAGGTGTCCAGTCATAATGTTTATGCAGCTCAATCTCGGCCTGACGGGAGATAGGCTTGTCCATATCGATGTCCGGGCTATTTTTTACTTGTTCCCGATTCAGGTTCACGGGCAGCATCTTGACTTTCGTGACGGGTTGTTCGAGCGATACCGGAGAGATGAGTACTTTGCGCCCCGGAAGCCAGTTCCCAGTATCGACCACGAGGTATCGAATAATCCAGGAGTCATCATGAAAGAGAAAGCTATCCACTTTTCCTAACGGACCGTCTGTGGCTCCAATTTTATAACCGATTAGGCTTTTTACACTTCGCAACATGGTTCGTTTCTCCTTTCTTAACAATTCGTTTTACTTAATTTATGTCCTAAATTAGCATACGATCATGTTGCGAGTAGTGAAATCGGGGATTTCCTTATTTCATGGTTCGGTATTACTGAGTTTTAAGACAATAGGCCGTTTCAAAGGAATTGAATAAATCGAGATATTACTCCAACAAACGTGTCAAAAGGAAATGATTTTTTACCTTCTGTTTGGCTTTTTGTTCAAGATCGCGACACAGCGTTTCGTCATTAATAAGCTGCACGATTCGATCTGCGGCCTCTTCTATCGAGGAGACAAGAAATCCATCCGAACCGTCTTTGATCTGATATCGAATTCCGCCCACATTGCCGCCGATAACGGGCGTTCCTTTCCACATGGCTTCCGCTACGGTGAGTCCAAAGCTTTCCCGGATTGATTTTTGCAGCACGACGGCCGCTCGACGCTGTAATGCATTGACCAGCGCAGTATCCTCTTTACTTAAGATGATCATTCGCTCATCACGTGCGGCCATTAACGAGTCATAAACCTTCGTCCCTTCTGGGTCGTCCACCGCGATATTCCCTAGAAGCACAAGCGTAGCGTCAATTTCCTTTCGAGCGAGTTTTACTCATTGATATCTCCGTCTTGAACATCATTCCCATTGTCAAATTTTAGTATAATTCTGTACCGTTCAATGAGATATTGGGGTGTTCCTGAAATCGATGTAGGTAAATACCTATGTGCTACAATCCAAGTCAGTATTTTAGCAATCCGAATTAGGCAAATTCCCAATTTAACGACAAGCGTGAATTGTATAACTTCAAAGGTAAAGGGGCTTGTGAAAAGCACTGTAATTGAACCCCGGAGCCAAGAACGCTAATTGGAGATATAGGATTATGAAAGTACGAGAGATTATGAGCAGCCATGTCATGCAGATTGCCGATAATATGAATCTAATCAAGGCAGCACAGAAAATGCAATCCGCGGACGTAGGAGCACTACCCGTCCAAAAAGACAATAAGACGATCGGTCTGATCACTGACCGTGATATCGTGGTGCGAGCCATATCCGCAGAGCTCGATCCCAAAACAACACTTGTTAAAGAAGTCATGTCGCCGGACGTCCTCTGTTGCTCGGAAGAGGATGACATCGAAACGGCCGAACGGATCATGGAAGACAATAAAGTGCACCATCTCGTCGTCTTAGGCAGAGACAACACCGTCGTCGGTGTTTTATCTCTTGGAGACCTCGCTCTTAAAACCAGCAATGAGCATTTGGCATACCGAGCATTGGAAAGGATATGCGAACCTGTACGGACAGCATAACGAACTATTCCAAACCACAGTTTCATTGATAAAGTGCCGTTTGAGACAGAGGAAAGATGTTGGAATCTAAAAAGTCTTCTTCTGTCTCACGGCGCTGAATTAGAATCTCGACCGTCTTGAATATTTGCTTTATGAAAGACAAAAGTTCCCTCGAATGCAAATAGGAGCGTTTGTATTTACATGAGCATTTAAAAAACGAGATTGGCCAGATAACCTAAGAGAAGCACCTGCGGAACGGCGACAACCGGCAGCCAGATGGCCGTCTTTTTGCCGATGTTTTGCCATATCAATCCAATTTCCGTGTAATCCGTAACAACGCCGGCCATAAGAAAGACAAAGCTGTTGCCGAGAGCGGCTGTTTGTCGGAATAATTCGAAGGCCATCGGCGCCGATCCTTCCGAACATACTTCAATAACGGTCGCAAAAATCAAAGTGACGAACAAACCCAGAAGATTTGCTCCCATGTATTTCGTGAAGAAATCGGAAGGCACATAAGCGCTGGCGAAACTGGCCAGGCCAATACCGATGAGAATCCACCATAACACCATATTGCCTAAGGCGACGGTTCCTTGAAGAATGCCTGTGAAATCTTTCTTGAACGAGTCCTTGGTGAATTTGTAATCCTTCATGCGTTTTTTCAGATCATCGACAATCGAGAATCCTTCATCAATCGCTGTCATGTTTGGATTTTCCTCGATAAGTTTTTTGCTTTCCAGAATTTGAAAAATCAAACCTGTGACGATGGCAATAATAATAGCAGAAAGAAGGATAAACAAAGCCTTCGCACCGAAAAATCCGATTAACATGATCGTAAGGGTCATATTCGCCCACGGGCTGGCCAGTAGAAAGGAGACGACTGAAGCAGGGGATGCCCCTTTTTTATGAAGCTGAATAGAAATCGCGAGAATGCCGTGGGAACAGGCACTCATGAAAAATCCTAAAATGACCGAATAGAAAACCGTTCGTTTCTTAGGTTTTGCCAACAAATGAGATATATATTTTCTAGGAATGTAATTGTCTATTAGGCCTCCCAAAACCAGACCCAATATAATCGCCCACCAAATCATCTTAATATAATCGAATAAAGAATGTCTGAATGCTGATAAAACAGGTAGTACATAAGACACCATGACCAGTAACATGAGAATGATTGAGACGATAAACGTTTTATTCCGGTAAAAGGTCCACTTTGGCGAACCTGTAGATAAATTTATTTTCTCCGCCGGAATGTCATTTTCTGACACAAACTTTTTAATGCATCCGCCACTGCAAAAGTAGTACGTTTTCCCCTCGTGAGACAGTTGAAACTTCGTTGTCTCATCGACATTCATCCCACAGATCGGGTCTGTTGCCATAAGATATTCCAGTGGTTAAATCTTAAATGTTTTTTTCTTAAAGGTCCGTCTTTCAACACGGGCTTGCCCGTCCTCGACAGAACCAACGATTACCTCATCGACTATACCCAGAAATAAGCCGTTGCTCACGACTCCCGGTATGTTATTGATTTGTTGCTCAAGCGACTCGGCATTGTTAACAATTCCGAATTCAACATCCACGATAAGGTTTCCCAGGTCCGTCACGACGGGTCCGGCCTTGCTTTGGTCCGGCCGCACCCTCGGTTTGACACCCAATTTCTTCAAAAAACACTCAACCAGAGCCAGGGCATCAGGAACCACTTCGACCTGGACGGGTGTTTTTTCTCCGAGTTGAGTAACCTTTTTGGTCTCGTCAATAACGATGATGTATCGTTGGGGCATGGCCGCGACGATCTTTTCTTTGGTCAGGGCGGCGCCTAATCCCTTGATGAGATTGCCGTTCGGATCCACCTCATCAGCGCCGTCGATGGCGATATTCAAATTCGGCACATTCATAGAATTTAGAGTCACGATACTGTTTTCATTAGCCAAAAGCTGACCTTGGAATGAGGTCGTAACGGCTGATATCTTCAGATCTTCGTCACGTATCCTGCGCCCTAATTCCTTGATGGCGTATTCGAGCGTTGATCCCGTACCTAATCCGACCATCGAATGATCGGGTATCATTTGTGCTGCAGTTTCTGCCGCCAGCTTTTTGGCCCGTTCACTATCTTTCATTCCAAATTCACTTTCTATACGGCGATCCTGGGTACGACATAGCCTAAAAGAATAATCACCACCAGACCAATCAACAATATCCAAAAAAAGGCGTCAAAAGCCCTCACAGCGGCTTCCTTGTCCTTGACCTCGGAAATGGTTTCCACCCTCGGCTCAGGTCGCTGGGGCGGGGTGAACGAAGCCAGAAGAACAGCCAAGAGGAATGAAAAGAATAAGATCGGCAGCCAGGCGATGCCGATAAACACCGGGCCGGCCGGACTGATCCACATTCCCCCGGCCCAAGCCGCGAGGAAGATAATTAAAAAGAATATCCATACATTGGCCCACGGTCCCATCCGGCGCAATCCAATCGCAAAGATCAATGTGAATAACATGGCCATAAACAACGCAAATAACATCTCTGCTAAAAACATGCCTTTATCTCCCAAAATGATCGTTATACACTTTAGCTCTTATCGCTTGTTTTCGGGATAAAGGATGTAACACGTTTTTCCGTTTGCTGGCTTTGACATTCCGGACAGATCTGTTTTTGGTCCCATTGCTCGATGGGCTGTGAATGTTCGAATTTCTTCCCGCATTTTTTACATTCGTATTCGTAAGTGGGCATTTTTGACTCCCGTGTTATACAATGCATTCGAAACTAAACATTATCATAGAACCATGCGCCACGAATATTTATTCGAAGATTTGTTTGATCGTGGCGCATGGCCTTTATTCACGCCAAGTCCGCTCCTTCCGTTTATTTTATCCGGTCTTGACGGGAATTTTCCTGGATTTGGTTTTTGCTTCCTGGCTTTTCGGTATCTTCACCGTCAGGAGACCTTGATTGAATTCCGCTTCCGCCTTTTCCTCGTCCACCTCGGCTGGTAGATCGACAAGACGGTCGAAGCTCCCGTAAGAACTTTCCATACAATAGTAGTTCTCTTCTTTGGTTTCTTCTTTTTGTTTCTTTTCGCCGGAAATGCGCAAAGTGTTCCGGTTGACGGTGACGTTGATATCAGCTTCCGACATGCCCGGCAGCTCGGCCTCGGCAATCACCTGACCGTCATTTTCCCTGACGTTCACTGCGGGCAGATATCCCCCCGTCCACGGTTCCGTCTCGCGGAAAGGGCTTAACCAGAAATCGTCGAACAAACGGTTCATCTGACTCTCCAACGGATGGAACAAATCGCTATACCGTCGTATACCTCTGTGTCTTGGTCTTCTTGTACTTAATAATGCCATGAGTGTACTCCTTTCTTAATAGAATTTTCGACTCAACAAATTTGCGGGGGATTTTTCTATAAATCCCATGATTCGTCTTTGTCTATGAGTTTGTTTGTTCGTTCCTATGGTCCATAATAATACGGTGCGTTGAACATTCTGTGATCGTACGGACTATGGTAGGGATGACTCACACGGAGGTTATTCACCACCTCCTTGGCGCCCCCTTGATAGGCGTTATCTTCGGCGGTTTGACGCTCGGTGTAGGTGTCAGTCTTGCCGCTCAAGGTAACGATGCCGTTATTCACGCTGACGTTAATATCATCACTGTCAACAAACGGGCTCCACCAAAGCTGATCCTTAACGTCCTTACGGAGTTGCCAATCCGGCTTCCAGACCCACTCATGCTCGTATTTGACATTATTGACCACCGCCACAGTGCCTCGAACGCCCTCGGCCACATTCTCGGCGAGTGTCTTTTCCCAAGACGTGTTGACCTGGCCGGACAGATAAATGACTCCGTTCGACGCCGAGACAATCAGATCGAATCGGTCAATATATGGATTTTCGAGAAAAGCCGAACTCACGCGATTTTCAAGTTCTTGATCCGGCGGAACAATCTTCGGTCGGACTTTAATATTGTTCCGAACATATCGAACACCAACGGTATTGTTCGCATCCCGTTCGGCGGCCATCTTCGCCTCAAGGTTATCCACAACACCGCTTAGCGCAACGGTTCCCTTTGTCACATTGACATCCACATTGAAAGAATAGACCCGTGGGTCATAGACAAAGGCATCCTTAATAGCCTCTTTGATTTCTTCATCCGTACGGGACTCATATAACTCCGTCCGGCGCATTTTATCACGGGCCCACCATTGCACCTCGAGATCATCGGTCTTGACGTTATCAACGCCACCGACCCAGGCATCGATCCGGGCCTGTGCCTTTTCCTGCGCACTGCCGACAATCCCTGAAAGGATGACTTCTTCGTCTTTGACATCGACATGGATCAATGCGTCATCCACTCGCACATCGTTCATCAGGCGTTCTTCGACTTCTTGCTTGATTTCGTTATCTGATCGGTGGATTTTGATGTCAACATTGATCTTATTTTTCACATCTTGAACTCCTTTGACACCCTTAACCACTGTTTCACAGAGTTGTTTTTCCTGCCAGGAATCCACGGTTCCCATCAGTGTTACAACGCCGTTATTCACCTTAATCTGGACCTCGTAAGATTCTGTGGCCGGGTCGGCGAGTAACGCGCCCCGTACCGCGCCGCGAAGCTCAGAATTCGATCGAGGCGTTGCCGGCTGGACGACGATACGATTCACCACTGAACGTACGCCAACGGTGGCTTCAGCGATCTTCTCGGCACGCTCTTTCGCCAGAATATTATTCGACGTGCCGCTCAATATGACGATACCGTCGTTTGCCTCGACGTCAATCGGATTCGACGCCACCGCCGGATCATCCCATAATTCGATTTCTATCGCGGTGATTATGTCTTGATCTTTGATCTCCTTCTCTTGCGCCCGAAGCGATCCGGATGCAATCGTGAAGATCAAAAACATCATACAACTCACGAGAACTGCCGCTCTTTTCACATTCCTGCTTGTTTGTTCGATTCTCATCGTTATACTCCTTTCAAAAAACAATACTTCAGTCGTTAATCCTCATTTTCAAATTCCAAAACGACAAAGTGGCTGAGCCGCCCGTTGTCAATTAATAGAAGGGCTTGTCCTTTTCGCATGGCCTTTTTCATAGCCGACCTGAACTGCTCGACGTTTTTAACCGGTTTTCTGTTGATCTCCTTAATCAACGTCCCCGGAACAATCCCTTTTTGCGCCGCCATCGAGCGCGACGCAACTCGATCGACAATCACACCACTCTCACCCTCGAATCCATAGCGATGGGCGAGTTCTTCTGTTAGGTTTCGAACGGAGAAACCTAAGTCCGTAAATGTATCTTCACGCTGGGACTCCCGGCTGGCCATCTCCTCAGGCGCCGGGCGCTTTTCCAGCGTGACTGTAAGATTTTTACGTTGCCCGTCTCTAAACACGATAATTTCGACCTTCGTGCCCGGTTTGTACCTGGCGATTGTATTCCGCAACTGACTGGCCGATTCCACGGATTCTTCGTTCACTTCGAGAATGATGTCGTTATGCTTCAAACCGGCTTTATCCGCCGCGGAGCCTTCGGTTACCTCGGGGATCAACACGCCCTTGTCATCTTTTAAACCAAATGCCTGAGCCATCTGAGCGGTCATATCCTGAGGCAAGACGCCCAGATAGCCTCGAACGACTTCGCCGCCTTCGATGAGTTGATCGGCGATTTGTTTGGCCATATTAGAGGGGATGGCAAAACCAATGCCGATATTGCCGCCAGGCCCCAGTATGGCGGTGTTCATGCCGACTGCCTTGCCGTACATATCGATGAGCGGGCCGCCGGAATTGCCGAAATTGATCGCGGCGTCGGTCTGAAT
>JAFGTG010000066.1 GCA_016934255.1 Sedimentisphaerales bacterium
GCCGGAATCTGACGTCCATCGGTTGAACACAGATATGCCCAATCTCATCTGTGAACCTGTCAGTCCATTCTCATCACCGGACCAGAGAGTCGATACGATCCTCGAACGATGCGAGGACGAATACGTTGCCATTGTTCCGAACGACTTTCCCATACAAGAATTCTGGATCGAATGCGCGCTTCATGCCTTGATCCACAGTTCGCCCGATTATCCCGGCTTCGAGCTGAAAGAATCAACGGATAGGCTTTGGGGCGCCGTTGTCAGACGAAACGTCCTGCAATCCGCACGGAAAACGTACCCGCACTTATCCATTCGGGACTCTCTTAGGGCATCCGGCGTCACACTCAGACAACCGGAATTCAAAGAGCTTCCTTTCCAATTCGATAATTTGATCCAAGAAGTTAAGTCGGAAGAGCAAAACGGTAATTGGTCAGAGGCCGCCCGAATGTACGAACGTATCGGCGAGCTTTATCATAATACGCTATGGATGACAAGGCTTGCAGCAAAAGCCTTCTTTAAAGCCGGTGAATATACAAGGGCCGCCAAGCTAACCCGGAACATCAATCAGCAGCAACCTCACGTGGACACTCTCTTATTGGAAGCCAAAATTAAACGTCAGGAAAAAGATTTTAACTCGGCCATCAAACTGCTCAAGACGGCGGAACACATACTTTCATGTTCGGACGGATCGGTGGATTGCTCTTTTGTATCTGCACAAACTTCGGCGTTCAAACGGATACGAGAGGGGTATTCTTGAAGGGAACATATGAATATGGACGCAACACTCAATGACGCAAGTCAGCAGCATGATTCGACCCAGCACTATGAAGTCTTGCAAGAGCTCGGGGATTGCCATAATACTCTGGGTGACTATTCCCAGGCCCAAAAATATTACGAGCAAGCGGCGACTCTCGCACCGGATGAGCCGGGACCGTACGTCGGTCTGGGGGTGATCGCCCTGCAGGAAAATCGTCTCGATGACGCTGAAACAGCCTTTCGGGTCGCTTGCCGGCTGGATAATCGATGCGTCAAAGGATATGCCGGACTGGGCATCACCGCACAGCAAAAGACCGACTACAAACGGGCATTCGAGATGTATCTTAAATGCCTGGAGCTGGATTCGGATAACCTGATAGCGCTGCTCGGCCTGTTTCAAGCCTCTTGTGAGATGGGGTCGTTTTCCGAGATCACTCACTACCTGGAAGTTTACCTGGATATGCACCCGGGGGACACCTCGGTTATGTTTCCTTTGGCGTCTCTCTATATGAAAGACGGTCGATTCGATGAGTGCAGGAAAATCCTTCTGGATCTTTTGGCACTGGACGAGAGCCATAAAGATGCTATTGCCCTATTGGAGGAAGTCGAACACAGCCTGACCCAAACCAGACAACCGAATCCGAATGGAAAGGAGTGCGCTCTTGAACCTTAGTACACAAACGAATCGAAAGAGCACCAATAACATTGAGACGGCTACCGTTGAAGGATTGCGTCTAATGTACGATCTACAGGATCTGTTGGAGCAGTTATTGCGACTGGCCCGCCAGGGCGACTCGACGAACGAACAGTTTGGTTCTTTAACCAACAAAGCCGGTTCTCTCGTGGACAAGGTTAAACGAATCGGGATTCTCGACGTGCCGGAGCTTCGATATCGACACGAGCAAATACGGAAACAGTATGAAGGCTTATGTTTAATCGTCGCAGCCCAAAAAGCCAATACCTCAAGAGAGATAAACCAGATTAAACGAGGCAGAAAGACCCTTGAAACGTATCGCAAGAATATGTAATCACCCTGGTGCAAGGAGTATTCATGATGGATAATAAAGTGACTATCAGTATCATTGGGCAATGCATTCATACGGAACATTGGATGGGGCTGTATGAGTCTCTTGCCTCCAACGAAGTGCCGTTTGAAATTATCTTCGTCGGCCATAAAGTACCGGAATTCACATTACCGGACAATTTTCATTTCATTTACAGCGAAGTCAAGCCGGCCCAATGCACGGAGATCGCGAGCCGCTACGCCGTCGGCGAGTTTATCATGAATACGGGGGATGATTATATTTTCAGCGAACATGCGCTGGACAAAATGGTTGAATTGCACCGAAGTTACGACTGTGACAAGATCATGATCACAGCCAGGTATATTCTCGATGGAAAGGACTGGACCGGCGAAGCGGACTATTTTTGGTGGGGTATCCCTCAATCGCCAAGATTGGGGATGGGAGGGCTTATCAAGAAAAGTACGTGGGATCAGATCGGAGGAGTGGACCGGCGTTTTACCGCGCTGTGTTGGGATATCGACATCATCATGAGATTGTATGAGATTGGCGGGGCCGTCGCTCTTTGCCAGGATGCGTCGATGGAAGAAATCGTAACGCAACGCAGACTCTATGCCGAATTCGGGACGTCGGTTGATAGACCTTTGTTGGATTGGCTCTGGGTCAGACATACCCCTCCCCCCGAAGGGACCGATTTCACTCTTGGTATCCACTGCAAACATAAGGAAAAAGGCGTGATATCAAGAACAAGACTCTCTCCGTTCATCCCGTTTGAAGATCGACATCTTTTGACGCGATCTCAAGGCCCGAAAGGTCGATGGAGGTAATCCAAATAAAGGTCGAGCTCCTTGCGACATGAATAAACAGGAATTGATTCACATGGAAATAAACAGCAATGAAAAATGTCCCCTGGTCTCGATCTTTTGCACGTGCAAAAACAGTAAGAGAAGCATTAGACGATGCATTGATAGTATCCTTTCTCAGGACTATCCCAATATAGAGATTATCGTCCAGGATGGCGCTTCGACCGATGGCACGTTGGAAATCCTTCAAGGCTACGGTGAACGAATCCAGCTCGTTTCTCAGCCGGATTCCGGCGCCGATGAGGCGTTCCACCGCGCCTTGGCGCGGATCAACGGCACATTCTTCGGATCTTGTCTATCTGATGAGGAACTGTTACCCCACGCCGTTTCCCGGGCCGTGGAGAATCTTCAAAAACACCCCGACGCCGCCGCCGTTTACGGCGATCATTTCGTGACCGATCTCGACGGAAGAATCACCGGCGAGGTCCATCCCCGCCCATGGGACTTCGAATCGTATTTTTGTTCCGAATGGACGCCTCCCTTTTGCGCCAGCTTCTTTCGGACATTGTGTTTAAAAACGCTCGAAAAGGATGAATACAGCGGCGCCGATGAATTTAATTTTTGGATTAGCCTCGGCTCAAAGTATCCCATACGCTACGTACCCGGCTTCGTCGCAAAATACACGGATCATCCGGGCCAATTAAGCCGCCAGGCGAATACACGTAAACAGCGTATAGCAGACAGGAAAAAAGCGATTGAAAGGCTTTGTAACGATCCCAGAACGCCGGAGCATATTCGTTCACTGCGCGAGAAAGCGTTAGCCGGTTTAACCTGCTGGAGCGTTGAAAGCTATATCCAGTTGAGAGACTGGAACCTGGCCCGGGAATATGCGCTTGAGGCTTTTCAGAAAGCGCCGAATACGGATCGAATACGGAAGATCGCCGAACGGTTTTACAGTCATGGTTTGGGACTTTATCAAAGGGGAGACCTAAAATCAGCCCTTGAATACGTTAACCTGCTGATAGAATGTGGTGTTGTAGGTGCAGAATTGGAACAGATCAGAACAGAAATCCTTCACAAACTTTCTCAACCGTCCCGGGTTATTGCGACGACAAATGAACCTTCAAGCGAGCGTTTACCTATCACAGAAATCATTCCGGTAACACACAAATCATCTTCTGCAAACGATATCCCGGTTATCTTAGTCTGTTATAATCGGCCCAAACATACCCTCCAGGTCTTGAAAGCCTTGAGGGAACAAAACATTCA
>JAFGTG010000633.1 GCA_016934255.1 Sedimentisphaerales bacterium
ACCGCGATGCAGTCGCCCGTCATCGATCAGTGGGATGTCTATCCCTGGATGGAGCTGGCGCAGTCGATGGGCTCACACCAGTGGCGCTATGCGATTATGCCGCACGCTGGAAATTGGCAAGAAGGGGATGTGTATCGCGAGGCTGAAAAGTTCAATCTCCTGTTGGAAGCCGCCCAGGCGGGCAGGGGGGGAGGCGATTTGCCCAAACAGATGAGTCTCATCGATATAGAATCGAAAGACATTATCCTCAGCACGCTTAAGAAGTGCGAGTATCGGGACTCGCTTGTCCTGCGTTTGTTCAATCCGACCTTGAAGGATGTCGATACAAAGATTACGTTTTTCCGCCCGATCAAAGAAGCCTGGCTGACCAACATGAATGAAGAGAGAAGAGAACAACTGCCGGTGAACGATAATGTTCTTTCGATTCGATTCGGTCCAAAGAAGATCGTCACGTGTGAAGTGCTATTGGATGAATGAAATCTCCCACTGATAGAATTCATCATGGTCTCGATCTATTGGTACGAAACGTCGGGCAGCCCAAGCTCTTCGTGCCATGCCCGTATTTCCTGCCGGAGCGCTTCCATCATACCGATATCGTTCACACCGAAGGTGTAGTCGAGCACTCGGCAGGTCGTGTTAATCTTCATACCCGAAAGTGCCAGGAATAGCTTTGCGGAGGCAGGATACTTGTATCCCTTGAGTGCCCCGGCGATGCTCAAGAACCGTTGCAAACGCTCAGCCATTTCTGAATGTTCTTTGAAATGTTCGCATAGCCAAACGAACAGAGCCGGGCAGAAATTAGCCGCGATGCCGCTGAATCCGTTAGCGCCCAGGCGCAGGCTCGATAGCAACGTGACGGTGTTGGCGTTGTAAAAGCGAAGGCACGACGCTTGCACGGCTTCGATCTTCTTCGTGATTAGATCAATCTGCTCCGAGGTTTCTTTCAACCAGAAAAAACGCTTCGTGGGCGCAATCCAGCTCAGAAGTTGAGGACTCAGGAGCCGATGATAAGGCGAAGGGCACTCGTAGAGTCCCAGCGGAATCTCACCGGTCTTCTCCAGCAATTGTTCGACATTGGCTTTCCAGCGTTTGTCCGTCTGGTCCTGGGCGGCAAGCTCGTTGACCAGACACACGACGGCGGCAACGCCGGTATCGGCTATTTTCTTCACGAAAGCAGCTTGTTCCTCAATAGCGCCCCCGAAGGTGCCGGTGGCCACCACGTGTACACGACCATTCGCTCGCTTTACGACTCGTTCGGCCAGAGTAAGGCGTTCTTCCGAGGTGAGCTCGCGCATCTCGCTCGATCCACACACGGCAAATAATCCCGCGACACCCGAAGCAATGTACCAGTCCGTCAGTCGATCTATGCCGTCCCAGTCGATTTGTTTATTTGAAGCGAATGCGGTCAACATCACCGGCCACACACCGTCGGCAAAATGATGAACAGCATTTGTTGTTTTTTCATTGAAAGAATCTGTCTGTCTTTTTTTCTGCATTGCTGGAAGCTCTTAAATAATCCTCGTCATTCCAAAGGTGTGCCGTCCTGTGTCCAAACCGTCAGGTTCGTCAGGTCGCGTTTCTTTTTAGGCAACAGAGTCCCGGCGATAAAACCGACGACAAACATCACAAAGTTGCCAATGATGATGGTGTAATATAAGTCGAATGGGACCTCTAACGCCTTCGGGAGCAATTGCTTGCTCGATAGCATGGTCCAGCAGGTGAACAAAATAGTAGCGCCGATTCCGAATCCGACGGCGCGGGCGTCCCCCTTTTTCGTCAGGAAACCCAGCATATACATCCCCAGCAGGCCTCCAGCGAATAAGGAGGCCAATATGGTTGCGGTGTCTTGTAGTGTTTTGGTATCACTCTTCGCCAGGAGAATGGCTCCGCCTATCATCACTGCCGCTGCGACGCTGGCAAATATCCACGCCACTTTCAGATAATGCTTGTCTTCACGGCCCTTCACAAGGTGGCGGCGATAGATATCCACAATACCAACGGTAGCCACTGCGTTGATGATCGAGTCCAATGACGACATCGCCGCGGCCAGAGCGGCGGCAATAACCAGCCCCGTAACGCCCGGCGGCAGATAATTCATGATAAAAAAGGGTAAAACCTGTTCCGCTTTGCGCGCCCCCGTCAGCATCTCCGTGGTCTCGGAAGTTGGGAAAGAATCGAAAAATGCGAATAGGCTCGTTCCTAAAAACATATAGAAGGTCCAGATCGGCAGGCTGCAACACACACACACCCACATCGCCTTTCGGGCCTCATGAACATTCTTCGAGGCACAATATCGCTGGATCGTGTTCTGGTTTGTGCTATACTCGGTCAGCCAGGTAGTCAGTCCGAGGAAAAACATCATCATGACCGTTTTGCGTTCCAAGGAAAAGCCCCACGGTACGGGACTGAGCTTGCCGTCGGTCAATTCGGAAAGGGAAAATTTATGTTCGCGTATCGCCACGGAGAAAATCTGTCCCAGGCCGCCGGGTAACTTATGTATGATGATCCCCAGGCACAGAATGCTCCCGAGCGTTAGAACGAGCGTTTGGACAACGTCCGTCCAGATAACCGCGTCAATTCCACCGATGATGGTGTATAATGCGACAAATGTTCCTCCAACAAGAATACACATGAAGGGGCTCAAACCGAGCATTTCATGCAGGACGAGCGAAAGCAGATACAAGATCATGCTCAGGCGTACGAGTTGTGTGATGATAAAAGCGCCGGCGCCGTAAACCCGTATAGATGGCCCGAAACGACCCTCAAGGTATTCGTAAGCCGATGTAATCTTGCCCCGGCGAAAGAAAGGCAGATAGACGTAGGATGCAATCACAATCCCGACGGGCAGCATCAAATTCGGCAGGTATCGAAGCCAGGCGGTTTTGAAGGAGTCTGCGGGAAAGGCAAGAAAGGTGATGGAGCTGATAGAAGTGCCGACTAAGCTGAATCCGACGACCCAGCCGGCGAACGACCGGCCTCCCACGAAATACTCTTCCGTACTCGTATTCTTCCTGGAAAAGTATATACCCGTTGCGATGATCCCAACCAGATAAATGGACAACGTGCCAATATCGAGCCAGTGAAGATTCATACGGCACTCCTATTTAGATATTGCAATCAATTACGGGGACATTGTAAGTATATTTGGGCTTCATGGCAAATGCTTTTACCGTCGCATTCCGGTTCCGCCGTGATTTTCCTAACGGAACCTTTGAAAATCTCCGGAGGATTGGTATGATGGAGCGTCTTTTTTGGGAACAATGGATTGTGGGAGCAAAGATACGATGAATATGCATGTCATTGACTGGGCCATCGTTGCTGGTTTAATTGGTGTCCTTGTTTTAGGCGCCTTGTCAACCCGGCGTTACACGAAAAGCGTCGCGGCGTTCTTAGCGGCTCAGCGATGTGGGGGACGCTACCTTCTGTCTGTCGCCATGAGCATGGCCATGATGGGTGTGATTACCCTGGTCGGATACCTGGAGCAATACTACGACGTGGGATATAACGCCGTGTGGTGGCCATTCATGGAAGGGCCGATGCTTATCATTATGGGCGTGTCCGGGTGGGTGTTCTATCGTTTCCGGCAAACCCGTGCATTAACCCTGGCTCAATTTTTCGAGATGCGCTACAGCAGGAACTTTCGAGTATTTGCCGGTTTGTTGGCCTTTCTGTCGGGCATTATCAACTTCGGCATCTTCCCCTCGGTGGGGGCGCGGTTCTTTATATGGTATTGCGGCCTGCCGAAGGTGTTTGTATTTGCGGGATTGGAGATATCCACATTCGCCGCGATCATGGTCTTCCTGCTGGGAATGTCCCTGCTCTTCACTTTCCTGGGCGGACAGATAGCTGTTATGTTAACGGATTTCATCCAGGGGGCCTTCGCGTATGTGGTATTTGCCATCGTGATTGGATATCTCCTTTACACATTCCGTTGGGGGCATATCTCCGAGATACTGCTGGCTACGGAGCCGGGTAAATCTCTCATCAATCCCTTTGATATGGGCAAAGAGGAGAACTTCAATATCTGGTTTTACCTGATCAGTATTGTGATCTTCTTTTATTGTGCGATGGGTTGGCAGGGCACGGCCGGATACAACAGTTCGGCTAAGAGCCCGCATGAATCCAAAATGGCCCAGATGCTCAGTCATTGGCGGTTCCGCGTGTTGATGCTGGTCGTTTTAATTGTTCCTCTCTGCCTTCGCACATACATGCGTCATCCGGATTATGCCGAGGCGTCAACAGCTTTCAAGGCCCGGGTGGCGGCCGTGTCGCCGGATGATCTCAAGGGGCGTGAAGACGTCACCAATCCGGATGATCTCAAGCGTATCGAAGCCTTGCAAAGTCAGGCCAAAGGACCGTTATTTATGGGAATGGTTTTTCCTAAGATTCTTCTGGGGCTGATGTGTGCGGCGATGCTGGGCGCCTTTATCAGTACACACGATACCTACCTGCACTCCTGGGGTAGTATGTTTATCCAAGATGTCGTCCTGCCGTTTCGTAAGAAGCCTCTTTCTCCCGCGCAACACCTCCGGTTGCTGCGGTTGTCTATCTTGGGAGTGGCCATCTTCATTTTCATCTTCAGTTTGTACTTCGAGCATGTTCAACGTATCCAGATGTTCTGTGCCTTATCCGCAAGCATTTTCGTCGGGGGAGCGGGCGCCGTGATTATCGGCGGGCTTTACTGGAACCGAGGCACAACCGCGGCAGCCTGGACCGCCATGATCACAGGATTGGTGTTAACGGTCGTCGGATTTTGGATTCAGCATCACGGGGCCGGATTTCTGGCGGAATTGGAGAACGAGAGCATTGTGGCTATTCTAACGCCTATCTTCACGTTGACGGGGCAAGAGATGTCGTTCTGGGTCATTGTGATGGTCATTGTGTCCTATCTCTTGGTTTCTTTATTGGGCAAGCCAAAAACCTTTAATTTGGATCGCATGCTCCATCGCGGCCAGTATGCCGTTGAGGGAGAAACGTCACTCGCCGCCGAGGACAGGAAAACCCTCTTGGAAAAGTTGGGTTGGACCAAAGAATTCACGCGTTCCGACAAGGTTGTGGCTGGCGTCACGCTGGGCTGGCCTCTGGTCTGGTTTATCGTATTCCTTGTAGGCAATGCCTGGCATTTTCTGAGAAAAGGGGGAATCCCCAATGAGTCCTGGCTGCGTTTCTGGCATTTCTGGACGTGGTTCATTTACGCCAGCTCCATCGTTGTAACCCTTTGGTTTATCATCGGCGGTTTTTACGATGTTGTGTATATGTATCGACGGCTGCGCACCATGCAGGTCGATGATCGTGATGATGGTCGGGTCATCGATCAGTAGAATGCCGTTCGGAGCCTGATGTCCATGACAAACAAGGATCGACTCCTTATGATTTTGAACGGTCGGGTGCCGGATCGCCCGCCGCATTTCGAATTGGAATTCCAGCTTGGTAAAGAAATGTTTGGACTGGAGGTTGAGGCCGTCCAGGAGAAGAATTACGGTTCGGAGACAGACCGGCAGGACGCTTTGTTAAAGCTTCACATTGAGCTTCAACTCCGTCTTGTGGAAGAGTTGGGGTACGCCTCGGCCTACTTCAGTTACGATCACGGTCTGAAAGGGATAACGGAGGTCAAGAAAGCGATTGGTGACAAGGCGCTGGTGCGCGTGCATGATTGGGACGGTGTTTTCTACATGCCTTCCGGCGACAGCATGGTGGACTTCGCCGTCAGAATGTTCGAGCATCCCGAGCAATTGCAAGCCGAGGCACGCCGAAAATGCGACGAGGCCAAAGAGCGAATCCGGCGTCAGGTGGATGCGGGCGCCGATTTTTTTGTATTATGCTATGACTTTGGTTTTAACACGGGTCCCTTCATTTCACCGGGACACTTTGGCGAGTTCGTGGTGCCGTATCTTACCGAAATCGTTGGCACCGTACATGACCTGGATCGAAAAGCTCTCTTGCATTCGGATGGAGACATCAATAAGCTGCTCGATCAGATCCACACCACAGGCGTGGATGGGTACCAGTCAGTGGATCCCCAGGGCCACATGGATATCAGGGCCGTCCGAGAGCGGTTTCCGGATTGGATTCTGATGGGCAATGTCCATTGCGGCATGCTCCAGGACGTCAATGAGCAACGGATTCGCGAATCAGTCCGGTATTGTATGACGTATGGTGGGATAGGAAATCGATACATTTTCTCGACGTCAAACTGCATCTTCCAGGGCATGCCCCCGGAAAGCTACCGCATCATGCTCGATGAATATCATCGCATCCTGGTGTAAACGTATCTTACTCCGTCCAGACCTTTCCATCCTGACGAATGAAGACTGTTTTGGTTTTGCCGTCGGGTAGAGTGACTTGTCCTTTCGCTTCCCAGTTGCCGTTGTCGGCTCGCAATACTATCGCTTCAGTCAATGCTGTATGAGTGGATTCATCAAAACCGAGCTCTTTGAGTGTTTTTGCATAACGCTTGTTCTTCAGGTGGTACTCTTCCTGGGCGTACAAGACCTTGTGCAAAAGATATTTCAACCTGGCGGTCGGGTCGGTCTGAAACTCAACGGGGGTACCGACGGTTTTGGCTGAGAACTGGACGTAGCCCCAGGTCTCCGGGCGGTGCATGTTCACGACGCCTTGGGGCGACCAGATCCAGTTATCCTCGTGTAAGTCATCCGTTCTCTCCTCTTTGCTCGGCACGCGCACGTATTTGCCATCGACAATCTTATGACTCCATTGCACCCGGGAGAAGTTCACCCGCCATTGGTCGCCATCCTCCGGAGGGCAAGCGCAATGAGCATACTCGGCCATCGCCTTCCACGGGAAGGCAATCTCCACCGTCCAGTATTCATCTGTGTCGCCGGGATCGTTCAGTGTGCCCTTGACGTAAACGCCGCTCTTCTGACCGGGCATCTCTCTGTTCACGGCGTTTCCGCCATGTTTGTAAGGCTTGTCCATATAAAGGTTCCACACCGTATTCAGCGCATTGACCTCGAATTCGTAATACGAGTGGCTATCCCCGTCGGGATCGATGAAGGCCTCGAAATCGTTGTCATGGAAGATGACGGTGTTTCTTTCAGTAATAGTTCCCCAGACGTGTGGATCTTCCAGCATGGCGGCGACGTAGAAATACCGATCATCCCAGAGCATTTTGCACCGCGTGTTGAATCTCGGCTTCACCAGTCGCATCTGTCCTTCGATATCCAGATGATATTCGGTCCAAGGCGCCTTCTCCCAGGACGGCTCGTTCAGCTTGCCGTCCACGGTCATCGGGCCTATGACTCGCTGGCATACGTAGTGACGTGGCATAACGAAGGGCCTTGGATCCGGGCCGATGTAGGCAGGCAATTCATTCGGCTCCTCTGTTTTCTGGTCCGCCCAGGCGAATGAGCCGGACTTAACGCTCCAATCACTACCGAAAACACCGGCGACTCTTACGCCCTCGGGCCCTTTTCTTAACATTTCAGGTCCAAACACGATGCAATCGGGATAATTGCAGCCGGCAAAGAGATACTGGAGCCGATCCGTCAGTCGCATGCCCTTGATATCAGTGCCGCTGATTGCGGCGACGCACGCAACGTCGCTGTCCGGCCGGGGACGCAGGAACAAGCAAGCCAGACTATCCCCCGTAACACGTCGGCCATCAATCGTTACGCCTTGGGAACTCACTTGAACCGGACTATCTGTTAGGAGCTGGTTCCAGGCGGCATTGGTCGTAGCGTTCCCGTATAGAATAACACCACGGTCCGCATACTCAGCAGGGTTAAAATCTACATCCGCAATGATATCCACGCTCCCATTGCCCTGATACCACCACTGTTCCGCATCGAACCGCGCTTTTGTCCGCGACCAGGCATTTTCCACTTCGTTGCCCTGGGTTCCGAAGACGAAAACCATTCGATGATCGAAGGCGGTCTTAAACGGTCCGAACCGGTGTGGCCCTTTCAAGGATGGGACAGCTTTGTCTGAGACTGCCCATTGGTCGTTCGTTCGCGTCAGCCAGATTTGTTTGTCTTTCGTAGGGTAAGGAATGTCCGTTAATGTCTGGTCGTCGAGTTTAACGTTAATCGCTTCCGGGCCGGGCAGGATATCCAACTTGAGGCTCAGACGAGCCACGTTGTCGGTCGTGCCGACGAACCGTCGTCGTCCCGGATCCACGCGGATGCTAACCGAGCTCAGGGTGAGGTGTTCAATCTGGTCCTCAATACCGACCCAATGGCTCCATGCGCTGATGCCCGGGTTGACCGTAAGGAAATCGATCTGTCGCACGGCTTCGTCGGGAGGCAGGGCGTGCCGAGCGAAGAAGTCGAACATCGGCGCCCAATCCACACAATCCGAACCGTGTTCGTCCGAGATATCCCACCAGTGCCCTTGCCCGGGTTCTTCGTGATAGACGAAATCCTTATGGAAGGTGTTAAGTTGTTCGATCATCATTTGTGATTGCTCGGGGCTGACCACATTGTCATTGGCGCCGTGGAGGATGTAAATACCCGTCGCCGCCAGATTTTTGGCGAGCACGGCGGTATCGCCCGCGGATTCGGCGCGCATCAGCATTCGGTCGATAGCTGAAGGATTCTCCGCTTTGGTAGCTCCCCGATAAGACCAGAAGCTCAGCCAGCCCGCACAGGGGCCAATGGCTCCAAATTTATCCGGATAAAGCGAGCCAAGAATCCACGTCCCGTGTCCCCCCATCGAGTGCCCCGTCAGATAAACGCGCTCCGGATGATAACCCAGTTTCGTTTTGGCATCATCCAGCGCTTCCAGGGCATCGATGCGCCCCCAATCTTCCCAATCAAATCCGTAAGGACGACGATTCGTGGGTGAGACAATATTACACCAGCTCTTGGAATGATAAGACCGTGCCTGGTTGAGAGCCAATACACCGGCTCCGTGAACGCTCAGCACCAGAGCGGGTGGGGACACGTCCGAAGGGAGTGGCGTCGCCGGGTTGACGGCGTAATATTGAACACTTCCGTCGATCCGGCTAATAAATGTTCGTTTATGAGGCTCGGAAGGCGTTCGGACATCAAGAAGGACGTCTTGGTGGTCGAGTAGTATATTATTGCGCCCGGTCTTGCTCAGAAGCTTTAGTTCAATCATCAAGCGGCTCGTTTCGGGATTCGTCTTTCCGTTGTGTTTAATGGGAAAGGGAACCTTTCTGACGCTCAGGGGTTGAATGATCGGAACACCGATGGTGGATGGGCGTTGATCGGGGCAGGTCACCTTCAAGGATAAGTCCTTCTGCACACGAGTCGTCGCATTCACGACCACAATTGCTCCGTACGTGTCAAGAGAGCGGCCTACGAGGACATCGGGAAGAGTAAGATCCGTTGCGTTCATAAAAATATCTGCCCCGGGTTGGGAGAGTGTGATTTTCATCCGACCGCGCGAACGCCACGTACGTTGGAACAAGAGGTCGTTGTGTCCCTTTTTCAGCAGTATGGGTAGCTGAACGTATGAGAAATCCGGCTCCCAGGATTCACTCTTGTCTTTATACTGATAGCGGCTGCCTACACGTGGAACACCGTTGACGTAGGCCATACTGTTGCCGAACATCTTCAATAACATAATGCGTTCCGCGTCTGAATCCACCCGTACGTAAATGTATCCTGTACGGCTTCGCCCGCCGGAGAACCATCCATTTTCATCGGCTTCGATCTCTTTCCAGGTTCTTTCTGTTCCATCGGCGGACTTCATTGTGTCTCCCGTCTGAGGTTCGGACCATGAACCCAAGATAATCTGTTCCGCCAAAACATCCTGATATACCGAGCTGCGCCCGTACTGGCCGATACCGTCGATAGTCAGGCCTTTGTTGAGAACAACGGACTTGGTTTCTTCCGTGACGCTTGTTTGCGCCAGGGTGAATCCTATGTTCCATGCGAAGGCACACAGACTGGTGGATATACATATAATAACTCTGTTATTCGTGATATTGTTGATGTTCATGCGTTTGCTCTCCATTCAACCAGGTTACAAGCTCTCGCGACGCCATACCCGCTTTCCTCACAGCGATGAATGTGTCTTCACGAAGTCGATGACCTCATCCACTTGGGCAAAGGCCAGACCGGTGACACTGTCGGCGCAGCCGTAATAGACCGCCAGTCGGCCCGTATCCCCGTCCGCCAGGGCCGCACATGGGAAGACGACGTTCGGGACATCTCCCATGCACTCGTATGGCATTTGCGGGGACAGAAGGTAGGGCTTGGCCCGGTACATGACCTTCCAGGGCTTATCGATATCCAATAGCGCGGCGCCCATGCTATAGACGAACCCATTGCAACTATTGAGCACGCCGTGATAGATGAGGAGCCATCCTTCCGTCGTCTCGATCGGAACGGGTCCGGCTCCGATTTTCTTGGATTGCCACCCACCTTTCGTGCCCATCACAAACCGGTGTCGGCCCCAATAGCACAGATCGGGACTTTCGCTATAAAAAATGTCGCCGAAAGGCGTATGCCCGGTATCGCTCGGCCGGCTTAACATCGCATATCGCTCGTTAATCCTCCGGGGGAATAGAACACCGTTGCGATTGTAAGGGATAAAAGCGTTTTCCATCTGATGGAACGTTTTGAAGTCATTCGTGTAGGCCATTCCGATAGTCGGACCGTGGTAGAAGTTGCACCATGTTACGTAGTATCGATCCTCTATCCAGCAGACGCGGGGATCGTAGGCTTCGAGATGCTCGGCGATCTCAGGCTCGTCGCATACAAACCGAATCGGATCGGGATCAATCTCGAAATCAATTCCGTTAGGGCTTCGACCCGAATGAATCCATGCTTCCCGGCAGGTATTATCGCAACGAAAGACGCCTGCAAAAGCACCTTCGAACGGCGCCACGGCGCTGTTGAAGATACTGTTCGAAGTTGGAATCAAATCACGCGGGATAACGGGATTGTTACTGTATCGCCACATCACGGCGCTGGAACCCGCAGGTCGTTCTTCCCAGGGAATATTCGGCAAGCCCGGCCCCTGAATCGTCTGTTTTTGTGTCATTTGGAATCCTTATTCGCTCACGTTACTCTGGCTGGCTCACATTACGGGCAGTGTATCTGAATATGTTTGCTCGGTCAAACCTTTTCCGATAGACTTTGACCGGCTTCATAGATGAAGCTTGAAAGTTTCTCAGAGTAAAATTCAGGAGTTCGAGATGGAGCATGAAAGGCGTTTAACGCTTGCGAAAATTCGGAAACGCTTGGCGCTTATCGAGCCGTTGCAGTACCGTCGGCGAGAAGGTATCGGCGCCTTCCGGTACATGGAGCACGCCGATGCGAGCGAGCCGGGCCAGGTGGGTACCGAGATTGACGATAGCCGTTGGCCCTCGGTTGAGCCGCAGACGTATTGGGGGCGTTGGAATACGACTTTTACTATGCGAAGCCGGTTTCGAGTTCCGCGGGAGTGGACCGATCGAGGTACTGTGGGCCTTCTTCTGAATATCGGGGAGATTCACAACTGGGACTTTTGCCATCCTGAGTCGCTGGTGTATATCGACGGCCAACCCATAGCGGGGTGCGACAAGTATCATCATCTCATCCATCTTTCCCCCGAGCACTGCGACGGTAATGAGCACATCCTTGCCTTGCATGGCTATACCGGACGGTGGGGCTATTTTGAAGACCCGCCTGCGATGAAACTCTTCATGCAAAAATCAGAAATCGTACAGATCGATCGGGCGACACGATCTTTTATCGCGACAGCTCGCGTTGCGATGGAAACCGCTGAAGTGCTGGACGCAAACCAATCCGCCAAAGGCCGCATCCTCAACGCCCTGGATCGGACCTTCAAGCAATTGGAGCTTCGAGAGCCATTCGGCGAGGCGTTTTATGAGAGCGTGCCAACGGCTCACGAGGCACTCAGGAGTGGATTGGCAAAGACCGGCGCGAGCCTGGACGTGGACGTGACAGCTATCGGCCATACGCACATTGACGTGGCGTGGCTCTGGCCTTTGTGGCAAACAAGACGCAAATGTGGACGTTCGTTTCATACGGTCTTGGCGCTGATGGACGAGTTTAAAGAATACCTGTTCACTCAAAGCCAGCCTCAGTTGTACGATTACGCCCGTCAGGATTATCCGGAGCTGTTCGGGCGAATCAAAGACAGCGTAGCGAACGGCCGATGGGAGCCGACCGGCGGTATGTGGGTGGAAGCGGATTGCAATATCAGCGGGGCCGAATCGCTGGCCCGGCAGTTCCTTCTCGGCCGGACATTCTTTGCCGAGCATTTTGGTCCGGAAGCCGAGAGCCCCATCCTCTGGCTGCCGGATGTGTTCGGTTATCCCTATAGCCTTCCTCAGTTGGCCCGGCAAGCCGGCTTGAAGTACTTCTATACCACCAAGCTCGCCTGGAATCAGTACAATCGTATGCCCTATGACAGCTTTTGGTGGCAAGG
>JAFGTG010000634.1 GCA_016934255.1 Sedimentisphaerales bacterium
AACATGCCGTTCTCCTGATAAAATCGCTTCATCTCCGCATATTTGTGACAGAGCCCCTTCTCATTCAATTTATTCGAGAAATCCGTGAATGACAGAACTTCATGACTTTCATCACAGAGACTGATGACTTGCAGTTTTTTATCCCCGATGAACGGGATGAAAGCACCATCCTCCACGTTCGGCTCGCACTTTCCACCCGTTTTCATGGCTCGCGCCAGAGAATCGGAAACTGCGTACCGATGCTGTTCCTGTCCCGTGCTCGTCTCCGCGATGAGGATATAGGTCTTGCCATGCAGCTTCTGAGCCAGTTTGTATTCCTTGGATACCGGAGAAACTCTCACGGTTTGGGCCTCTTGTTCGAGCGTCGCTTTACAGCCCATCAGGGACATAGTAACCACCGAAAGTACGACTAACCTCAGGATGGGTTTGAATGTGAGTCTCTTCATTACTCTTACCTCGCTTTTACTATTTATATTGTCACTCTTCCCTGATCAACATCTACAGTCAATATCACTCGTATTGCCGTCAAGTCCGGTCACAACACCAGAGGACACGATATTGCATCGTTTTATTGAAGACGTTAATCACCCTCCAACTGTGTCGTTATCGAACGCAAGCGGTTAAAATGCTTTCATGGGATTGCACTGAAGAAAACCACTCTCCCCCACGAAACCGCCCCAAAAATAAACAACATGTGTACTATATCATATTCGCAGCTCTGTGTCAAGTGAATTCTGTTTTTATTGGATATATGACGTTGAAATCGCCGCAATTTGGCAGTGAAATTGCCGTTCCAATCAAGTAGAATGTGTGGACCATGAATACGTTTGTACAGAATTGAAAGGACGTGACGGATGATAAAGCCGTTTTTTCGGTGGTATTTCAAAACCTCGCTGATTCTCCGGATCATCGCCTGTTTTATCGGCGGCTCGTTGATCGGGGCCGTATTGTGGTACCTGTCCCAGACGACGGGCGCCAAAGCGGAAGGCCCGACCATGGCCGAAAAAATCATCCCGTATATCTCCCCGTTCGGCCAGGTCTTCGTGCACATGCTCAAAATGATTGTCGTGCCGATCATTTTCTTCTCGCTGATCACGGGCGCCTCCAGCCTGCCGATCAAACGGTTCGGCCGGATCGGCCTGAAGACCATCCTCTGGTACATGTTCTGTTCGTTCGTCGCGGCGATCCTCGGCACGTGCCTGGCGCTGGCCATCAATCCCGGCTCCGGCTCGACCCTCGACGCCTGGCAAAAACTCGTCGGCGTTCAAGGCGCCGAGGCCGAGAGCATCGCGCAGCAAGCCTCGACGGAAGGCACGCTCTCGCAACTGCTCTTGAACCTGTTTCGCAATCCCTTCGAGGCCCTGGCGACCGGCAATTTCCTGCCGATCATCGTCTTCGCGATCATGTTCGGCCTGGCGATCCGCATCCTGATCGAAGCCGGGGACGAGCTGCGCATCAAACGCCTGGAGCTGCTGAGCGATCTCGTGGAAGCCTGCCGGGACGCCATGTTCAAACTGGTGGACTGGATTCTCGAATATTCCCCCATCGGCGTCCTGGCGCTGACGATCGTCAATTTCGGCCTGTACGGCCCCTCGATCGTCGGCCCATACGTCAGCGTCACGCTGGGCGTCGTTTTAGGCATCGTCGCGATGGTCTTCGTCGTCTATCCGCTTCTTTTATGGATCGTCACCCGCCACAATCCGTTCGCGATCTTGAAGCGGATCAAAGAGCCGATGATTATGGCCTTTATCACGCGAAGCAGCGCCGCGACGCTGCCCGTCTCGATCAAGACCGCCGAGGAAGAGCTGAAAATCCGCAACGAATTAGCCAGCTTCTCGCTGCCCTTAGGCGCGACGATCAACATGGACGGCGTCTGCGTCCACCTGCCTATGTTCGCGGTCCTGGCCGCCAACATGTTCGGCATCGACCTAACCCTCGGCTCGCTCATTATTTTAGTGATCACCACGGTCCTCTCCTCCATCGGCGCCGGCGGCGTCCCCGGCGGCAGCCTCATGCTCTTATTCATCATCCTGGAAACCATGGGCCTGTCCGGCCAGCAGGTCGCGGTCATCGTCGCGTTAGCCTTAGGCATCAACCCGATCTTAGATATGTTCGAGACCATGAACAACATCACCGGCGACCTCGTCTGCTCCTACGCCGTCGCCACCAACGAAGGCCTCGTCGATACCACCACCAACTAAATTTTCAGCCACAGATTGCACAGATTTCGCGGATTCAAATAACGATATACGAACGACGAGCGACGAAATACAAATCATTGCCACAGAGGACACCGAGGACACCGAGGAAAATTTTAGCCACAGATTAATCTGATGTGCTACATGGTTAGGAATTCATCAATCGTCCTATCAATATCACATCTGAAAGATGACATGACTTTTTGAATGCCTTCGGCTAAGGGGATAATACGCTCTATATCCAAGTCGAATGAATAAGCGTGACTAAAGAAGTGCCGAAATGCAAGGTATCGTTTCAGTTCCTTAGCTGTTGAATCGGAAATGATATGATTTGATACGGCTTTGGTAAGAAGATATTGGTGCCACGATGGACCATCGGGCAGTTTCTTGCCGGATGCTATCACGATCTGTTTGATAACATTCTCTATCCCATTATAGAAATTGTGAATGTGGGTCGCAACTCCCGCCAATTCGAGAGATGAAAGACTCGGCAACAAACTGCCGCCGGGTATCTCTGCGACAACGCGCTCAATGTTCTCAAACTCCGCTTCTATCCGCTCACGCACTTTGGCCATACAGCCGGACTCCTTCCCGATAGACCAGCCTGTTGAATTTACTGTCCTTTGAGAGTTCGATAAGGTCAACCGGCTTGGACAAGGCAAAGAGCAGCTCGCCATAAAAATCAAAGAATTTCGCAGGAGCAATCCCTTCGATGGCCAGGTCGATATCGTTGGCCTCCCGGTCCGGATCGATACTCGAACCAAACAGCAGAACGCCCTTGACATCGTATCGACGGGCAATATCCACGATCATAGCTTTATCATGTTCAGAAATCATACGCTGATTGTACCGGGCAATCTCACAGCCGTCAATTTTTCATATCATCCGGATAAAAACGTAGGCGCAGGCCCGCGTGCCTGCCCTGGGCAACCACATAGGATTGCCCCTACATAAATCCTAAAATCTTGTTCATACCGTCCAAGTAACTTTTTTTCTAAGCCAAAGAGAACACTGAGGACACTGAGAAATAATCTTAAATCATAAATCGAAAATCGCAAATTCATCTGGCTGGTTCCAGCTTCGTCCAGTTCTCAATTCGCAGACCTTTCACTCCTTTAAATTCCCTTTCGTTGTTGGTCACGAGCACTAAGACGTTTAAAAGAGCCTTGATCGCGTTTGAAGTTCATGAAATCATCGGAGAATCTATCCAGACTGTCAATAAACGAATCCCATGGACTCCCATCCTTCGGAATGAGCACGACAAATCCGTTGATTCTCTTGACGTACACCTCATCGACGGGCATAGCGTACTCCTTAGGCAGCCGGACCGCCTGAGACCGACCATTCTTGAAAAGTTTTGCTGTATCCATGTCAATTCATGCCTATATATAGCATTGTATATATCTGAATAAGGATGCTGTTAAGCGATTTCGTTGCTCTTTCCTATAAACACCCTTTGCCCACTGGGGCCAATTATTGACGATTAACAAGATATCCCTTACATGGGCTTCGCCCAAAATTTATCCATAAAGGCATCAACCAAGATTTTCAGAGTAGTCTCGTATAACTTCCACAACAAAGCCCATTTCGTTTTTTCTTTCTCAACTTTAGCTTTTTTGGGATATCGCTTGAAAACTTGAGATTTAGCATCCCTTACACGCGAGGCTACTTCAAGGACTTGCTGGGGATATTCCCAGGGAATGTTCTCCTCTATGCATTTTGTCGATGGAATGGCCCATGTTGGATGACCTGCTGGCTGAGCGACATCTCCGGCAAAGTCGGCGATCTCATTGAACCTATTCAGTATATCAGCTTTTCGCAGATTGGTGACTGCGTCAAGAACTGCCCCAGTGATTCTTTCCAAATAATAGTGTGCCTGATCGTAAGATAAATGCCAAGCTGGGAAACTCCCTCCTTCGATGTCCTCATGTGTGACCGTCACTCTGTCTTTCTCTTCATCATAGCCAACCGTTTGTGTTGTCGGGCGTTTCCCTTTGCCCCTGCCAAATTTTGACCAGACTCCTTCTAAATACCGCATTAGAAGCCGCTCATTTTCTGACTCAAGAAGAAAGTCGCCATCATCTTCCTCTCCACAGATGGACAGGTCCCAAGCACTGATGTATTCAACAGGTTCACCATAAGGACTTTTCCGGACTGCCGGGTTAAAGCGATAGGCATAGGTCGTGTAGGCAAACATGAGCAGGTGTCTTTGCAGAACATGAGCAAGTGCGTCTATGGCACGTTCTATGTCCTCAGCATTCCGGCTTTCGGTATTCGCTTGCTCTTTTGGATTGTCTGGCTTCTCCTCTTTTCCCATACTCATTATATCGGCATTAAATCGGGGGGGGGTGTACTTAATACCATCGGATAAGCCTCACAACCGATACAACCGTTACGTACTTCTTTATATTTGTGCTTTTCACACCGGCTCGATTATACGACCTCTCGAAATAGCCGATATGCCGATATACTGAAAGCCGAAATATCTTTGTTATCTTGGAGGAGCATGAGATATTCAAAACTCTGGACGAGGAATTAGCGAATGACCTTTTTGAATTATCCACGAATGACTCCCAATTGTAGAAGGGTTTAGGTAAGGTTAATATTCAAGGTTCTGAGAATGGAAAATGATGTTGACAGAATAGAGGAAATGTGGAGACAACAAGCAATAAGTCCCACTGTAATAGGAACAACAGTGGAGAATTGGGATAGACTTCCACCTTCACTACAAGCTACGATTGAGGCTGAAGCAAGAAGAAGAGGACTCTGGGAAAAAGTATGTCATACAAAAGCTGACAAAGATGGTGACGTAGTAAGACAAACTGTGAAACAGATTGAGCCAAACCTTTCTGGGAGGAAGGTCAAAGTATCAACAAAGTGGCCCAAGATTGTTACCGCCATGTGTGCCATTGGGATTGAAATATACATTGTGATGTCCTTACTATACGGGGTATTTAGCTGGAACACATTCCTAATTAAACTGGTCACATACGGCTTTTGGCCCATCGTTTTCTGGGGCATTTGGGTATTAGTATGCTTTACTTCTGGGAGCAAAAAACAGGTGGTCAATCAGGCCAAAGCCTCAAAAGGGCAAGTAAAGTGGTTACATACTCGCTTGTTTCAGAGTGGGGAGGGGTTGCCACAAGACTCCGATGGTAGTGAGCCAAGTGTCGAACAGATCAGCGTCGTGCAAAATACCTGCAAGCCAGAAACAACATGTGATGTTATGAATAACCAACAAGAGGATGAGGACCAACTCACAAAGAAGCGACCCAGATTTGTCGGCATTGTAAGTTCAGTTACTATGTGTTGTATAATTATGTTTTGTGCAAAATACATAGGTCGTCAAGTGGGTGGACAAGCCGCAATTCATACGGTTCAACAGGAATCAATTACACAAAATGCTCCAACTGGCTTTATGGGGGCTAAGTGGCTAATGTCAACGTCTCAGGTAAAGTCACTATTTCCAGACGCATTTGAGTTTGCTCCAGGAAGACTTATGCTTCATACAACTGCTTTTGGGCGTCCTGCATTTGTTGGTTTTGATTTCACCGATAATCGGCTTCTTATGATTATAATTAGCTTCAAGGGAGAGAAGACAGAAAGTACATACCAGAAAACCCATTATTTGATCGAAGAACAATATGGGGCTTTTTCTGAACCATCAAGTACAAGTGAGCAAACCCTATCCTCGGAGAAAATAATTGGCAGAATAGCAATAGAGCACCTTCTGTACCAGCAAATAGGGATGCCAATTGAGCAAGTGTTAATTTATAGAACAAAGAGCAGTTCTGCATATTGACTACAGAGGAATAACAAGCAAGCGGAATTAGGCGACCTGAACGTACCTTAGATGAACGGAGTAAATCATTATAAGACGATACTAAAAGCTATGCAAGAGTTTCAAGAGATATAGATATGATCGATGATGCCATAAGAAAAGCAACCTCCGAGGATTTGAATGACATTTTGAACTTTTTGGAACAAGAGTATATCAGGGAAGAAACAGGAAAGGGATTTTGGTGTAACCACAATCTAATCAAAGAAGGCCAAAAGAAGGGTAATCTAAGCGTTCTGGTCCGGCTAAGCGATGAGATGGTTCTTGCGTTTTGCTTGTGGTCAATTGATCTACCAAGCATGGATATTATGGAGGTTAGACCCGAATTTCAACGTAAGGGCTTGGGCTATGGTCGTCGTTTGGCTAAACATGTCTTAAAAGAGTTAGATGCCAAAGACTTTATTGGAATCGAAATCGAATGTGTACCAAAGACCTCTCTCGGATTCTGGCAAAAGATGGGATTTCAGGAAATAAAGAAACAAGACGGTGACTCGCGCACGCGGGCCGTCTATCTCTTTCGCAAGACAAGGAAAGTCCCTAACGATGTAGAAACCAAAACGGTTGTCATTCAGTTAGAGGCCACCTGTCGAACCGATGGATGCCCCCCAAAGCGACCTATTCGCTGTCCGGGTATTGTCAAAGAAACGAAATGTACCCTTGAAAAAGATTTCGTCACCTGTTCTCTGTTACTGCGGCAGAACGTTGGGTGTGACGTATGGGGTGACTATTGCATACATATCCGCATCGAAGGCTACAGGGAGTATTCAGAGGTCGTGAAATACTGTGACTGGATAGAACGGGATGGATCGTTTATACGCCTTCGAGAAATTGATCTTTCAAAGTTACGTACAAAATAATAATTGCTCAATAATAAAAACAATTCCGTGTTGAGTTAGACCGGTATTTAAAAGGACACATTCTACTTATCTCTTTTTGATTCTTTTAGGGACATTTAAGAATCTAAGACGACTACAAGGTACAAGGGCGAGACACTCTCGCCACAATAAGGAAAAAGGTGGACGAGTTTATCCCTGAGCTCACTACCGAAGATAACCGCCATCCAACGAAACGATACCTAATGCATAAACTCTGCATGCTCCCTCGACTGCGCTCGGGACGGCGTCTGTGTCCTCTGTGGCTAAAAATAGTTTGTATTTGGTATTTTTTTCATCCCGTCGATCCGGAAAATCCCGTCTGAAAAAGAAAGAATTTGCTTGATTTTGGGCGGATTGTTTAGTATAATACCAAACTAATTTACTATTGATTATTGACTATTGACTAATGATAAAGAAGACAGGAGAAATAAGAGGGAATCTGGTCATCAGGTTATCAGGATGTGGAGATCAGGATGTCAGGCAAGAAAGGTATTGAATATCAAATATCGAATACTGAATGTCGAATTTTTTAAGTCTGAGAATCCGCGTCATCTGCGAAACTTGTGCCCCAGGTATCCGCGGTTAAGTTTCGTCGTTCGTATATCGTATGTCGTTTGGATTGAGGTGTTCATTGGTGTTCATTCGTGGTCGAAACTGAAAAAACAAAACCAATGCCGGCCGTTGGCCGGAAATCCTAAGCACTAAATCCTAAATCCGAAGCGAGATGATTATGCAAAACAAACCCAATCTAATCCTTTGGGTTGAGTTCATGTTCAATCGAGATAACTATGAATCCGTGTAAACTTGTCCTGCCCTCGGCCATGAGCTCGGGCCGAATGGAGCGAAGTCGAACGGATCCGTGTCAGAAAGTACTCAAAATTGCACAAAATTTTACAAATTTTCACAAAAACGTACATAAATCCATGAATCTACACCCAAAAAAGCAAATAAACAGCGTTTATCTGCGTTCATCCGCGGTTACATCTGAAAAAACAAAGCCAATCCGCCGGCCTCCGGCCGGAAGCACTAAGCACGAATTTCTAAATCCTAAACAACGACATGATTTTGCAAAACAAACCCAATTCAGCGGACCCGGCCGGATACGAATGACAAAACCATTGACACATTGGTTCGTTTCCTGTAGAGCAATAGCTGAAATGATTTGAGTGTTTTCGTCCCGCCTCATGTGAGGCGGGAGCACGACATCGTAACTATGCCTTTTTGGGAGACTTACCATGAAAAAGACCATCGTCTATCCAGTGACTCTCACGCTGATTGTTTTGGGATTATTGGCGGGTATCCGTGCGTATTCGACGCCGGCGGGTAAGCGGGACTTGTCCACATCCCCGCTGACCAGCGAACGGGTGAGTGTGGCCCGGCCGGGCAGTCTGGGTAAGCTCAACGTTATCGCCTTCGGCGCCCATCCGGACGATTGCGAGATTCGGGCTGGAGGCGTCGCGGCGATGTGGTCGTCCAAGGGACACAAAGTTAACTTCGTCTCGACAACGAACGGCGATATCGGCCACTGGAAAATGGCCGGCGGCCCGCTGGCCCAACGGCGGAAAGCGGAAGTTGAAAAAGCCGCCGACATCCTGGGGATTGAAACGCAGGTGCTGGATAACCACGACGGCGAACTCATGCCGACGCTGGAAAATCGCAAGACCCTGGTCCGGCTCATCCGCCAAGCCAACGCCGACATCGTCATGTCACATCGTCCGAACGACTATCATCCCGACCATCGTTACACGGGGATTCTCGTACAGGACGCGGCGTTCATGGTGATTTGCCCGTTCTTTTGCCCGGAGGTGCCGCACTTGAAGAGCAATCCGGTCTTTTTATATTTCTGGGACCGCTTCCAGAAGCCCAATCCGTTCGAGCCGGATATCGTTGTCGCCATTGATAGCGTGATCGATCAGAAGCTCGACGCTCTCGTCGCGCTCGAATCGCAGTTTGTCGAAGGCTGCGTGACGGGAAACGAGTCCATGATCCCAAAGAACGCAGCCGAGCGTGCCGAAGCCCATGAGAGGGTTCGCGACAGCTTCCGTGGTCGCTTTGCGGCGACCGCCGACCAGTATCGCCAGATGCTTATCGAGCTGTACGGACCGGACAAAGGTAAAAAGGTTAAGTACGCCGAGGCGTTCGAGGTCTGCGAATACGGCCGGCAACCTACCCAGGCCGAGTTGCTCGAGCTTTTCCCCTTCTTTGAAGGCTAAATAGGTAACAATTCAATTATGGATATCTGGACCATACAGAAGCTCCTCAATTGGGTGACGGAATTCTTTACGGGTAAAGGCGTCGATGCCCCACGCCTGAGCGCCGAGCTTTTGCTCTCTCACGTGCTGGATCTGAAGCGCATCGAGCTTTATACGCTATTCGACAAGCCCGTTGCTAAGCCACAATTGGACGAGCTTCACGGCCTGGTCAAACGCGCCGGCGGGCACGAACCCGTCGCGTACCTGATCGGCAAGACAGAGTTCTATTCGCTGGAACTGGACATCACGAATGATTGCATGATCCCCCGGCCGGAGACGGAACTGCTCGTCCAGCGGGCAATAGAATTTTTACGAACACGCCACGGCACACAATTCGTCTGCGATTTATGTACCGGCAGCGGATGCGTGGCCGTGGCGATGGCCAGGAATGTCCCGGAGGCTCGTGTTATTGCAACGGATATCTCAGCCGCCGCGCTCGAGGTCGCCGCCCGGAACGTTGACAAGCACCAGTTGGTGGAACGAATCACTCTTTTGCAGGGTGATTTGTTCGAGCCGCTCGTTCGGCCGCTGGATGTGGAGCAATTCGATTTGATCGTGTGCAATCCGCCGTATGTGAGCGCCGCGGACTACGAGATGCTTGATAAAAACGTGAAAGACTATGAACCGAGGATTGCTTTGTTTGCAGGTGAAGACGGCCTTGATGTCTATCGTAAGATAACCGAAAAAGCCGATCAATTCTTAAAGCCTGAAGCCGCCTTGATGTTGGAAATCGGCTACGCTCAAGGCCCCGCCGTTATGGAACTGCTCGAACAAACTGAGGCATTCGCTGAAATTAAAATCGAAAAAGATTTCCATGATAACGATCGCATTGTCACAGCGAAGAAGATGTCAACCTGATGGTGTTTCGGAATCTCCCTTGATTTCCCGTCGCAACAGATGCACTTCCTCCGCCAATTTCCCCCTCTCTATACGCATTTTTATTCCCTGTCAGTCTGTGTATTATGGCAAACAATCAATTTAGCTGTCTCGTCACGAACCTTTTCGAGGATGATACCAAGATCGTCCAGAATCCTGAAGCCGCGGCCGGCGCGAGCCTTAAGGATCCCGATGAGCAGGTGCTCGGCGCCGATGTAGGTATGATCCCACTGAACGGATTGGTCATAAGCATATTGAATCACTTTATCGATATCCTCCGAGAATCGCAACTGACTTGCCACCTCTCCCGGCTCATCCTGCCGTATCAACTCATATCGCCTACCATATTCAGATTCTGTTACGCCCAGATCATTGAGTATCTTAGCGCCGAGACATTCCTTAACCGAAAGCATACCGAAGATCAGATGTTCGGTACCCACAAGGTCAAATCCATCCTCGCGGGCCTGTTTTTCCGCGTTTTCCAGAACGGCTTTTGCCCGCGGCGACCAAGGCAGCTTACCAACTTCGATGGCATTTTTAATCAAATCCTTCGCATTACCAACCACACTGAGATGACTCATTTTCTGACCTCCTGCAGCGGGATAGACCTTTTTCGATTCCAGCCAGGCATCCACATCGGCCCGGTCGAACTTGATATTCTTGGCGCTGATTCGAATATACGGCGGGCAATCACCACTGGCGATGTACTTGTAGATCGTCCGCTTCGAATCGCCCAAATACACCGCCAAATCTTCTATCGAAAGTAATTGCATATTACACAATCCTCATTTATATGTAGTAATATATCACTATATGCACTACAATGCAACAAAAATCAAGAAAATTCACACTTTTTTTAAAAAATCTTAGTCTATTGGAACCATCAGACTATAGAAAGGGCTTTTATCTCGGCTACGGAAGGAATTTCTTCGGCGCCGCAAGCTTTTCCGGCAGGTAATGCTCAATTACATAGTTGAGATTGTGTACGGCGAACGCCTGTTGTTCGGCCCTGACCCCCATATCCAGCAGTTGCTTGATCGCATCCTGCCACGGTTGGTAATGCTGCACGAAGGGATCGTTCTTGAGCGCGTCTTTGGCCCGTTTGATGTCGATCTCTTTAAGCGGATGCGTGGGCAGCTTGTAGTCCACGATGTCCTGCGGAGTGACACCGAGGAACGTCGCAGTAGGCACGCAGAAATAACGATTGATGTGAGCGGCGTTGCCCGAGCCGACTTTAAGCGTTCGGTAGATATTGAACATGCCGTACGGGTCGCAATCCACAAACGCATAGACGGGCAGCTTCAGTTCGTCGGCGAGCCGTCTAATGAAGCGCCGACAGGCGCGCGTGGGGACGCCTCCCATCGAGACGAGGATGCAATTGGCCGTGCGCCAGTAGCTGTGTTTGACGAGACGCTGAAACATACCCGCCGTTTCAATAGCCAGTATGAACTTGGCTTTGGTCTCGAATGTCAGATGCTCGACGGAAATCGGAATCGAGTACGCCCCGGAGCCGAACTTCGTACAGTCGATACGCAGCGGCTTGCCGCTGTCCGATTCGCGGTCGATGACGACGAGCTTGCCGGCGATCTCCCCGCCTTTTTCTTCGGGGATGAATCCGAGCTGCTCGCGGTTGACCTCGAACAGGGCCTCGATGTCGTCGATGACGGTATCCGATTCCGGCTGCTCGTCGAAACGCGCTTCGTCCCAGTTCTTGGAAACGTAATACGCTTCTCGCTTGGTCATGATTTCGTCGTCCTCGACGAGCGTCTTGGCCTGGGACATCATCCGCAGCGTCTGGGCGAACGTCTTGACCGTGGCGACGGTTAACGTGCGCGTCTTTTTCTTACCCTTCAGCTCGAAGAAGCCTTTCTTCGGATGGTACTTTACGTTACTCAACGACCGCAGGGGGAACGATAACGTCGGCTTGCCTTTTCGCTGTATTCGGGATCGAACCGAAGTGGCGGTCTCTTTGATTTGTGTGGCTAACTTACTCACGTTCGGCTCCTTTCGAGAACGTCCGTCAATTGCGTGACGATCGTTTTTTCCTGTTTTTCGGAAAGCTCCAGCATCTCCCGCAGCGCGATGGCGATGTGTGGAATATATTTATGAATATACGCTTTTTTGCGTTCGGATTCGACGGCCTTACGCCGGCGACGAATAAATACGGACAAACGCCGTCCGCACTCTTGAAGCGCCAGTCGGACTTCTTTAACAATCTCCGGATAATGGGCCACGGCTTCCTTGCTTTCCGACGTAAAAGGCACCCAGACCGAGGCCATATGGACCATAATGATCAGAGGGCCGGTGGGCAAAGCGCCGGCCGATTGTTGGAGGGCGTAGTTGCGCCAACCCGTCGTGAGCACCGAGCGAGTAATCGCACAGGCCGCCTGTTGATAGAGCAAAGGCACACGGTTGGCGTAGCGCAGCACGCGGGCAAGCTTATCGGCGGGCAGTGAACCGCCATATGCCAGGCCCGCCTCAATTTGGAACGGATTGCCGCGATAGACGCTGGGCGGGCGAGTGACGGACGTATAGAAATCGGCCTCGATTTGCTTTTTCAGCCCGGCCAGGATTAACTCTTCACCGATGGGACTGAGGCAATCCGTGGGCGGATTCATGATCTTCGTGTGATTGATGGCTTTGAAGAGATTGTCAGCTTCCTGTCGAGCGACGCGTGACGGCCGGGAGCGCTCGGACACGTTCGCCTGTTCGCAAATCATCTTCGCCACCCGGCTGCTGATCCGTGAAAAGTCGGAATGCAGGAACGATTGGAGCGTGCGTGCCGTGGTGTCGTGCAGCATTTTGATCAGCACGCCCAGCTCCACGCCATAAGGATGCGGCTTGATCTCTTTGGTCTGGACGGGTAACTCTTTGGATGCTCGCTCGTATAGTTTCGTCTCACCGTCCGGCGTCACGAACTCAAGCGAGACGTGCGGATTGGCGATGGCCGTTTGTTCGAGATACTCCTCTACGGACTGGCGGCCCTTTTGAAACTTGGCTTCCAGCTCGATCTCGACCCTGGTCCCGCGCTGGATCGGCCACTCGATCTCTTGATCCACGATGATCCGCGGCTCGTTCCGCTTCGTATCGATCTCAAGCTCGTAATAGTGCGCCGGCTTGTTTCGCGAGGTCTTCGAGGTGATCGCGATGGGCTTTCCCGTCGTGAGCTGGCCGTACATGCCGGCGGCGGAGATCCCGATGCCCTGCTGGCCGCGGGACATCTTGAGCCGGTGAAACTTGGAACCGTACAGGAGTTTGGCGAATATCCTGGGGATTTGCTTTTTGAGCACGCCCGGCCCATTGTCTTCGATCGTGACTCGAAATCGATCCTCATCCTGGCTGGGGGCGATGATCACCTTGACCTCCGGCAATATCCCCGCTTCTTCACATGCATCCAGCGAATTATCCACGCCTTCTTTGATCGTTGTGAGCAGGGCTTTGCGGGGATTGTCAAAACCGAGAAGGTGCCGGTTCTTCGTGAAGAATTCCGCAACCGAAATCTCACGCTGCCG
>JAFGTG010000067.1 GCA_016934255.1 Sedimentisphaerales bacterium
ATATCCACAACGGTTCCGATAATCCCGCCGATGGTCTGGACTTTATCGCTTTTCGCCAACTCTTGCATCATCTGCTTATGTTGCTGCTGCTTCTTTCGCGGACCCCTGAAAAGGATGAAGTACATCACGACGAAGAGAAGAATAAAAGGCAAAAATTGCATATACGGATTCGGCCGGGGCTGGTCCGTCTGCGGTTGCTCCGTCGAACCGGGATCCGGTTGGGTCGTTATGGATTCGCCCTCGGTTGTTACCGGGCTCGAAGGGATACCCGTTGGCGCGTCGCCGTTTGCTTGAGCTAATATCCAAATCGTGTCCATCATAGTTTTCCTTATATCCTGTTATGCGTGGCGTTTCGCGTTAAGATCGCCGTCGGCGAACCGATAGCCGAATCGTAAAGTGTAACGACTTTTCATCTTTTATCAATAGTCAATTATTTTTGCCCATTCGCGAAGTTGGTCGTTTTTAATGGCCTGCCGAATTTTTTTCATAAGTCTTTGATAAAACGTAAGGTTATGAATCGAGGCCAAAATCGGCCCCAACATTTCGCCGGAATTAAAAAAATGTCTTAACGCGCCCCGGCTGTAGGTCCGGCAGCAATAACAGTCACAATCCGCCTCGATGGGACGCGGATCGTCCATATGGGCGTTGTTCCTCAATCTCAACGGGCCGCTTTCCGTAAAAACAAAGGCATTGCGTCCGTTTCGTGTGGGCAGGACGCAATCGAACATATCCACCCCGGCCATCACCGCGGCGATGATATCCTTCGGCGTGCCCACGCCCATCAGGTAGCGGGGCTGTTCCGCCGGGAGAAATTTCGTCGTATGAGCGACCGTTTTGATCATATCGTCATGCGCCTCACCCACACTCAGTCCTCCGATGGCATATCCGTCAAAGCCTGTTTTGACAAGCTCTCGGGCACAGTGCGTTCGCAGATCGAGATTCGTTCCGCCCTGGACGATGCCGAAGAGCATCTGGTCGGGATTGGCGTGGGCCCGTTTGGCTCGCTCCGCCCAGAGGAGGCTTCGGCTAACCGCTTCTTCGAGCTGCGGCGTGCCCATTCCAAACGGCGTGCACTGATCGAAGCACATGGCGATATCAACGCCCAGTCGATTTTGGATATCGGTGGCGATTTCCGCGTTCAAATAGACTTTGGCCCCGTCCACGTGGCTGGCGAATTCGACGCCGTCGTCATCGATTTTCGCTAACGGGCTAAGCGAGAAGACCTGATAACCGCCGCTGTCTGTGAGAATGGGGTGATTCCAGGCCATGAGTTTGTGGAGCCCGCCGATTTTCTCGATCGTTTCGATGCCGGGGCGAAGCAGGAGATGATAGGTATTGGCCAGGATCAGGCCGGCGCCGGTTTCTTCGAGCTGCTGGGGCGTGATGCCTTTGACCGCCCCGGCCGTGCCGACGGGCATAAAGACGGGGGTCTCGACCGGCCCGTGGGCGGTGGTCAGCACGCCCAGCCGGGCGGCGGAGCTGGAATCCTGATGGAGAATCTCAAAGCCTGTCATTTCAATACTCAATCGTCGCTATCTTCGATCCCGGATAATAATGCGCGAGTATCTCTTCGGTTGTTTTGCCTTGCCGTGCCATCCCTTCGGCCCCGTATTGGCACATGCCGACGCCGTGCCCCCACCCTCGGCCGGACAGGAACGCCCATTTGCCGTCCAATTCCATGATTTGGCAGATCGTGCTTCTGAGTTTTCGCCCCGTCGGGTCAATCGTTAAGCGGAGGTCTTCGGCCCGGACGACGTCGCTCTTTCCCGTTGAACCGAGAAGCTGGATTTTCGTCAGTCGGGAGTAGCCTTCGTGATCCGTCTGGTCGGCGACGCTAATGCTTGTGATGTCTCCGAGCCGCTTCAATGTCGGATATTTATCCAAAAGCTTTGCGATGACCTCCGCCTTATCGAATTGAATCATGGGCCAGAAGAAGTATCGGGGCTTCGCCACGTGTTGACAAAACGGACACGCGATGCCCGTCAGCGGCTCGTAAGAATCGCCGAACACGTTTTCACTATTTTCCGTGTGCCCGCCGCACGTCGAACTATAGTAGGAGGGGAAAATATCCTCCGTTCCGTCGGCTTGCCGGCAAACCAGTACCTGGCCTTTCGTCTGGTTGACGGCTTGCCAAACCTGGGCCGATTCTGCATCGATACCGCGATAGACTTGATGGGCTGCGGTTTGTTTCACGTCCCAATTCCGATGGGCGCCGAACCGTTTTTTTATGTAAAAGCAATACGTTCTGGCTGCGATGGCCTGGGCTTGAAGCGCCTCGATTTCCCAGTAATCGGGCATTTCGGCGCCGACCACCCCCGCCAAATACGGCTCGGGCGGCACCAGATTGATCGCGTCGAAGGAGCGGCCGTCGGGATGGATGATGAGCCTGAGCTTGCCGCGGTAGTCCTTGCCGTTCAGAGTGAAAATATACGGATCGTCGGGCAGGATAATCAGGGGATTGTATTTGAAAAGCTGACCACCGATTGTAATCCCATCGCCCGCAAGCTGAATATTGATCGGAGCGCCCGCCTGGTTAAAACGTGTGCCCGAGGTCTGTGTCTGAGAATTCGCCCGGCCGTCAAGAACCCGAAACGGGCCGGCCATGTTGAGCGTGCAGGTCGTTACATTATCGAGCAGCAGAATCCTGATCCAGTACTTGTCTTCGATATCCATCTGGATCGTCGGGCTGGCAAGCTGCCGGTGTTCGCACCCGGCCAGAAGAAGCACCAAACATGTGAGGATTGTCGCATTGTCTCGAAAATAACGCATTAGCGATTAAAGCGCCTAAAATTGAAAAAAGTGTAACGTTCTATAATTAACTTTAGTCACTTTAGCTCACTTTAGTCACTTTAGTCACTCATTAATAACTTCTCAGTCCAGGTTCCGCAGCGATAAGCCGAGATCGGTCAGCGCCTTCTTGACTTCGTTCAAGCTTGTCACGCCGAAGTTTTTGCAGCCGAGCAGTTCCGCTTCGGTCCGGCTCGTCAGATCGCTGATCGTCCGCAGACTTAGCTTTTGCAGGCATTTCCGAGAGCGCACGGACAACTGAAGGTCCTCGACGGATTTATGCCCGAGTCCTTCTTCCTGGCTTATTACATCGACGTCGTTAATGGTTTCCCCTGTGGCGATATCCTTATCCTCCAGCGCCATGCCCAGATACAACCCCTTCGGTTCGAGAATCGCCTTGATCTCAGAAAGCGACGTTTCCCCGAAGTTTTTATAGGACAAAAGCTCGGCCTCGCTGATATTCAGCAGATCGCCGATGGTATCGATCTTCATCTTCTTCAGGCAGTTCCGGCTGCGCACCGACAGCTCGAAATCGGAGATCGGCGTTTCGAGGATCTGGTTCTTGCGTGATTTCTTCTTTTCCTTCTCCTCGTCGTAGAACATCGTTTTCGAGCTTTCGATGTCCTTTTTGAACAGGATCGCCCGCGGGTGGTTCGGGTGCATCTCCAGGACGGCATCGACGCATCGCGTCGCCTTCTCCAGTTGGTCGCTGTCCTCATACAGCACCGCCAGGTTCAGCAGCGCACTGACATAAACCGGCGAACTCGTAGCGATCTGCTTGTAATGGTCGATAGCCGCCTCTTCGTCGCCGGACATATCGCACCGAAAAGCCAGATGGAACAGCGCCCGCGAGTGCTCCGGCGACAGTTCCGTCGCGGTCTCGAAATTCGCCGCCGCCTCGTCGTAAAGCCCTTGCAATTCCTGAAGCCGGCCGAGCTGAAAGTGATATTCGGCGCTGACGTTCTCGAAGTTGGCGCAGCTCTTGAGTTCCTTCGCCGCGGCCTCGTAATCCCCCGCGTAGCGATAGGTCGCCGCCTTTTCCATCGAGACATTCAGCTTATCGGCCCCAAAATCCAGGCTTTTTTGCAGGTTATCGATGGCGTTCTCGAATTCTCCCAGCCGGCGCAGCGCGAAGGCCCGGACCATAAATTTCTGCTCGCAGTCCTTGGCTTTAGCGAGCTTATCGGCCGCTTCGGCGTACCGTCCGAGGATAAAAAGCCCGATGCCGAGGTCCAGAGAGGCTTTTTGCCCGGTTTCGGACAGATGCGATTCCACCTGCTGGCTGAAGCCGATCATATTCCGTTCGCTCGAATGAACGGTCCCCGAAAGGGCCTTGATCTCGTCCATCGAGAGGGTTTCATGTCCAAATAAATCGATGCCCAGTTCCGTCGTCGATTCCATTAAACGCTCCTTTTTGTGACCGGATAACGGGATATACTTGAGTTTTTTTGACAGGATGACAGCGCCGCCAAGCGTCCCTTACGGGGGAGGCGCTAATTTTTTTATCCTGTTCATCCCGTTATCCCGTCTAAGTTTGTAATCCGGTTATCTCGTCCAAATTTTCATTCGTATTTCGTAGTGCGTATATCGTATTGCGTCCCATACGACATATCACGCACCTCGCACTTTGCGAATTATTAAATCATCAATCATAAAGCAAAAATCGAACATTGTCAATAGAGATGAAATACAATTTTTAGACGGGATCAACGGGATTTGGTTCGCCACGAAGGCACGAAGACGCAAAGGACTACGAAGATAACCAACAACCAGCACGATCAACCGATTCAGAATCGTAGGATGGCGCAGCTCCGCTGCCCATGTGGACCTTTTAACGACACACGACGGACGATGGACGACACATTATTTAGCCCCCGGTTTGACCGGAGGGTTTGGGTGATCTTGAGCGGAGTCGAATGGATTCATTATTCGATTCTCGGAGCTTGTCATTCCTGCGGAGGCAGGAATCCATTGGTATGGGTTGTGACGGGATAACTGGATTAACAAGATTTCTGTCCATATACCAAATACCAACGACTAACGACCAAACGACATACGAATCATTGCCACAGAGAACGGAGAACAGACATCAGACCACAGACCTTTAAGAAATAGTCTGTAGTCTTGGGTCTTGAGTCTTTAGTCTTTCAAACGCTCAAACGCTACCCGCCATCCGCTATACGCAATACGCTATACCATATCCGCAATACGCTATACCATATCCGCAATACGCTATACCATATCCGCAATACGAATCCTCGGCACAGTAATCCACTTACCCCCCCTCAAAAAAAACAAAAACATACATCAAAAGGGTTGGCCCTGACTTTATCAGGGCAGATTTCGGATTCGACAAATACGGTTTGTCGCAAGAGCTGTCGTAAGTATGTCGCGAGTCATGTTACAATTCGTGATTTCAAGCTTTCAAAAAAAACGTTTTAGCTATCTAAAAACTGTATGAGACGGTCCGTAAGTTTAGGAATGTCTCTGGTCCAGCACTCCCATATAACCAGGACTTTCTAGCCATCCTTTCTTAGCTTTCGCAGATTCTTCTTATCTCTGGTAACGTTTCCTTCTCTTTTTTTCTGCCAGAAGTCAGTATTGGTTACAGGTTTTACTTTGCCATAACGGCATTTGTGCATATGCCAGAAACAGCCATGAACGAAAAATCTTTATCTGAGATAAACAAGAACCAACTCAGACTGGTCGATACATATTAAATTTCGGTGAAACCAATGTTTTTTAGATATTCATAAGTTGTGTCGTAATACTCCGGACTACGAGTGGGATCTTTCGAATCACCAGGAGGAACTACAATTACCATACCTTGACGAGCACGTGTTAAGAGGACACGATAAGCGTTCTTTAGATAGTTTTTACGTTCTTCTTTTTTAATGTAAGTCCAACGATTCCCACGGAATGAAAAATGTTTCCAACCTTCTTTCGAGTATCTAAAATCTGCATCCCATGTTATGCAAACCCAATCAAGTTCTAATCCCTGTATGTGAAATTCTGTAGCAACATCCTCAAGATAATATGATGACCGTACATCATCTTTGCCATCAAGAAACCAATGAATCGGATTCATGGGTGATTTAACATCAATTGCATGTGGTTTTAAGCGTTCTGCTTGTGACGATACAACAATACCATAACGCTCTGAACCCCTAGCTTGTTTTTTCAACCATTGTTTTGCTTTGCTAATATCTCGTGTGATTGCCATTGGATAGTTATTTATTTTACCCAATGTCTTTTGGGCCCCTTTAATATCCAGGTCAAGCATCTGCTTGACTAATAATGAAATATGTTCAGCACGAAACGAACGCATGGACACGGCAAGGTGTAATTTATCTATAAGTATAACCTTCGGATGCGATGCTAATTTATTTAAAATTGTGCCTGCACCATACTCGCTGTCGGTAAGTCGAGAAGATAGATAGATATACCACTCTGGAAACGATTGGTTAAGAGATTCAATCCACTCACTAATACCCGCTTCGCCAGTATTTATTTCTTGCCCTCCCCCAACAAGGCATATAATGACTGCCCAATCCAGATGACGATCAAGGCAAGATATTAAAAATTCTGGTTCGGATTGATTGAGGTTTGGTGTGTGTTTTTTACGACTCATGAAATTAGATGTCTGTTCTTTGTTCCAAGCCCGTTGAGCTTCATCAAATATCGCTACATGTTCAATAGGTGCGACCGTGGAATCCACAAGGCAATCATCACGAAAATGATGAACGTTTTGAATAAACGCTTTAACTTCACTAAAGGCTTCTCTCTTTCTTATTTTGTTTCCACGTTCCTTTTCACGTCGGACTTTATCTCGAACCAATGCCTCACGTAAAATTTTAACGAGGGGGCCATTACCAGAAAGAAAAACACTATATAAATCACTTGTCTTATCAATATGCGTAGTTGCGATATTAAGACCAACAAGTGTTTTTCCAGAACCTGGGACACCCGTTACAAAGCAAATAGATTTTTCCCTTTTTTCCTTTGATTCACTTATAATATCTGAAATCGCTTTAGACGTCTGAGTAAGATTAATTGCGCTAGCATCACTGCGAGAAATGTCATCAACTGTATGGCAATTATAGAGAGCCATTGCCGCTTCAATTATTGTTGGAGTGGGGCAATATCGTCCGTATTCCCAACGATCATGTTCGATATCATCGCCTTCGGAAAATAACAGAACATTTTTAATTACTTCGATTAGTGAATCTGCATTACACTTGATAGGGAAAAAAAGTTTATCATTTTGTGGTGTTGTAACTACATCAGCATTCATTAATTGTGCTTTGGTGGCAATGAGAACTGGTGCAATATAATGATTATGGCTAGATTCGTGAAAATTCTTCAAATCTAACGCATAGTCCCATACTTGCTCTATTGCATACAAAGGGAAGTTTTTTTCGCCTATTTTAAATTCTAACACAAATATTACGGGTCCTATCAATATTATGACATCAACTCGTTGTCCCATTCTTGGAATTGAGTATTCAAAATATATATATCCTTTATATGGCGATAGAATTTTATGAAGAATACTAATTTCCTCTAGCCATGCATTGCGTTGTGTTTGTTCTAAAGAAAATTCAGTCTGTTTTGCCAATTGTCCAAGTATTTTTTCTGAACAGGTGTTCAGAAAATTAGATATAGAATGTGTCTGTGCTAACAATACAGACGATTTTTAATCTTTTCTGTCAAGGGAAGCCGATGTTCTCCAAAAACAGGGATGTGATTGGAGG
>JAFGTG010000068.1 GCA_016934255.1 Sedimentisphaerales bacterium
CTAAGAAACGGGGCAGCGTATCCCATAGCTCCATATGTCACATCCTCATGTTTTCGAGCGGATAACACTTTCTCTCGCAAATCCCTTCGCCAATTCTCATCGTAAATAGACGACAGAATTGGCTTTTCCAAAAGCGCAGCATCACACTTATCGAGGTTGGCTTCAATTTGAGTCTTATCTTCCGGAGTTAGATCCATGAATTGTAATTCTGATAAAAGAGCATGGTTAACTTCAGATCCAATATCGCCAAACTTAGCTACGCAGAAAGACTATGCACATCAGTTGGCATCTTATTTAGCACAAGTGTTTTCAACTCAAGCTTCTTACTGGCATTGTCGATGTCAATGCCGACAAGATTGCCATCTGCGTCATAATCAAGAACGACTCCTTCAGACACTTCCTTGCTTTCGATACTCGGACGTTCAGTAAGGTCGATATATAGTGAATCTGTTTCTGGATAATAATTCAATTTCATCTCTTGAATCCCCTGTCAGGAAAGGCATTATGTATCGTGACTTTATCTTCGAGCGTTACTACCCTTAGGACTCTGCCTTCTAATTCATCAACAATACCCCAAAAGCGAAAGCGGTTACCCTCTTGTTGCTCAACACGAATCGGATTTTCTAAGACCTGGATGCACCACTCTTTCTTGATGTAGGGCCGTTTTCTAAGCACTTCTTTCTCAAAGTAATCAGTATATTTATATTGCATAATACAATTATACTGATCTGCCATCCCAAAAACCAAAGGATTTTCAACAGTAATACAGAACGGGCAAGCCATTTGTTTTACTGTTTCTAACTTAAATAAAATAGATTTTGGAGTTGGTTGCCAATTTATAGTACAATTAAGTGAACCAATGTTTTCTATTTAGGAGTGTACAAAGTGAGTTACGTCATCGTATTCGTACTAATTAGTTTTTTAATTCTCATTCATGAGCTTGGGCATTTCATTGCTGCGAAATTATCGAATATCCCTATCGAACGATTTTCCATCGGTTTCGGCCCCAAACTATGGGCCTTTGGCAAAGGGCAAACGGAATACCGTCTTTCAGCCCTTCCCATCGGAGGATATGTGTTACCGAGGATTGAGGATGAAGATGATTTCTTTTTAATCCCCGCTCGTAAACGTATCGTTTTTGCCCTGGGCGGCCCCTTCGCAAACGTCTTGTTCGCTTTGATTTGTCTGAGCTTTTTGAACGCGATGACAATGGGATTTTCGCTTTACGGAATCCTCGCTTATCCCTTTGTGCAAACGATTCAAATCAGCTCTCAGGTACTCACCGCGTTACCGCAAATGTTTTCTCAACCCGAGTATATGTCCGGGATCATTGGTATTGTCGCGGTTGGCGGACGCGCTCTGTCAGGCGACCTCACGAAGATCTTCGGTCTGGCCGCGATGCTCAATATTAACCTGGCCCTGCTCAATCTGTTGCCGGTGCTTCCGCTGGACGGCGGAAAGATCCTCTTTTGCCTCCTGGAAAAAATTCACCGCTCGCTGGCCAGGCTGCATCTGCCCCTGATGGTCACAGGCTGGGTGCTGCTCCTGGGCCTGATTCTGTCTATCACGGTCATGGACGTCTGCAAGCTCGTCAAGGGAATTTCTCGATGTATTCTCTGATAGCCGTAAACGGACTCAGCTTCCGCCGATGAGGTCTCCAAGACCGCCAAGGATGGAGCCTTCACCCTTCCGGCTGCCGCCAGCCTTTGGGGCATGAGCCAAAATGCGGTCGCACATTCGTGAAAATGGAAGACTCTGGAGATAAATCTTACCGGTCCCTCGCAAGGTAGCAAGGAATAAGCCCTCGCCGCCGAAGAACATAGACTTGAGATTCCCGGCTCGTTCGATTGAGTAGTCTATTCCGGACGTGAACGCGACGATACACCCGGTGTCCACCCGAATCGTCTCACCGTTCAGATCGATGGGCACGACGGTTCCGCCGGCATGAACAAACGCCATCCCATCGCCCTCCAGCTTCTGGAGAATGAACCCTTCTCCTCCGAAAAAGCCTGCTCCCAGTCGCTTCGTAAAGGCAATGCTGACCCGCGTTCCCTTTGCGGCACAGAGAAAAGCATCCTTCTGGCAAAGCAGCGTCCCGCCATGTTCAGCCATATTTATCGGAATGATCTGCCCCGGATATGGAGCGGCGAATGAAACACGTTTCTTTCCGGTAGCGGAATTCGTAAAATGTGTCATGAAAATCGACTCCCCCGTCAGAACGCGTTTGCCCGCACTCAGGAGTTTACCCATAATCCCCTGGCTCGGGTCCGATCCATCCCCCATTTTCGCCTCGAAGGTGATCCCATCGTGCATATAATTCATCGCACCGGCTTCGGCGACAACCGTCTCGCCCAGATCCAGCTCGACCTCAACAATCTGCATATCATCCCCAAGAATCTCATAATCGACTTCGTGGCATTGCATAGTCTTTCCTTTCGTTCAATTTGAGTACGTCGCATTCAAACGGGTTTATTTCGTGTTTAACATCTTATGGATATTGAACGAACAATCAAGGAACAATTCACTTTATCCGCCGTGAAGGTGAAAATCCCCAAAAACTTCAACGCAAGGACCGATATCAGAATCTTGAAAATTTTTGGATACTAAATTTTGCTTTTTGCCGTTTTATCTTATACTTTATATAGTACTCAAATAGACGCGGGGAAAGCAACACAAATGAGTAATGACGTTCAATCCCATGGTGATGAACAAACCAATCTAAGGCATTTATCCTTTCACCTGTGAGTTTACTACCAATAGAGTCGGTTAAATGTTTTAAGGAGTCGTCGATGGACAGTCACACTGAACTCAGAACAGAAAATAGATTGCTTTATCATTGGCCCATTTGGTTTACCGACGAGTCCAGCGGCGAGTTTATGCAAGGTCAGGTCGTTAATATTTCCAGCGAGGCCATCGCTTTCACATTTTATCCGACCGAGATATCCCTCTTTCCGAACCAGCACATCACGGCCCATTTCAGTGTTCCGATTTGCGGCTTAGGCGGCTCTTTTGCCGTCCGGAACTTCACGCGTGAAGGCTTTGCTTACAGGATCGACCAGATCAATAAAGTCCTGCATCGCGTGATTACGCAATTTTCCGAACCATTGCCTTTCAGGCCGGGAGAACAGACCTACAACGAAGCCGATATGATGGCGCTCCTCCAGATTCTGTCATCACAAAAAGGCTCGTAAGGTCATACATCACTTCTCCCGGCCTCCTTTTACACAGAGACGTCGGCCTGAAAATCAGGCGATAACCGACAATCCATAAGAAACCCCACCCAAAGTCCGATATCTTCTTTTCTTTGAGTCAAAAATGTGATATACTATCCCTCGATATAGGTTATGAGGGTGGAAAGTATGCGTACATTCAATCGAGCTCTTTTTCTGACGATCTCAATACCTCTATCACTGGTATTTCTCTCACCAATTTTCGGACAACCTGCGTATGGTAATGATATTTCCGGTGAGTTGATTGAGGATACGACGTGGTTCGGGATCTGTGTACTTGAAGGCAATGTCATCGTTCCCGAAGGCATCGTCTTAAACATCGAACCGGGGACGGTTATTCGTATGAAACAAGCCGGATCGCTTATTGTTTTTGGGCGGCTCCTCGCCGTTGGGACGAAAAATGCACCTATTCATTTCACACGCTATGACTAACGTATAAACTGGAAACAGATCATGTTCACAAATGCCCGGGACAGCCGGCTCGTATATTGTATCTTTGAATACGCCGATAGCGAGGGCGCCCATCAGGACTACTATGAGGTCGGTTCGAGAAATTACCATGAAGCCGTTGTCGTCCTGGCAAGTCACGTCGATATCGACCATTGCATCTTTCAGAAACTCCCGGACGAAAGCATGAATGCTGAGGGAGACGCTATCACGATTATATCGGACGATCCAGTATCTCCCGGAGACGCCACGGCGAACATTCGGAGCTGTCAATTTTTCTCTATCGGGCAGGGAGTGCATACCCGATTCTCCTATGTTCTGGTCGAAGACTGTTTCTTTACGGGAAAACGCGGCGACAACGACGACATCGATTTATGGGGAGAAAGTTTACCCGCGCCATTGATACGGAATAATCTCTTTATAAATCCCGAGCATGGACGACATGATTAATCCGACCAGACGCTCGGCGATCATCGTCGGCAATGTAATCGCGGGTAGCGACGATCACGGCGTCGTTTTGCGAGATAAGGGCTATCCCGTTATGATGAACAACTTGATCTACGACTGCCGGAATGCCGGTGTCGCAGTGGAAAACTCATGTGAAGCGCTCCTCGTGAATAATACGATGGTCAATTGCATGATTTGGAATTGCCAACGACCGATAACCTTAACAGACAGCTCAAATACGGACATTGAAGACCGCGGTTCCCATATCACCATCCGCTACAGCGATATCGAAGGGGGACGAGACGGCGTCTCCATTTCCGGAACGTATTCAACACTGACTTGGCAGGAGGGCAATTTAAACGTCGACCCTTTATATGCCAGCCCGGATGCACGGGATTATCACCTGATATCCGAATCAGGCCGATGGGATCCGGACGGCCGGTCGTGGGATCGTGGTCGTGTGACAAGTCCCTGTATTGACGCCGGGGATCCCAATTCTGACTGGAGTGCAGAATTATGGACCCACGGCAAGCGAATCAATCTTGGCGCTTTTGGAGGAACACCGGAGGCCGGCATGTCTCGATCGATGACTGGAAGCGCCGCCGATCTGAATAATGACGATGCGATTGATGCAAAGGATCTATATCTCTTGACCGATCAATGGTTGATGGATCATATCCTGCTTATCGAAGACATTAACCGCGACGGCGTCGTCACTTTGCCCAACTTTGCGCTGCTTATTGATGATTGGTTTGATTTGAGATAACTGGGGAGAATCCAACGAACAGCTTATACCGAGTCTGGGTGAAATTTCTGCTGCCAGAAGAAATCCAATTATCGTTATCCGGTCATTCTGCAAACAACGGAAAATGGGACGTTGTAGAAAATCCAGATTAGAATTCAGAAGTTCAATCCTACCGTGTGATGTTCCCCTCATTCCGACGACACACTCGAAGACACTTTTTCCGGTTCGGGATCTTTTTTAGACCGTTCGAGCGATTGGGGTTCTGCCACCTTACGGTATCCCAGGGCCTTGATCACTTCCAGAACTTCCGTCCAGGTCGGGAAAGGTCTCGCGTTCTTGCGTTTGTACTTGTCGATGGCCATGACAAACTCAAATTGCTCATCGGACATATTCCCTTCTTCGGCAGACTTTCGCTCTTCGGTTAATCGCCTGCCGGGGCCCCGCCTGCGGTCCAATCCCAAACGTCGATCGACGACATTCTTTCTGCGGTCTTTTTCCGGGAATGGCTTTTTCGTATCTTCTTGTTTACTCATCTTAAAAGTCATCGTCCAGGAAATCGCCGTCGAAATCGCTCTCGTCTTCCCCTTCCATTGCAAAATCGTAGAAATCGTCGTAGGCGTGCTGCGACTCAATCACGACGTGGGCCTCGTCAATGTACTCCTCAGGGACCATCACGGCAATTTCCGGAGAGCCGATCACCTGTTCGCCCTGCTCCCGAATGATCGCGGTGATATCGCTGGCTTCCAGAAGGCTCTTATATTCTTTCGCCTGGTC
>JAFGTG010000069.1 GCA_016934255.1 Sedimentisphaerales bacterium
AGCTTCCTGTTATAGTACCCCCTGACACGAACATGAAATGGAGCATATGAAAGGAGAAAAAACCATGATACAGAGTAAGTGGATCAACAAATTGGTTTTCTTATGTGTGGGATTGGCCTTTTGTCTGTGCACAACATCTTTCACACGAGCCGCCGATTCCGACGAGGCTTATCTCCAGGCCGATCCAGAGGATGTCCAGGCCTGGCGCGAGATGCGGTTCGGCCTGTTTATTCACTGGGGACCGGTCAGCCTCAAAGGCACGGAGATCGGCTGGTCCCGCGGAGGCGAACGCCGAGGAACCGGAGGCACCGGTACAATTCCCGTCGAAGTGTACGACAACCTCTACACGCAATTCAATCCCGTTAAGTTTAACGCCGACGAATGGGTGCAGATCGCCAAGGCTGCCGGGATGAAATATCTCGTTTTCACGTCCAAGCACCACGACGGTTTTTCCATGTTTGACAGCCAGGTGACGGATTACAAAATCACCAACTCGCCGTTCAAGCGCGATGTGGTCAAAGAGCTGGCCGACGCCTGCCACAAAGCCGGCCTCAAGCTCGGCTACTATTACTCACCGGTCGATTGGTATCACCCAGACTACCGGACGGAAAATCACGCCCGTTATATCAAATTCATGCATGACCAGCTCCGTGAAATCTGCTCCAACTACGGCAAGATCGATATCATTTGGTTCGACGGTCTTGGGGGCACGGCCGATGACTGGGACTCGCATAACCTTTTCAAAATGATTCGACGACTCCAGCCTCACGTCATTATTAATAACCGGGCCGGCCTGCCCGCGGACCACGACACACCCGAGCAGAGAATCGGCAAATTCCAGACCGACCGTCCCTGGGAGACTTGCATGACGATTTGCCGGCAGTGGGCGTGGAAACCCGATGATACTATGAAATCGCTCAAGCAATGCATCGAGACGCTCGTGAGAGTCGCCGGCGGGGACGGGAACTTTTTGTTCAACGTCGGCCCGATGCCGGACGGCCGGATCGAACCGCGACAGGTCGAACGGTTGAAAGAAATGGGCGATTGGCTCGATAAGTATGGCAAGACGATTTACGGAACGCGAGGCGGACCGTTCAGACCGGGCGCCTGGGGCGCCAGCACATACAAAGGCAATACAATTTACATTCACGCCCTGAACAGGTCTCATGAACAATTGAAGTTACCCGCTATCCCGAATAAAATCATCGCGAGCAATCTTTTAACGGGCGGTAAAGCCACCGTCAAACAGACGAACGAGGCTATCCTGATTACCATCCCAAAAGCTTACCGGCATGAGCTTGACACGATCATCGAACTGAAGCTGGACGGCCCCGCCGGCGAGATCGATCCCGTAAGCCTGCCCTCCAAATCTCTGGCGTTCCAAAAGAAAGTACGGGCATCGAACATATACCAGAACCTCTCCTTACACGGTCCCGACAAAGCCGTGGATGACGATCCGACCACTCGCTGGGCGACCGACTACGGCGTCAAACAAGCCTGGTTGGAAGTCGATCTGGGCAAACCGGAGACGTTCGATCAGGTCGATATGAGCGAAGAATACGGCCGGATTCGCAAATTCGAGCTTCAATATAAAGACGGCGAGGAATGGAAAACCTTCGCTCGGGACAGTCGGATCAGAGATAGCTACTCCACCCAATTCGAACCTGTGACAGCGCGATATGTGCGATTGAACATCCTCGATGCCATCGAAGGACCGACGATTTATGAGTTTCATGTCCTTGCATCCAAATAAGGAAGTGTCGCAACTGAAAAAGACAATCGGAAAGGGTGGCAGCCACAAAACCCAATGCAAAAATTAAAATGTAAAATGCAAAATTAAGGAAGTCATCCGCCGGAGGCGGATTCCACAATTTTAATTTTTGATATTTGATATTTTAATTTTCGAAACCATCGCCTAATGATAGATGAATAACTTAGAATTTATATGTGACAGGTAAGCACTGAAAAGACAACCTTGTGATTTTCAACGGGAGAATTCTATGAGACGTCGTGATTTTCTGAAAGCTGTCGGGCTGGGAGCCGCGTCGTTGGTTGTACCGAACTGTATCGCCGGGACCAATCAAACGAACTTAAAAGCGAACAAAAAGCCCAACGTCGTATTCATTCTCATCGACGATATGGGCTGGACGGACGTCTGTTGCTACGGCAGCACATTCCATGAAACGCCCAACATCGACCGGCTGGCCGACCAGGGAATGAAGTTTACGGACGCTTACGCCGCCTGTCCGGTGTGTTCACCCACCCGCGCCAGTATTATGGCAGGCCAGTACCCCGCTCGCATCGGGATCACCGACTTTATCCCGGGCCACTGGCGTCCCTATGAGAAGCTTATCGTCCCGGAGAACCAGTTGCAATTACCGCTCGAATCCGTCACCCTCGGCGATATGTTCAAGGAACAGGGGTACGCGACCTGCTATATCGGCAAGTGGCACCTGGGCGGCCCAAAGTATTCCCCTGATAAACAAGGTTTCGATAAGGTGATTTTGGGCGTTCAGAATCAAAACGACAAGCAGGTGTCGGGTTTCACCGATAAAGCCATCGAATTTATCGAAGAAAAAAAGCAGGAGCCTTTCTTCCTCTACCTGTCGCATCATACAGTGCACATTAAATTAGAAGCCCCACAGGAATTAGTTGAAAAATACGAGAAAAAACCCAAACCGGCCACCGGGGTGAATAATCCAGTGTACGCGGCAATGGTCGAGCATTTGGACACGCATGTCGGCCGGATCATGAAAAAACTCGACGAGCTTAATCTTTCCGAGAAGACAATCTTAATCTTCTACTCGGATAACGGTGGGCTCTATCGAGCTTATGGTGGTTATAATGGCGACAGATCGCCCGTCACGACTAACGATCCGCTCCGGGAGGAAAAGGGCACGCTGTATGAAGGTGGGATTCGCGAGCCGTTGATCGTTCGCTGGCCCGGCGTCATTGAGCCGGGTTCGACGTGCAGTGTACCGGTTTCCAGCGTCGATTTTTATCCCACGTTCCTGGATATTGTCGGCGCCAAAGCCCCCGCGAATCAACCGCTCGACGGCGAAAGTATTTTACCTCTGCTCACAGAAACCGGCAAACTCGACCGCAACGCAATCTATGGGCATTACCCGCACTATCACCATTCGAGTCCGGCCGGGGCGATCCGACAGGGAAAATGGAAATTGATCGAATTCTTCGAGGACGGCAAACTGGAACTTTACGACCTGGCCAACGACATCGGCGAAAAAAAGAACCTGGCCGATGAGAAACCGCGAAAAGCCGCCCAATTGCAAAAAAAACTGGCCCAGTGGCGCACATCGGTCAACGCCAAGATGCCCACGCCCAATCCGGATTTCGACCCGGCCAGGAGAAACGAGTGGAAATCCCGATCCCAAAGATAGTGAGAATGATAAGATGATGGACAACGACGCGATTAAAAGAAGACAATTCATACAAGCCGCGGGACTCGGCGCGGCTTCGGCGTTATTCAACTCAACGTCCGTTCAGGCACAATCATCACCGACAAACAATTTTCATAAACCTAACGTGCTTGTGATTATGACGGACCAGCACCGCGCGGATTTGATGACGTGCGCCGGTAGAGACCTTGTGCCCACACCGAATATCGACCGGATCGCTTCGCGAGGTACTCGTTTCACGAACGCTTATTGTCCTTATCCGGTCTGCGTGGCTTCACGAATGGCAATGCTGACGGGACTGTACGCCCACAGCACCGGCGCCATTACGAATAAAGACCAGCTCGATTGGCGTTATCGCACGATGGCCCACCATTTCGCTGAAAACGGCTACCTGACCGGTCTCATCGGCAAGATGCACTTCGTTAATGCCCACAATCACGGATTCGAATATTATCTATCCATTAACGACTGGCTGATGTACTTAGGCCCGAAGGTCCAGCACTATGCCAACGAAATCGCCAACCATCCGATGGGTCCGCATTTTTTCGACACCGTCGATGATTGTGGCGCCGGTCTGCCCGATGTCGAAGGCTTATGGCTTCAAGGCAGCCCGTGGGTGGGGAACGTCGAGAAGTGGAACTTCGATAGTATGGCCTCGCCGCTGGAGCCGGAGGATCATTTGGATATGTTCATTGCCCGCGAGTCGGCCAAATTCCTGACACAATACCGGCAGCAGCCTTTCTTCCTGGTCGCCAGTTTTATGAAGCCGCACTCGCCGTTCTATCCGCCGAGACAATGGGCGGAAAAATACCCCGTCGATCAGATGACGCTCCCGGACGTCGGTGATATTTCCGGCTACCCCCAACATATCCAGCGGCGCATTCAAGGCATGGCATCACGAGGAGAAAAACGCCAGAAGGCGCACCGCGCAGGCTACCTGGGCAATCTCGCCTTTGTAGATACGTGCATCGGACACATCTACGATGCCCTTGACAAAGAAGGACTCCTGGACAACACCATCGTCGTTTATACCTCCGACCACGGTGAGATGGACGGCGACCATGGGCTTTTCCAGAAGTTCTGTATGTTCGAACCATCGGTCAACGTGCCACTGATTGTAAGCTACCCGAAGCATCTGCCCGAAAACAAGGTGACAAATGCCCTCACCGAGCATATCGGCCTATACCCGACGCTGAGCGAGTTAGCCGGACTCGAAGCGCCGAAAAAAACAACGCTGCACGACATTACCGGCGCACCGCAACATTTGGACGCCACGAGTTTTGCCGGTGTTTTACGGAATCCGGATATCGAAGGGCCGTTTGCGGCGTTCAGTGAATATAATTTGAGAAATAAAATCTGCGAATATATGGTTCGTACGCGTCGCTACAAATATATCTACAACCATGGTACGATGCACGAGCTATACGACCACAAAACCGATCCGGGCGAGTTCGTCAATCGGATCGACGATCCGACCTTGAGAAAAGTGCGAGATCAATTGCGCGATCGGCTTTTCGCATGGTATAATCCCGAGAAGAATCCTTATCGACCATAAGCCAAAATTTAAATATCAAATATCAAAAATAAAAATTGTGGAGCCGCTTCGCGGACTATCTTTAAAAGAGTTTCACCGAAGGTGATTCCGAAATTTTACATTTTACACTTTGATTTTTTATTTTCTTTGCAAGGAGTTAAAAAGTTATGGCAGAACGTTTTGATGTCGTTGTAATTGGCAGCGGTCCCGGCGGTTACGCCGCGGCGATTCGATGCGCCCAACGAGGCGTTTCCGTAGCGGTCATTGAAAAGAGCCTGGTGGGCGGAACGTGCCTGAATTGCGGCTGTATTCCGTCCAAAACATTGCTGGCCTCCGCGCATACCTTGCTTCAAATCAAGCACGCCGCGATGATGGGCATCGATGTTTCAACAGCGGCGCCGAACTGGCCGAAGATTCAAGCCAGAAAGGACGCCGTTGTAGGCGGTTTTCGCAAGGGCTTGACCGGGCTGATTAAGAGTCATAAAGTCACGATTATCGAAGGCTGGGCCGTGGTCACGGCGCCAGGACAGATTACCGTCGAATCGGATGCGGGATCGATGCAAATCAATGCGGGCGGCATTATCCTGGCCACCGGTTCGAAGCCGATTGAAATCCCATCGATCCCGTTTGACGGTCAAACCGTTATCAGCAGTAAGGAAGCCCTGAGTCTGCAAGAGATACCCCAGTCGATGGTCATCGTCGGCGGAGGTGTCATCGGGTGCGAAATGGCGTGCGTCTATGCGGCGATGGGGACGAAGGTCACTATCGTCGAAGCGCTTTCCCGATTGATTCCCATGGAGGATGAATGGGTCGGGCGACTCATAGCGCGGGAATTCAAAAAGCTTGATATTGATTCTCTCACCGATCAGAAGGTCACTTCCGTCGAAACATCGGGCGGCATGGCGAAAGTCGCCCTGGAGAGCGGTCAGAGCATTGACGCGGAAAAGGTCCTCATTTCCGTCGGCCGTCGAGCGGTCGTCGATCAGGAAACCCGTGACGCTCTGAACCTGCAGATGAACGGCCCCGCCCTGACGGTCAATGCGAAGCTGGAAACGAACGTCTCCGGCGTCTATGCGATCGGCGACGCGGTCGGCACGACCTATTTAGCTCATGGGGCCTTTGCCGAAGCGGAAGTCGCGGCGATAAACGTGACGGGCGGCAATGAAGAAATCGCCGATTATTCACTCATCCCGCGAGCGGTCTATACCTTCCCCGAAATTGCCTCGGTCGGTATGTCGGAACAGAAGTGTCAATCGGAAGGGATCGACGTTACCGTCGGTAAAGCATTCTTTAAAGCCAACGGACGAAGTAACGCCCACAACGAAACCGTAGGCGAAATCCGAGTCGTCAGGGACAACGCAACCGACAAAATCGTCGGCGTGACGATGGTCGGCGCCATCGTGACCGAGCTCATCGGTGCGGCCAGGACGCTGATCGGCACGACGGAAAAAATCACCGAGATCAGCTTCCCCCACCCGACGGTCTCGGAAGTGCTTAAAGAAGCCGCCGAAGATGCCTTCGGCCTGAGTCTGCATAATCCACCGCATTAAGCACGAGAGACGATGGACGATGGACGAAGGACGAAATGCGGAAAGCCCATCGTGTATCGTCCATCCTCCTTTGTCCATCGTTTTTCACCCCTTGTCTATTGTTTTTCGTGTTTCCCCTGATTTTTCTGTAAGTTTCGGCCGCACGGCAAGTCTAATATGGTAGCCATGGCCGAGACGATTGATGATGAACTTCTGGTCGGACAATTCAATCGAGGCGACAAATCTGCTTTTGACCGGATTGTCGAGCGATACACCGCCGATGTCGCGGCCCTGGCGAATCGGCTGCTCGGCTGGCCCGGCGACGTCGAGGATATTTGTCAGGACGTCTTCCTCTCGGCGTTTCTCGGCCTGAAGAGATTCCGCTGTGATTGCTCATTGAAAAGCTGGCTCTTTACCATCACAATAAACAAATGTCGCAGCTATCGGCATAAGCGAAAGCTACGACAGTTCCAGACCATCCCCATTCCGACAAACGACGTCGGAATGAGGCTGCCACCCCTCGCTGAAACGGGTAAGTCGGCAATCGACGCAGAGGCGTTCACGCGGATTCGTCGTGCCGTGGCCAGACTGCCGGCCAGGTATCGCGAGCTTGTTGTGTTGCGATACCTGCATGAGCTGCCGACGGATGAAATTGCTCGAATCCTCGGTGTGTCAAAGAACGCCCTGCACGTTCGACTGAGCCGGGCCAGAGAAAGCCTGAGACAAGAACTCACGGAACTCATAGAGTAAATAGACTATGTCAGATCAAAAGATCGAAAAACTCCTTCAAGATGCCGACCGGACAGCGGGCCGGCCTGCTCCAGTGCGAGTGGACGTTTCCGACATTCGCCGCCGGGCAAAGCGCCGCCAGGTGGTCCACATTGGCGGACCTATCGCTGCGGCCGCGGTGTTGATGGTGGCGCTTAGTATTTGGAGCGGCTCATTGCGGACAACTCAAACGACGCTGGAGCAAGAAAGGATAGCATCGCTTGAAAGCCAGGTCAAAGAGCTCCAGGCTCAAACTGACGCCGCGATGAGCTTGATTCAGGAAGTGCTCGAACAAGAACGAAGACAGCAACGTCTGGACGAGCTCGAAGCCGAGCTTGCCGGCATTCCCGATCCTCTTGAGGAAATGCAAAAACAGGTGGACAAAACCGCCTTCATACTTGTCTATCAGGCCGATCGTCTGTATCTCGAACTCCATCAGACCGATTCGGCTGTCGAAGCGTATCACCGGGTGATCCGCCTGTTTCCCGAAAACCAATGGGCCCAGGTCGCCCGCCAGCGTCTGGAAGAAATCGAAAAGAAGAAATCCAATAAAACAGAATCAAAAGGAGATTTGAAATGGAAACGACAAAACGTTTAGCGTTCCTGCTGCTTGTCATTCTGCTGGCCATAAGCCCGGCTCAAACAACAGAGCAATCAACAAAACTCTCTGGCACGTACACCGCGAGCTGCCTGGTTAAAATCACATGCGATCCGATTATCTTGCCGCTGAACCTCGATACCATTAATTCCCTGCTGCGAAGTTCCGCGGTGGGAGGAAAAGCCGCTCGCCAGGTCCTCGACCTCACGCCGGACCAGGTTCCCAACCTTTTCACAATCGAATACGAACAGTTGGCGAGTTCCAGTATTGACACAAAACCAGAACCATCGAAAAAATCCTCTTCCGGATTGAAAGAGGACATGAACGAGTATGAATACGCGATGATGATGGAGGCCGAGTACGCGAAAATGCTGGAAAGGCTTAGCACATCTTCTCCGAAACCATCCTCGTCCCCAAGCACCTCAGGACGATCTCGATCTTCATCCGGGCGATCTGAGACTTCTATATATGATGAATTGATGTATGATACGACGTCAGGGACTCGCGGCGGTCGTCGCAGAACAAGTCAGGGAAGATCCTCAAGTGATCCGTATGGGCGTACCGCAGCAATACCCTCAGTACCGGCGGACGGAGGAGCGTATCTATTCAGCCTGAATGTTCAACTGTCGGAGGATATGAAACCTGCAGCGAATGAGTATATGAATGCCCTCATCGACAACCTGCGTCAAGCGCTGATTGATGCCTATCAAACGCAAAGGCAAGAACTACAGATCGCACTCGATTTCGCTCAGTCACAACGGGACCATGCTCAATCGCAGCTTGCCAAGGCGACCCAGCAGGCCGAGGCGACCGTGCCCACGCTGACAGTCAGACAAAATCCGGCCAATGTTGCCGTGTATGAACAGATGGAGAAGATTCTTGACTTAGCTAACCTCACACCCCAAACATCCTTTGCTGATGTGATTGATAGGTTAAAGAACTCCGTCTCCCCTCCATTGCAGATACAACCCAATTGGAAGGATTTGTTGGAAAAGGCCGAGATTGAACCGCAAACCCTGGCCGGAATGGATCCGCTGATCGGCGTGAAGGTCCGTAAGGCGTTGGAAATTCTATTGGCCTCCGTCTCGAGCGAATTCGCCCAACTCAACTACGTCGTGGACGAGGGTGTGATTTTGATCGCAACGGAGGAAACACTTCCAGACAGAATGGAAACGCACGTGTATGATATTCCCGCCCTTGCGTATTCCGTCGGCGCCGCCAGCGAGCTGGTCAACGCCATCAAAGAAACCATCGAGCCCGAAAGCTGGTACGATCTTTCCGAGTCCGGAGAGGGGACCATCCGCGTTTACCTGGGCAAGAAACTGGCCATTCGGCAAACTCCCGAGATTCATCAGAAAATCCAGGACTTTTTGCAATCCATGACCATGGATAGCCCTGTGAGCATCCCCTCGGAGGCTCCGATAGAAATGCTGCAGAGTGATAAATACGATCTGCTTCGGGAAAAGAAGAACCTTGAGGTGGAAATCGCCCAATTGAAGGCGCGACCGCCGGTCATCGAAGAGCAAATCATGCGCATAAAGAAGGAAATAGACGAGAAAATCGCACACGACTCGATTAGCGAGGAATTTAATAAAATAATTGACATGCAAGTCAAGCGTTTAGAAAGATTCAAAAAACTCGTAGATGACGGAGATATTAATGGGGGTGTTGCGGATGCAGAGGAAAAGTTAGCCAGAGCCAAAATAGAGCTTGCGCAGCGACGGGAACAGTTGAGTAAATCCGCAGGGGGGGACCAACTGGAAAAGTTCAGTCATGAATTGGCCACACTGACCATCGACTTAGCCGAGAAAAAAGCTATGCTGAAAGTGATCAACGACCAATTCAGCCAGGCAGAACAACAATTGATGGCCGCGACGATATCTGATCCCCAAGTCACTCGCATCCATCATGCCACACGCCTCCTCGAAGACATTGATCGCAACATCAATGAGTTAAATCGCCGGTTGATCGATCTACAACCGCCCACCGTTTCGGTCATCGGCGGTTAAAAAGACAGACGACAGAGAACAGAAGTCAGAAATAACATGTCTCTGGCTTCTGATTTCTGACGTCTGACTTCAGAACTAATGTTTAAAGTGGCGTTTGCCCGTGAAGACCATGGCGATGCCGTGCTTATCCGCGGCGGCGATGACTTCATCATCCTTCTTCGAGCCGCCCGGCTGGACGATAGCCGCGACGCCCGCCTTGGCGGCATTGTCCACGTTATCCGGGAAGGGAAAGAAGGCATCCGACGCCATCACGGAACTTTTGGACTCGTCGCCGGCATGCTTGAATGCAATCAGGCCGGATTCTACGCGGTTCATCTGCCCGGCCCCGACGCCCAGAATCTTGCGATCTTTCACCAACACGATGGTGTTGCTCTTGGTGTGTTTAGCAACGATCCAGGCAATTCTAAGGTCCTCGAACTGGTCCTTCGTCGGTCTGGCTTTAGTCGGATACGATAATGCATCCGGCTCCCAGCCCACCAAATCCCGTTTCTGTAATAACATTCCGCCCACAATACAACGGGCGTCAAATTCGCCGACGTCGATTTTGGCCCTCTCGATCTGTCCGGTTTCGATCAGCCGGACGCGACTGCCCCAGGCCTTGAGTGTTCGGATGATCTCGACGGCATCTTCATCGAAACTCGGCGCGATAATCACCTCGGCGAAGAAACCGCCGGCGCCAAGCGCTTTGCCGAATCGACTGTACGATTCCATGATCGTCTGGGCCAGTTCAACGTTTACTTTTCTATTCAACGCAATGATCCCGCCGAACGCGCTGACGACGTCGCCCTCGTAGGCTTTTCGGTAGGCCACGCAGATATCGTCGTCGATAGCGCAGCCGCACGGATTGAGGTGCTTGACGACGACGGCTGCCGGCTCGGTGAATTCCTTCACCAGCTCGAAAGCCGCGTTGGTATCCAGCAGATTATTGAAGCTGATATCGATACCGCCCTCTAAAAACGTGCCTCTGCTTACAGACGTTTCATCGTTCGACGCGAGCTTGTAGAAGGCCGCACTTTGGTGGGGATTTTCCCCGTAGCGGAGTGTTTTTTCTCTTTTCAGCGCGATTGAGATGCTCTCCGGATATTCGACGCCCGCCTTGCCGTTGAGGTACTTCGCGATCGCCGCATCATACGAGGCGGTCAGACCGAAAGCGATTCGGGCGAAATCGCTTCGCAATTCTGCACTGACGGCCCCGTTGTTTTTCTCCATTTCCTTAATGACCTGATCGTATTGCCCGGGTTGCGTCACGACGGTGACGAATTTATGATTCTTCGCCGCCGAGCGGAGCATACTCGGCCCACCGATGTCGATGTTCTCAATGGCTTCAGCAAACGTACAATCGGGTTTGGCGATGGTTTGTTCAAACGGGTACAAATTCACGCAAACCAGATCAATCGGCTCAATCCCGTGCTGGCTCATCGCGGTCGTGTGGGCCTCTTTGTCGCGAAGCCCCAATAGCGCCCCATGGATCTTCGGATGAAGCGTTTTCACCCTGCCATCCATCATTTCGGGAAAACCCGTCACCGTCTCAATTCCCACAACATTCACCCCGGCACCGCTCAGTTGTTTGGCGGTTCCCCCCGTGCTGATAATCTTCACCCCTAATTTGCTAAGTTTTTTAGCGAAATCAACGATGCCATCCTTGTCCGAAACACTGATTAAAGCCGTCTTAATTTTCACATCCATTGAAATATTTTCTCCTTCCAACAAAATTTTAGAAAATCGTAAAAACTGATTTTCTAAAAATAATATATGCCTAACCTTCAATTTTTTCAGAACTCGCCTATTCCATCGGCTGCAAACAGACCATCCGGCCGCGATCGTCGGAAACATAGATTTTTTCGTCCGCGGCATTGGCGGCATATCTCGATACGTCCGCAAAATTCACCGAATAGAGTCTCTTGGCCTTCACATTATCCATCACCGTTAACGTCCCGGCCTTCGTCATAACATAAGCCCGGTTTCTGTGCTCAGCCAAGAGTTCGACGCCGCCCGGCACCGACCAGAGCAACGTGCCGGCTTCTTTATCGATCGCAACGACGCCCTTGCCGCGAACCGTCTGATAAACGACTTCCTGTGTAACACATGGGGCCTGGTCGAGCTCCGCCTCGGTCTGATACTTCCAAACGAGGCGTTTCTTCTCCGGCGGGCCGATCATATCCACGCGATACACATTCGTATCTTGGCTGGCGAAGAATAACGACGCCCAATCCCTGATAACGGGTCCGGCTATCGCATCAAAAGCATCGAATTGCCACTGCTTGGTGGCATTGTTCGGATTCATGCAGATGATATTCCCCGCTGCGGTCGCAAAGATCACAAACGTCTCGTCCGCAAGGACGGATGTAATCTTCGAATCGTTATCCGCGGTTGCCTCGAATATCTGGATTCTGTCTTCCACGCGGAATACATGCAAACGATGGTCGGTCCCGGCGATGTAAAAAAACGTGTCGTTCCGCGCCGCCGGGCATGTTGCACCAAATCCGAGATCCAACGTGGAGCGCTTCGTACCTGACTCAACGTCGATCTGTACCAACCGACTGCCGCTAATATATAAAAGCTCATCCCCATACAACTGAAAACCTCCGGCCAACAAACCGGCTGGTTTAAATGTTTCAGCAAAAACGATCTTCCCGTTTTCCCTGTTCAGAGAAATGATGTAATCCTTATCGGAGACCACATAAACACGAGTGCCGAGAATCAGCAATTGTTTAACACTTTCGCCGTCTTTGATCGGTAACTCATTCTCCCACAACACCTTAAGATTGGCATGGCTAAGGAGTTCCGTTGAAATCAAAGGGGTCGAGCTCATGTCCCCAGCAACGCTGTTCTGCAAAAAGCACAAAGCCGATAAGCTCAGTAATAAAAAAACTCTGCGTTTGAAAATGTTCAACATTCTATTGACTCCTCACAAAGATTCGTTTTCTGCCGCCTCCCCCGATTAACATAGCTATGGATGCCCCACAAGCCTTAATGTATTTCGCGGGATCAACGTCAAGCAAGCTCCACATAATCAGCCAGATCGACGTTATGCTCCTTTTCAAATGTCTGCATTTGCTCGATACGCTCGATATCATCCTTTATCCGATTG
>JAFGTG010000070.1 GCA_016934255.1 Sedimentisphaerales bacterium
AATGTGTGCGAGGCATTGGGTGTGAGTTATGTGGATACTTTCGCCATGCTTCGCGAACTTGGTGTGCGTTTTTCCTAAAAGTAGGGTGGGGCTGGCCCCACCATAAATGGATCGGTGGGCCAAGGCCAACCTTACAGAACCGCATTTAATACTATGGATATCATTGAACAAATAAACTCACACGGATTTCTTGACTTGGTAGAGATTTCAGAGCCGGAGCCATTGACACTACAAATCGTTGTTGCTCAAGCCGAGATAATAGGTCCTCCTCGTGATATCGAGATTGATGAAGGCGAAGTGCTCGAAAACGCCTGTGAAATTAAAACAACCCAAGATTGTTTATTATACAGGATATTTTTCGATTCTTTTATCGTTTACACTGTCTTGAATGAATCCTATGATTTCGCGGATAAATCAGCAGAGTATTCCGGTCATCTGTTCAGAACCTATAGTAAGTCGTGGTATCTCAAATACACAGAAAATCACACATTAGCCAGTAATGATTATCCAGGCCCGTACAAGCACTATGGAATTATTTGCCTTGATCTTATTATTGACGTCACGTCTTGTTCCGAGCCTGTAATAAACGTGATAGAATAACCCAACCAGCCACTTAATGAGTAAAGTGAGTGAATATATAACGGAGATACAATCACTCTATAATTATGCGGTTGGCCCTTTGTCTAACACCAATTCAGATGGTCGCGGGGGGCGAGGCGGCGCATGAAGAGGCTTTTGTTTGCTTCCTCGTCGTTTGTGATTTTCATGTTTTTCGAGTCCCACTTCAGCGTCCGGCCGGGATGCAACAGAGCAATGTCACCTAAGACGATGATTTCGGATAATGGGCCTGCATATTCGAAATTTGACATCGCTGTGTCTTCGCCTTTGCAGGCTAACGTCCAGTTGTCGAAATGCGTTCGGCCCTTGCAGCGGAACGCGACCTCAGGCGGTCTGGGTGTTTCTTTCATGACAGATTCGGGGATGATCCTTCCGCCCTGGCTGTGGCTTCCCGCCATGATCGAGGCGTGCTCGCCGACCATGACCGAGCCGCTGGTGATTTCTCTGCGGCCGGGCTCGAGGTGCTTGGGGTACGGAAACTCGATGTCTTCGCCCAGGTAGTATTTCAATGTGACGGGGGGCATCTTACCCCGCGCGGCGAATTCCCATGTAATGACGCCGGAGCGCGGCAGTGAGCCGGGATAGGCGGGGGTATTGACGTCCGCACGGACGCTCAGGGGAATCCGAAGGTCCAGGGCGTAATAGGCCGGGTCGAAAATGTGGGCCGCCATGTCGCCGACGGCGCCGCTGAAGTGGCTGTAGCGGATCCACTCGCGATTCATGTAGCTCGTGCTGAACGGGATTTCCTCCGCCCGGTTCAGATACAGGTTCCAGTCCAGCGTATCGGGCACGGTGCAACCGGTCGCGATGGGCTTGTCGATCCAGTAATTCTTCCTCGAATAGGCGTGGACTTCGCGGATCGGTCCGACCGAGTTGGCCTGGCCCCAGTCCCTCAGCATGGCGGAGCTTGTGCCCGAGTGGCCCTGGTTGCCCATCTGCGTGACGACGTTCTTGTGCTTTTTGGCTTCTTCGGTGAGAAGGCGCACTTCATTGACCGTATGGCAGAGCGGCTTCTGGCAATAGACGTGATAGCCTCTTCGGATCGCAGCCGTCGCGATCGTATAGTGGTTATGCTCCGGCGTCGCGATCAGGACGGCGTCGATTTGCTTGCCGAGTTTGTCGAACATCACCCTGTAGTCCGTCCAGAGCTTAATGCCATGCAGATTCTTGCGCTTCTGGATTTGCTTCTTGTGCCATGCCTGGTCCACGTCGCACAGAGCAATCACGTTGTCGGTCCCCGCGAGATATTCGGCGTTGCTCGAACCCTGCATTCCAATCCCGATACCGGCAATGTTGAGCTTGCTGTTCGGCGACGGGCCGGCTTTCAGGATGTTGAACGGAACGACACTCACCGCCGAAGCGGCTAACGTACTTTTAAGAAAATCGCGGCGTCTCATTGATTTCATGATCGATACCTCCGTTCAACGTTTCAGAACTTTAATAGGATTTCAAAATACATGAAGACAGGTTACCAAAGCATAGACCCAAAGGCAACCTCATTCCATGCATGATATTCGTCAATTTGTGCAGGCGATCTCAGGCGAGATACGATTCTCTTGATCTTGTGGTGCTTCGAGAGTATAGTATCGGCGAAAAGGTAAATGCAGTGAAATCTTAGGATTAGATATGATGAACAGACGTGGATTTTTGAAGACGATTGGCTTGGGAGCGGCGGCGCTGGCCGCCCCGGCGTGTGTGTGTACAAATACTATCGCGGCGGTAGGGAGCGAGCGGAAGAAGAAGCTGAATTTCGTGTTCTTCCTGATCGACGACCTGGGCTGGGCGGATCTGGGCTGTTACGGCAGTACGTTCTACGAGACGCCGAATATCGACCGATTGGCTAAGGAAGGCATGCGCTTCACCGATGCGTACGCCGCGTGTCCCGTCTGCTCGCCGACGCGGGCCAGTATCGTCGCGGGTAAATACCCGGCCCGATTGGGGATCACCCAGTGGATCGGCGGGCCGAACGAGCCGACGCCTTATCGGCATTACTTGCCCCTGGAAGAAGTGACTATCGCGGAGGCGTTGAAGGATGCGGGCTATGCAACCGGCTTTGTGGGAAAGTGGCATCTGGCCACGGCAGACGCCGACCGGGCGAAGTACTATCCCGACCGACAAGGCTTCGATATCAACATCGGCGGGGACAATTCGGGTGCGCCGCCGACGTACTTCTGGCCGTATGAGAAACGGAATCGCAGGTTGGAGACGATGCCGCCCGGCGGTGCCGAAGGCGAATATCTGACGGACCGTCTGACCGACGAATCGCTGAAATTTCTCGAAGGCAATAAGGACCGACCGTTTCTGTTGTACCTTTCGCACTATGCCGTCCATACGCCGACGGAATCGAAACAAACATTAACCGAAAAATACAAGGCCAAGCTGCAAAAATTACCCGAACATGAAGGGCCTCGCTTTAAACCTGTGTACGGGCGCTATCAAACCCGGCTGGTCCAGGATAACCCGGTTTACGCGGGGATGGTGCAAAGTGTGGATGAGAGCGTCGGACGGGTGATGAAGAAGCTTGAAGAACTTGGCGTCGCGGATGATACGGCGGTTATCTTCATGTCGGATAACGGGGGGCTTTCCACGGTGCCGCGCGAGGCGCCGACGTGCGTCTTGCCTCTTCGCGCGGGCAAGGGGTGGCTCTACGAAGGCGGGATTCGCGAGCCGATGATTATTAAGTGGCCGGGCGTGGTTAAGCCGGGCAGCACATGCAGCGAGCCGGTGACCAGCACGGATTTCTATCCGACGATGCTCCAGATGGCCGGGCGGCCGCTCAAGCCCGAGCAGCACGTTGACGGGATAAATCTGGTGCCTCTGCTCAAAGGCACGGGCAAACTCAATCGCAAGGCGATTTACTGGCATTATCCGCACTATCACGGAAGCGGCAACAAACCCAGCGGAGCCGTTCGCGCCGGCGATTACAAGCTGATCGAATGGTACGAAAATAACAGCATCGAATTGTACAATTTAAAAGACGATATCGGTGAAAAGAACGACCTGGCCGGGCGAATGCCGGAGAAGGCGACGGAACTTCGCAGAATGCTGCACGGATGGCTCAAGCAAATGAATGCCGATGTGCCGACGTCCGAACGGTTGAAACAATTTAAAAAGAAAAAATAGATCGGACATTGCGAGGACATCGGATGAATACAAAAAGAATATCCCAAGTTGCATTCGTAATATTGGCTTGTCTTGCGTTCGCTTCTTCCGCGCAGACCGTGCCAGTTCAATTTGCGAATACGGTGACGTACGGCGCCCCGCAGGGTGCGGAGAGAGCCGACGACTTTACCGTAAAGATCAATAACCGGGAGACATTTGTTTATGATTCGAAAGTTGCGGCGCTGGCGTATTTTTCGTTCAACGATGAAGTGAGCGTAACGATCATATACAATCAAGATATTAACAAGGTCGATATCCGGCCCAAGAGTCACGGTATTGCCTGTTCCGTTAAGGGTCGAACCGTACACTTCCGACTGGACCGGCCCTGCAACCTGAGTATCGAGATCAACGGCGATATCAAACGCCCGCTCTTTCTTTTCGCCAATCCGCTCGAACGGGATCCGCCGAAGCCGGGCGATGAGAATGTACTCTACTTCGAGGCAGGCAAGATTCACGAGGCCGGGGAGATCAAAGTCGAGAGCGGCCAAACGGTATATATCGACGGCGGAGCGGTCGTCCGCGGCCGGATCAGGGCCGTCGGCGCGAAGAACGTGAGGGTGATCGGACGCGGCATTCTGGACGGCAGTCATCGCGATTATAAAACGCAGATGGTCAAGTTGTCCGGCTGCTCCGATGTTGAGTTAAACGGCATTATCGTCCTGAATAGTTACGGCTGGACGCTCGTACCCGTCAAATCGGATAACGTGCGGTTCTCCAACGTCAAAGTCATCGGCTGGCGCGATAACGACGACGGTGTCGATATCGTCGGGTGCAGAAATCTGACGATTGACGGCTGCTTCCTGAGAACCAAGGATGACTGTATCGCGGTCAAGGCCTCGCCGGGATATTTCGAGGAAGGCGAGAGCGGTCTGCGGAACGTCGAGACCGTCCGCGTTGTTAACACGGTTCTGTGGAACGCCGAATGGGGCAACGCGATGGAGATCGGCTTCGAGCTACAGACCCGGAAAATCAGGGATATTCTATTCAAGAATTGCGACATTATCCACGTCGA
>JAFGTG010000071.1 GCA_016934255.1 Sedimentisphaerales bacterium
CGACCTGCGCGCCGTTATCAGCAACCCCGTAGCCGTCAATCCAGTGAAGCCAAATCGCTTCTCCCGCCGCGTCGTCATCGGTATAGCCCTCAAAGTCATCCACGAGAAGGAACGTACCCGTTGTGAAAACCCAGACAGGCCCTTTCACTGTATTACCCTGGGCATCCATTTCATCCACACGCCAATAATACGTCGTCTTCGCGTCAAGCAATCCCGGATCGAAACTTTCCGTTCCCAATGCTACGGAACCTTTATACCCCGGCTCGCCGGTAATAGCGTTGCGCACGGCTGCTTTGTCTTTACCGATATAAAGCTGGTGCGAAGCGGCGGAATCCGCCGGCGTCCAACTGAGCACCGCGTTCATCTCTATATCATCGGCGCCGATCGCCGGCTGCGGTTCTCCCACCGCACCCGGTGTCGTAAAGGTCCAAACATCACCTTTATATGTGCCGACCCCGTCGAACTCATCAACCCGCCAGTAATACACTTTCTCCCGTTCCAGCGGGCCAGGAGAGTAGGACGTCGATCCGGAGGGCATACCCACAGTGGCATTGTCCACTTCATCATAACTATCGCCGAAGAAAACGGTGTGCAATTTCGCCCCGAAACCGGCCGTCCATTTCAGCGTCATCGCGGTATCCGCAGCTCCGGCTCCGTCAGCGGGGTTGGGACCATACGCCGACTTGGGCGGGACGGAGAAGCTCCACACGTCACCTTTCCAGGGGCTGTCCGGATTGACCTCATTGACTTCGTCGATACGCCAATAATACGTCGTACCCGGAACGAGACCTTCGGGATAAGGAAATCCCGGAAAACCGGCGACCAGAAACGTCGAACCCTGGTTGCCGCGGTAGGTATCGCCGGTGCCGTTGTCCACGTCGTCGAAGTGATCACCTAAATACACATCGTGCGAGACGGCGAGCTGTCCCGGCTTCCAGGAAAGCGTGACCCATGTGGCCGCGTGAATCGCTCCATCCGCCGGATCGGGAGCGAAAGCGTAAGGCCACGGCTCGTTCTGCATCGCACTCAGAATCTCAGCCTGCCCTAAGACATTGTCATAGAGCTGAACGTCATCGACGAGCCCCGCGAAGTAACGCGAGTCGAGGACATTGCCCCCGATCGCCATGGTATCCAACGCATTCAACGGACTCCCGTTTCCATGAGCTATTGTGTTTTCGTGTTCTCCGTCGATGTAAATACCGATTTCCTGTTCCTGGGCACTTCTCGTGGCGGCTACATGCACCCATTCCCCTGTCGTGACGTCCTTATCCGAATTGACCGACGTGTCGGGATTCCCGCAGAAAAACGAGAGCTTTGTCCCTAAAACCGCCAGGATAAAATCATTCGCGACGCCGGCCACATCCGACCATATCAGTCCACTGCCCTGATAGCCCTGGCTGCCCAGGTTAATCCCGGGCGTATCCGTCTTGATCCACGCCATGAGCGTGAAGTCATCCTGTACAACCCGCGTTAACTCCACATAGTCATCCACGCCATCGAAATCAAGAGCACCGCCTGCATATCCGGCCGCCCATTTTGGCCCCCCATTCAAGGCGCCGTCGTTGCCGTTGCCGGAGGTGTCATACGCGACATTGCCGGAACCCTCGTCGAACCCAAAATGAGCCACGAGGTCTGCCGAGGAATTCGTTACAACGCTCAGTACCAGAACAAGAGAGATAAAGCACACGAATCTTCTACACATAATACACCTCCATCATTCTATTGACTATCGACGATTTAGGATTGACTAATGATAAGGATTGCTCATATCGGTCCACTACTCTCGCACACATAATCAATAGACAATTGCCATTAGTCAATCAAAGTTATTTATATCAAATTCGCCCGTTTTGGGTCAAGAGAAATCACTGCTTCACACGCAAATCATCAAAAAACCGGGGCCTGTTCCTGAGTACCCCAAAGTCAGTTTCACCTCCTGAGAGTTTCTTATGGCAAAAGCAACCGAATATCGTCGATGAACATTATCCCTGAACCGCCAGTCGCCGGCATTCCGGCTTTCGTGCCCAAACCAATGGCGATCTTATCTACATTCGTCAGATTGATCCCCTGATCGGCAAAAGCTTGTAGGTCAATATTCCACTGTGTCCAGATATCGATCTGTGCCGCAGCCGGATTGTCGCAAGAGATAACTGCATTGCCATTCAGAGCTACATACATCGGTTCAGCCGTATTACTCGGATCGCCCCGAAACCAAATCGTTAATATACTCACACCGTTCTCCGTCCAGTCTCGCGGATAAATCAAAGTTAGCTCCGCCTCCGAATTCGTTACACCGTCTAAGTTGATGTAAGAGAGCGGCATAGATTGCGAACCGCTATGGACAATACTCTGCTCGGTATAAGGAGGCATTAAATAGCCAACCTGAGCGCCGTTATCATCAACACCAAAGCCATCAATCCAGCTTTGCCAAATGGCCTCCCCGACCGCTTCTTTATCGGTATAGCCTTCAAAATCATCCACGGGTAGAAAATCCGCTGTTGTAAAGCGCCAGAGATTGCCCCTTCGAACCGTGCCGTCATTCTCAACCTCGTCAATACGCCAATAGTAAGTCGTATTCCATTCGAGTTTTCCGGGATCATATTTTTCAGAACCACGGTCCTGAGTGCCTTTATATTCCGACGAACCTGTGTCTGCATGACGTACGGCATCTCCATCCTCTCCAAAGTAAATCCGATGGGAAACGGCTGTTTCGCCAAGCAACCAGCGTAGAACCAATACCTGCTTGACATCCACAGCGCCGTTAGAGGGATACGGGCGACCAGCCTTCACGGGCGGCGACAGTGCCCCCTGTGGAATGATCTGTCTCGGGAGTGAAGCACTCTGCCAATATAACTGCCATTCGGCTTCCCCGGAACTATCAAAGCCTTCCATCACGATCGTATAGGCGTGCCCTTCAACCAGATCTATCGGTGTGCTGGCGTCCTCCCAACGGTCGTGGGCTGTCCAGTTCTCAATGATCAGCTTACCATCGAGGTACAAACGAACACCATCGTCGCTGCCGGTGATGAAGGTGAAAGGCTCGGTATAAGCCGCTTCCAATTCCCCGGTCCACCTGACGGAGAAGCCGTCCTCAGCGACGCCGGGTCCCACGGGTCCTGGATTCCAATAGAAGTCAATCTGGGGATCTATACGGGTCAATACTGGCGTACCGAACAAGTCCGTGTTGTTAAAGTACTCTCCTTTGACACCTCCGCCGATCTTGGCCGTGGTAAACGTCCAGACATTCCCTTTGTAGATATGAGCACCATCAGATTCATCGACCCGCCAGTAGTACACCTTCTCAAAGTCAAGGGGGCCCGGATCGTACGTCGGAAGCGCTGCAGCGATTCCGTCGTTGGCATTGCTCACCGTATCGAAATCGTCACCGAGATAAACAGTATGCGATTTTGCATTGAATCCCGGCGTCCAACTAAGGACCGTCGCCGTGCTATGAATAAATTTTTCATTATCAGCGGGTATGGGATTATGGGCTGTTCTGGGTGGAAGAGAGAATCTCCAGATTTCGCCTCTCCATGGACTATCCGGATTCACTTCGTTGACCTCATCGATTCGCCAATAATACGTTTCCCCCGGGGAAAGGCCTTCGGGATAAGCGAATCCCGGAAAGCCAACAACATAGAACGTCGATATCTGATTGCCCCGGAACGTATCCCCTGTGCCGTCTTTTACGTCGTCATAATTGTCACCCAGATAGATATCGTGCGAAACGGCGAAATCGCCCGCCGTCCAGGAAAGAGTCACCCATGTGTCCCCGTGAACCGCTCCGTCCGACGGGCTGGGACGAAAGGCCTGAGGTTGTGCCTCACCGATCATAATGGTCTGAATCTCCTCCTGGGAGAGGGAGCGGTTGTAAATACGCACGTCATCCATCATCCCGAGAAATGCGCGATTGCTCTCCCAGGTCCTGCCGATATAAACGTCAGACATATCCTGAGCCCCCGGCAAAATAATACCGGATCCGCCTCGACCGGCAATCTTTCCATTAACGTAAAAAACATGCCCGCCATCGACGACCATCGCAACAATGTGAATCCACTCATTGAGTGACATTTTCACATTGCTTATGGAATCCACACCCGCTGTACTGAATTGCAGAATATCACCAACCCGAGTGTAAAAACTGTAAGACCGAGGGCTGTTAGACTTTGCCAGAATCCCTTGCCAGGTTGCTCCGCCGGGACCGGTAAACCGTTCAGCATTAATCCATGCCATGACAGTGACTTCTTTATCCACGGTGAGACTCTCGGCATGAGTCACCCGCACGGCGTCATCAACTCCATCGAACTGCAATGCGCCTATGACCTTTCCGAGCACCCATGGGGGATCATTTTGGAGAGTGCCGTGATTATTGTTACCACTTGAGTCCTTCGCCGTCGTTCCGGAGTCCTCATCGAGCCTCCACCAACCGACAAGATTCGGATCTTCCGTCTGGGCCGCACTCGTCAGGACGACGCTGAGAACTAAAATAAAACAGCAGAATAGATGAACCTTTTTTCTGGACATAATAGTTTCCTTTCAAGTAGATTGAGACACTAACAAACCACGTTTTGGCACCACACCCAAACATCAGTTATTCTCCGCATAAAACCGCTCATTAATCTGATGCACGAATGGCCGCTCGTAGAGCAACAAACATTCCACTGAAACCCTATACACTACACGATACTTACGAATTGCCCCTCCCCAAAAACCACATGAAATACGCCCGCTTAAAGATGAACAATGAACACATACCCATATCTACAGGCACAAACTTCACCGCTATTGTTTATAACAATTTACCCGTTGTCCGTCAAGCACAAATCCCCCCCCAAAAAAACAACGGAGCCTATGCCAAAATCATCGGCATAGGCCCCGAACGAATACAAACTCAACTACGAAGAAGTGACGCTTACACGTTAGCGACTCCTTATGGCTGATACAGTCGGATATCGTCTATATATATCGTCCCTGATCCACCGGATGATGCTACTCCGGCTTTCGTGCCCAGACCAATTCCGATCTTGTCCACGTTGGCCAGATTGATTCCCTGATCGGCAATCGACTGTAACGGAACACGCCATTGTGTCCACGAGCGAATTGTGGCCGCACTCGGATCATCATTGGCCACGACCGCAGCCGAACCGGTGCTATTGGACACTGCGACATACAACGGCTCGGCGGCGTTGCCTGAATCACCCCGGAACCAAAGCGACAGTTCCCCAACACCCGCTTGTGTCCAATCCCGGGATATTGTTAACGTCATCGTCGCCTCTGAATTCGCTACACCGGCGTCGTTGACGTATAAAAGCGGCATAGACTGCCCGCCGCCATGAACAATCGTTTGCTCGGCATAGGGAGGCAACAAATATCCAACCTGTGCGCCGTTGTCCGAGACACCATAACCGTCGATCCACGTTTGCCAAATCGCCTGGCCCGCCGTATCATCATCGGTATAGCTCTCGAAGTCGTCCACAAGAATGAAAGCGCCCGTCGTGAAAACCCAAATGGGACCTTTGACCGTATTACCCTGAGCATCGACCTCGTCCACGCGCCAATAGTAAGTTGTCCCGGCATCCAGCAATCCGGGATCGTAACTCTCAGCCCCCAGTGTGACGGAGCCTTGATACTCCGGCGCGCCGGTATCGGCGTTGCGCACGGAGGTTCTATCTGTTCCGAGGTAAATCTGGTGCGATGCGGCAGAATCCGCCGACATCCAGCTTAGAATCGTTGCCATCGCCACATCCGCGGCGCCGTTCGCCGGCTGTGGATTTCCCACCGCACCCGGCGTCGTAAAGGTCCAAACGTCGCCTTTATACGTACCGAGACCGTCAAATTCATCGACCCGCCAGTAATAAACCCTCTCTCGTTCAAGCTGACCCGGAGAGTACGAGGTCATCCCGGCCGGGACACCCACAGTGGCATTATCCACCTCGTCGTAATCGTCGCCGAAGTAAACCGTATGTAATTTCGCGCCAAAGCCCGGCGTCCAGCGAAGAATAACAGAACTCGAATCCGCGACTCCGTCGCCATCGGCCGGGTCGGGATCGTACGCCGTTTTCGGAGGGATGGAGAAACTCCAAACGTCGCCTTTCCAGGGGCTTTCCGAATTGGCTTCATTCACTTCGTCGATGCGCCAATAATACGTCATGCCCGGTTTGAGACCCTCCGGAAAAGCAAAGCCCGGGAAACCCGCAACGTAAAACGTGTCGTTCTGGTTGCCCTGGTAAACATCTGAATCCCGTGTGGCTGCGTTGACGGCGTCGAAATCATCACCCATATACACGTCATGCGAGACGGCAAGCTGGCCCGGCGACCAGGAAAGGGTGATCCACGTATTTTCATGGAGGGCGCCATCGGCCGGGTCGGGATTGAACGCGTAGGGCCACGGCTTACCTTCCATGGCGCTGAGGATTTCGACATCCGACAAAGCGTGGTCGTAAACCCGGATTTCGTCCATAATCCCGTCCCATGCGAATCCCCGGTTCGCGTCCAACTCACCGATCCATACGGGAGCCCCACCCGTGCCGACGGCACTGGCCGGATGATCGTCGCTGGATTCCAACTCGCCGTTGATGTAGAGCCTGATCTTCCCGCCCGTAGCGCCCTGACTATCGAAGATAAGGGTGAGGTGATACCAGGTGTCATCTTCAAGAGGTTCCGTGGACAGCCCGATATTCGTATTGTTACCGTTAATTCGACCGTTCAAAAGCTGGTTTGTCCAAACGAACAGGTTATACGAATCGCCGTCTTCATACGCATTTCTCTTGGAGATAATACACATCCCCTCATAGCTCGCACTATTTCGGGGCAATACCCATGCGGCAATAGAAAGAGCCGACATGCCTTCCAGCTTGGACGCATGAGTGATCTGAAGGCGGTTGGCGGCGTTTCCATCGAACTCCAGACCCTTATCAATCTGTGCATCGACTGAATTGAGCGAACCATTCACCGTGACCGAAGTCGGATTGGCAGAGGCGTCAATCGGATGGGTGGCGCTCTCACACGGCAGGTGAAGCACGAGTTCCGCCGAGACATTGCCGACGAGAACCAGTAAGATAACAATAGAGGTTAAAACCATTAATCTCTGACACATAATCGTCCTCCTTTCAAATAGATGACAGACCGTAGGGACGGCCCCCCGTGGCCGTCCGAATCCGACGATAGAAAACGGACAGGCACAGGGACCTGTCCCTACCGTAATAATACCAAACGTACCCGTCCTGCGTCAAGCATAATTCACCTGATCCATGCAATTAGGGCCTATGTCTCCCGTATGGGAGACGCAGGCCCTGAATGGTTAATGATTTTAATGATGGGTGAACCGGTCTCTTATGGCTGAGGCCGATTGAGCCGGATGTCGTCAAAGTACATCGTACCCGAACCGCCGGAGGTCACAATGCCCGCCTTCGAGCCTAAACCAATCGCAATGCTATCCACGTCGCTCAGGTTCACGTCCCGATCGGCAAAGGCCTGAAGCGGGATACGCCATTCGGTCCATTCCTCGACCGTCGTCGCCGCGGGATCCTCATGAACCACAATCCCTGAGGCGCCGTTGGCATTCGAGAGTTCCACATATAACGGCTCGGCGGCATTACTGGTGATACCGACGTCCTGATGCGCCCACTGTCCGCTCACATTGCCGGTCGTCGTGACGTTCGAGAAGACCGCCTGACAGGCTTGAGCCTCATCGTGGCTGGTGAGCGCCAGACCGATATAAACGTTCGACGTCATGGGAATATTCGTTGGAATAGAATTTCCCACCGCCTCCCAGGTCGAACCATTGGTCGAATGAGAAATAGTGAAATTCCCGACCGCATCACGCTCGACTTTTACCCAATGCGGCGCCGATATTCCGTCCTGGTTCGTGCTGAAGCTCGTCCCGTCCGTCGCCGTACGTCCCTGAGAAGCGACGCCATTCCCAGGCGTCACACAGGCAAACGCGTGCTTTGAGCCGGCATCCAGCGTCTCGCGGATCATCACGCCGGCTTTCGCCCAGGCGTTGGTGTTCTCGAGGCTGTTAATCCGTGCGATAATCGAACCGGCGCCATTCAGCGTCTTAAACGCGAAATGGAACTGATCGGCCGTGCCCGATATATCGGCGCCGGAACCGGTCATGGTATAAGTTCCCATCGGAGCCTCGATAAAACTACCGACCGAAGCCGGGTAACCGATAAACCAAAGCGACAAATCCACGACACCTGCTATCGTCCAGTCCCGCGGAGCCGTTAAGGTCATTGCCGCCTCCGAGTTTGTGACGCCGGCCTCGTTGGTATAAAAAAGCGGCATGGACTGGAACCCACCATGAACGATAGCTTGCTCGGCATAGGGAGGCAGCATATAGCCGACCTGCGCACCGTTATCCGCAACGCCGAAGCCGTCTAACCAGTGAGACCATATGGCTTCACCAGCCGCGTCGTCATCCGTATAGCTCTCGAAGTCGTCCACGATAACAAAGTTCGCCGTCGTGAAGCTCCAGACCTTGCCTTTCCAGGGACTGTCGGGATTCGCATCGTCTATCTCGTCAATTCGCCAGTAATAGGTCTTGTTCCACTCCAAGGGAACATCCGTGAGAACGTAGCTGGTGTTTCCAAGCGATTGTCTGCCCCGATAGATTCCCGGCGTTGTCGTATCCGCCTCAGCCACAGCGGTTCCGTCATCACCGAAGTACACATCATGTTGAGCGGCTTGGGTACCGGCTTTCCAACTGACGGAAGCGAGAGTTTGGCTAACATCCGCCGCTCCATCAAACGGGTCGGGCCCATAGGCCCATAGGGCTTCAAACGGTTCCAGATAACTGCCCTGGATCACTTGGATATCCCGAATGCCGGGGCCTTCCCAGGCTACCTGACAATGATCACCGTAGTCGGTCGTGACCCACAGGGCTTCGACATAGTAACGTTGATCCGCTTCCAAAACGATCGGCTCGGAGGAGTAACGCCAGTCGTTTCTCGGCAGCCTTTCGATCGGTACGTTGACGAGCAGTCGGGTTTGGCTTCGGTCCTCGGGCGTCGTACTCAGCCACAATTCCGCATGGCTATAGCTGCTCAGCTTAAAGGTATAGGCGCCGTCAAACGGTACGTGCAACCAGGCCTTGATTCGGGCGCCTTGCCAGTTACCGAGGTTGGCATTGGAATCAAAAAGCGTCAGATCGTTGACTTCTGTTGGATTATCCGGGAAGCGGGGATCGGCCCGAAGATCGTCGATCTCCCGGCTGTCGATGTCGCTCCAAATCTCAAGCGTGCAAACGCCCAAGCCCGGACGTGTGGTCTCGAAGCTCCATACCTCACCCTTTTGCATACCATTTGCGGAGTCCTCGTCCACGCGCCAGAAGTACCGGGCATTATATTCAAGCGTCATAAGTCCGTCTGCCACGGGCCGCCATGTTGTGACGTCAGCCGATAATAAAGTTTTGTATTCCGGGGAAGCTGGAGTGGCATTTGCCACCGCCTCCGCGCTGGTGCCGAAATAAACCACGTGCGATTGCACGTTCAAACCCGCAAGCCAGGAGAGAGTGGGGTCCAAACCGATGAGGCGAGCCTCGTTGACTGGACTGGGATCGTAAGCGGCCAGCGGCGCAATAAAGAAACTCCAAACGTCTCCCTTAAAAGGATGGTCCGGATCATCCTCCGGAACCCCGTCAATACGCCAGTAATAGGTCTTGCCCGGGACCAAACCTGTAACCGCATAGGTGATCTCGACCTGGTTGCCTTTGAACTCGGCGGAAGCGGGAGTGGCATTGGTCACGGCTTCCAGACTGTCGCCGAAATAGACATTGTCGGAGGCCGTGCCATCGGCCGGGGCCCATCTAAGCACTACCGCACTTGCGGAGAGAATGGCTCCGTCCGCAGGATCGGGAATCGCGGCCTTTTCGAGCGTAAAGCCCAGCAGGTACTTGACCGCGTTCAGGAAGATCTTACTGCCTTCCTCGGTGAGGTTGTACGCGCCGTTACCGGCCAGAGCCGGCTGTTTACCAGTCGTGGCCTCATCGACGCCACAGCAAAACAGCATGCGCGGCCCCGAAGGCGGATAGCCCATGCTGATGTTCTGCGTCGTATCCCAGGC
>JAFGTG010000072.1 GCA_016934255.1 Sedimentisphaerales bacterium
CAGCCGGGTGGAAATGGCGGCGTTCCAGTCCGCCTCACACGTGCCGAGCCCGCCCTCGTCGCGGAGTCTGGAGAACGCCAAACAGGGCGGCTTGATCAGGCGCTTGCTGACCGGGCCTAAGCAATCCATCGAGAAGCCCTGACAATTCTCGGCGGCCATGAGGCGTCGGCAAACAAAGTAGTTCTTGGCGGCGGTGAGGATATCATCCTTCGTCGGTTCGACAATTTTCCTGGCATTTTGGGTATAATAATCGGCCATGGCTCTGACTTCGTCGCTTTCCTTGACCTTCTTGAACTCTTCCAGAAAGCGTTTGCTCGGGATGTAGTGGAGCGTTGTGCCGATGACGTCGAGCTTCTTATCCTCCGGTTTATCCCCCTTAACAATACAGATACGCGTGTTTTCCATGTCCCATTTCGTTCGGAGCATCCGAATACCATAGTTGAGCCAGTCGAGATCCTGGGTAGCCGCGACGTAAACGCCGGGGATATCTCGCGTCCCCTGAAGATGCCCGGTGAACGAGGTGCCCATCGGACTAAATACAATCGTCGGGATATCGCCTCTCTCTTTCGCGATCTTATTGATATGGGGCCACGATTGATTGAGACTCATACTCACCACAACAAGCCCATAGGGCGGGCGCTTCTTGAGCTGATCGAGACAGGCATTGACCGCGTTTTCGTCGGCGAGCGGAGCGGGATTAATGTCGAGTTGAACGTCGAATTCCTCCGCGGCTGAAGTCAGGATTCTCGTATAATCCTTCTGACGTTCAGGGATGTCGTAGGCGGCCCCGGGCCAGCCCATCCAATACCCCTTAACGTCCGGGCGGACGAACACCACGCTCACACGGGGCTTGCCCGTCGGACTCGATTCGGCGGCCACCAGCGACGAAGCGAAATCCAACATCCCGATTTTCGTGGTCGTCGCCAAAGCACCGACCCCGGCCAGAAAATGACGACGATTGAATGTAAGCGGACATCCTGAATGTGTACTTGTTTTTTGAGTCTTCATAATAATCGCTCCCTACAAAACCATTGGCTTGTTATCTCTTAGAGCCTATGTTCATGAATAAAAATCATCGTTTTCAATATTGATATCTCCATCTACCGGGCTAATCACCCGGCCATTTGAAATGTTCCGACGGCGTTCGTGCCGTCTTCATGTACCCTTCGATTTTCTTGACGATCTCCGGATGGTGATCGGCGATATTGTTGTTCTCGCCGAGATCTTCCTGGAGGTCATAGAGTTCAATCGGTCCATCAGGCTTTTTTTCGGCATTGAGCCGGACGCCCTTCCAACGCCCCATCCGGACCGCTTGTTTCTTGCCCTGCTCGTGAAATTCCCAGTAAAGATACCCATGTTCTCTCTGCTGCGCGCCCCGGCCTAAAAGAGTCGGGACAATGGAGATACCATCAATGCCCCGAGGGGCTTTGATGCCGATCAACTCACAGCAGGTCGGTAGGAAATCCCAAAATGCCGAGATGTGTTGACTGGTCGAGCCGACTTTGATCTTGCCCGGCCATCGCGCAATCATCGGCACGCGAATGCCGCCTTCATAAACTGCTCGCTTATAACCTCTGAGCGGCCCGGAGGCGTTGAAGAACGCCGGATCGCCTCCCCCTTCCTTGTGCGGACCGTTGTCGCTGGAGAACATCACCAACGTTTTCTCATCCAGTCCAAGCGTTTTGATCTTTGCCATGAGCCGGCCGACATCGCCATCCATCCGTGTGATCATGGCGGCGTGCCCTTTCTGAGGGTCGGGCCAATCCTTATCCGCGTATGGCCCGAACGAAGGCACCTCCATCCCTTTGTTCCCCGCCTCGTTATTCGCGTGCGGGATCGTCAGGGCCAGATAAAGGAAGAACGGCCGATCTTTGTTTTTCTCAATAAAGCGCAGCGCATCGGCGGCGAACAAATCGTGCGAATATTCGACACGCTTGGTCGCCACACCGCCCGGTGTTCGGTCCTTTCCGCCGATGATATGATCGACCTCGTTCTTCAACTCGAACTTTTCTTCGTTTCGCCAGAGATACTCCGGGTAGTAGTTATGCGCGTGCCTCTGATTGAGATAGCCGAACCAGTAATCGAAGCCCTGTTTGTTCGGGATGCCCGTCGTGTCCGGCTCGCCGAGTCCCCATTTACCGATGATGCCGGTCGTGTAGCCGGCTTGCTTGAGCAGTTCTGCGACGGTCACATCCGAAGGTCGCAAAGGGACGCGGGCGTTGCCCCGCACCCAGGCATGGCCCGTGTGCAGGCCGGTCATCAAACAGCAGCGCGACGGAGCACAGACCGTACTGCCGGCGTAGTGATCGGTAAAACGCACCCCCTCGGACGCCATCTTGTCGATGTTCGGCGTTTGGATGGTTTTCTGCCCGTAGCAGCCCAGGTCGCCGTAGCCTAAATCGTCGGCCAAAATAAAAATAATGTTCGGCCGATCTTTCTTCATTCCCGCGGCTTGGCCAGCGGCATTGAGCCACAACGAAGACATTCCCACCGAAGCGGCGGCGATCCCCATCCTCTTCATGAAATCACGTCTGGAATGTTTGCTCATAGTCGCTCCTGTTCATCAAGAGTAGATACCGCAGTATATGAAATCCTGAAAGAGTGTCAACAATGACAGCTATACCAGCTTGCTGCGGTTGTCGTAAATTTTCCGGATCGCATTCGCGATGTCGTCCATATCCGATTTCGGACCAAGCAAGAGGTTGTGAAAGAACCATACGGCCTCGTCGCACAGCCGGTCGCCGTCGGGACACTGATTCAACTCCCGGCAGCGGTCCAGTCTCTGCTTGGAATAGACTTTACGGAAGTTTTTAGACCGCAAGGCATTTTCGAAGAATGCGTCTTTATTCACCCGGTCGTATCCGCTGGAACAGGGAATCCCCTCGGCCTTCAGAGCAGCCAGGAACTTGCTGCGCGGGACGTTGCCGAAGTGCTCTTTCTCGTAGCGGAACGGGTAGAGATGGTAAGCCGCCCGTGTAACGCCGTCATATAATTTGTGCGGGACGATGCCGGGAATGTTCTTGAGACGGGACGACAGATATTGTGCGTTTTCATTACGGATTTGGGTTTGTTCTTCGAGACGCTCCATCTGGGCTAAGAGGATAGCCGCCTGGTATTCGGCCATGCGGCACTTGTTGCCCAGGATGCGGAAGCCCGTGCCCTCGACCTGTCCGACGGAGCCATGTCCTCGACCAAAATCGTGGTATGCCTTGCATTGGTCCATGAGTTTATCGTCATTGCCTACGATGGCGCCGCCTTCGCCGCACGGCAGATTCTTCGAGTTCTGAAAGCTAAAGCAGCCGAGGTCGCCAAGCGTGCCGCACTTCTTGCCTTTCCATTCCGCCATCCACGCCTGGCACGCATCCTCCACAACGACCAGGTTATGCTTTTGGGCGATGGCGTTGATTTTGTCCATATTTGCCGGCAGGCCGAGAATGTGAACCGGCAGAATGGCCTTGGTATGCCGGCTGATTTTTTCCTCCATCTTGTCGGGATTGATCTGGAACGTATCCGGATCGGGATCGATCATGATCGGCAGCGCGCCGACCAGAAAGATAACCTGAATCGAGGCGACGAAGGTGTAGGGTGTCACTAAAACTTCGTCACCGATCCCGACGTCCAGGCAGTGCAGCGCGGTTAGCAGCGCCCCCGTTCCGTTGGTCGTGCCGATACAGCGCTTAACACCCATGAGCTCGGCGTATTTCTTTTCGAATTCCTCTACGATCTTGCTCCTGGACCATACGCCGCTGCGCAGCACGGCCAGAATCCTTTCTTCGTCGGTGTTTTTGTTCCATATCGGCCAGCCCTGGAAGGGCTTGGTCCTGACGGGTTGGCCACCGAGGAGGGCGAGCTTACCCGCTTTACCGCCGGCGTTTGCAAAGGCGGGTGAAGTCGCCGCAGCCAGAGAACCAACCGACGCCGCGGCAAGAAACTGTCGTCTGTTCAAATCGCTCGTATTCATTTTGTTACTCCTCTTTTTAAATAAAAGGTTTAGCTAAATTCACGTTATATCTCACACAGTATTTCAGGCCCTTTGGCGCAGAAGAATTCCAGCCATTCCTTCATAATACCGGCGGCGATATCATCTTTCCGCCGGGCATACTCGTCGATGGTTGTGCCCCAGTAGAAACCGATGTAACCGTCGGCGATGTCGCGCGAGCCGTCGAAAAAGCGTTTGAAATCTTCCCGGCCGCTCCAGAGCGGAGACGTTTCCTCGATCACGAGGGGCTTGCCGACCTCGTACACCGCCAGCGCCGTGAGGGCCTTTTCAACTTCGCCTCTCTTGGGATAGAAATGAACGCTGACGAAATCGAGATTCTCGCCCACTTGCCGAGAATAAAAAAGCGGCTTGGCGTTCGGCCAAACGTGCGCCCAGGGTATCACGCCGACGGTAATCATGTGCCGGTCGTCATGTTTTCGGATTGATGTCGTTAGTTTATTCACCCATGCCTTCGCGACGTGTTCCCTGGTGCGACCTGCAAGGTCGAGGGTAATCCGCTGGACGAAGTGTTTGCCTCCGAACTCGCCGGCCAACCACTCGGTTTCAACTTTATCCTTGCCGGGTAGAATCGGTTCGTTCATCAGATCGTAACAAAATATAGCCGGGCTATTGGCGCAGGTTTTTGCGACCGCTTCCCAGAACAAGGCGTGAACGTCCCACCGTGCGGCCTCATCCATCGTGTCGTACCATTCGGGCACGTCTTTTTTGTGGTAGCAACCCAGGCCCGTGATATCGAGATAAAGCCCGGTTTGCTCGGCCAGCTCCACGAGGCGGGCGAGTTGTTCGAGCGATGATTCGTTCGGCTCCGTCGCCGTATTCATGAATTTGGCCGTCTGCAAGTGAATCCGAACGACGTTGGCGCCGAGTTCCTTGATCTCCCTAAAATCCTCCACGATGACGGGCCACTCCGGATGCCAGTAGTCTTCCAGCAATCGGCCGGTGTCATCGTGGTCGTAGTTGAAACCCCAAGCCAGAAACTTTTTTCCCGATTCGGCGCGGACAAAACCGCTTCCATCTTTATTGGGATGAATCAATTCCATTTTTTTTTTACTCGTCGTGGGGCGCGCCCGTGCGGTCAGCTCATGGACCTTACTCATAATCCGCTCCTCGACGGACGGGGCGAACGGGCCGGGCAGATCGGTGTAACGCATGGCGTCGCCGGCCTCGTAGCCGCCCTCGCGCAGAACGCGGACGGACGGGATGTAACCGAAAACGTCGTTCGAGTATGCGGCGATCCATACCGCCTTACCGGGCAGCTCCTTTTTGAGACGCAGTGAATAATCCACGACGACCTCGCCGGCCAGCGCCACCATTGTCAGGTCATCGCCCAACCGGATAACCTGCACGAGGTACGGATAGGTTTTGCGAATGGAACCATTTTTCTCGATCTCTTTCAGGAGCACTTGGGCGTGCCGACATTCGTATTTATTTTTCGATTTGGCCTGTTGTTCGAGTTCCTCGCGAGTGGGCGGCTCGGCGAAATCCAGCATCACAGTATCGATAGCCGCTCCAATCGGACCGTGGATCGGTTTCGCTTTGACTTCGAGCGCCGTCTCGACGCCGTTGGCCAATCCTCGTCCGTGCTGCATACACAGATCGAGCGTCCGGCGGGGATAGGGATTTTGGTCGCCGCCGCAGCCGGCGACGAAGAACGCCGTCACGTCGGGATGGGCCTCTTCGATGTACTGCTGGGCAAAGCCGGCATAATCGCCGCAGAATTGATAGAGGCTCAGCGTGGTGCAGTGACAGGCGTATCCGAACATGACGGCGCGTAATTTGCCGTCGGGGCTATTAACGCACAGGACGGGAACATCGTGATCGACCGGCCCGTCCGGATTCGGGCTGTTCTGAACGCCCCTTTCGGTTTCCAAACGCCGATTCATGGCGAAGCCCGCGCAGGCGTGGGTGTACCCCAGTTTGGCCGGGGTAAGGTTATCGAGCGCCTGGCCGATCAGAGTGACTATTGTCTCCTGCAGTTTGTCCACGTATTGATTGCTTTGTCGGATTTGCTCTTCCGTTAAGCCGTAGAGGGTATTGCCGTAGATCGAATATCTCGACTCGCGAATCACCGGTCCGCTATGCGTGTGAGACGCATTGAGCAGTAAGGCGTCTCGCGGTATGCCGTAGCGCGCGGTTACTTCTTTCTCGATCCAGTCGCGCGACGGGCGGGGAATGCCGATCAGATCGGTCGTTACGATAACCAGCCGGGTGCCTTGTGCATCCTCCAGCGCCAACACCTTGGCTTTCAGGTCGTGGATTTTTCCCTCCGACGGTTTGTCCCTGGCTGCATACCCGGCCATCCACATCGGCTCATCCGGCGTAATCACGGCTGTGGCGATACCGGCCTTCCAGTCCGCCTGCCCCTGGCTCGCCCGGACAGAGGGCGAGCACAATATCGCCGAAATGGTGAAAAACACGATAAAAATCGTAAATCCGAATGATTTAGCCTTTGAATGGTTCATGATGTGTTGTTTCATTGTCGTATTCTCCATTTTTTATTGCCCCCACGAAAGATACTATGATATAGATTTTCCTGCTTTATTTCCAGATACCTTTTCTCAAAATTGCCGATAAGTTTATTATAAACTATTCGCTAACTTTCACTAGGGATCCGAAAATGAAGCTTAGCAAACAATTAATGGTCGAACCGGGCAAGAAGATCAAACTAAATCAACGCGATCCCGACGGCACCGGGCGGTTCAAAAGCAAGAAAGCCGGCCATGCCGCAATGAGAAAGAATCATCAAAGGCTCGGGGAACTTCAGTCCGTTTTATATGCAGAGAATAAGCGCTCGGTCCTGATCGTGCTTCAGGCGATGGACGCCGGCGGAAAAGACGGGACCATCAAGCACGTCATGGGACCGTTGAATCCGCAAAGCTGTAAAGTTCGTTCGTTCAAAGCCCCGACCGACGAAGAGCTAAGTCACGATTTCCTCTGGCGCATCCACAAGCAAACACCCCGAAAGGGAGAGATCGTGATATTCAATCGCTCTCACTATGAGGACGTGCTCATCGCCCGGGTTCATAATTTAGTGGACAAAAAGGTCTGGTCGAAACGATACGCCCAGATCAATGATTTCGAAAAACTCCTATCAGAAAACAATATCCATATTCTCAAATTCTTCCTCCACATCAGCAAAGACGAACAGTTGGCGCGCCTTCAAGCAAGAATCGATGAGCCGGCCAAGAATTGGAAGATTAATCCCCAGGACTTCGAGGAACGAAAATACTGGGCGGATTACGTTCGCGCATACGAGGATGCGCTCAGTCGATGCAGCACGTCTTATGCGCCGTGGTTTGTCATACCCGCGAACAAAAAATGGTTCAGGAATTACGCCGTCTCGCAAATCGTTGCGGATGCGCTCAGTGCGATGAAGATGGCGTATCCCAAGCCGGACGTTGATGTCTCGACGCTTCGAGAAATGTCGTGATGAATGAAACTTTTTTCGTTCTTGCCGTACTACCGGGCGCTCCCTATAATACCTCCCCAGAAGTGAAGTTTTTTTCAGAACGCTACGATTTGAAATTTAAGATTTGAAATTGTATTGCCGGAGGTCTATGGATGTTAGGTCTTGAACTGATCGACTGGATCGTCATTGTCATCTACCTGCTGGGCATCACGTTCATCGGCTTATGGGCCGTTAGAAAAGTCCGCAGCTCCGCCAGCTACTTCATCGGCGACCGCAAATTCGGAAAAATCATGATGGCGTTTTTCATGTTCGGCTCGGGCACGCACTCCGACCAGGCGGTCAGCGTCTCGGCCAAGACCTACAGCACCGGCGCTTCGGGCATCTGGTACCAGTGGCTCTGGCTGTTTGTCACGCCGTTCTTCTGGCTGATCGCGCCGTTCTTTCGCCGGATGCGGGCGGTGACGACGGGCGATTTTTTCGAGGTACGGTACGGCCGGAGCGTCAGCGGGCTGTATGCCGCGATGGGTATCTTGCCGTTGATGGTGGCGCTCGGTGTGATGCTCAAAGGCTCCGGGGCGATGGTCGAGGCCGTCTCCGACCACGCGATAAGCTCCAATTTAGCGATTATTGCGATGACCGTGATCTTTCTCGTGTACGGCATCGCCGGCGGGCTGAGCGCCGCCATAGCAACCAATTTCGTCCAGGGACTCCTGACGATCGTTTTGTCTTTCCTCATTTTACCGTTTGCGTTGAGCAAGGTCGGCGGAATGAGCGGCTTGCGGGAATCGATCTCCGATCCGCATATGCTTTCTCTCGTGTCTCCGGGTGAGATTACCCTGTTCTACATTATCATCATCGCCTTTAACGCCCTGGTCGGATGGGTCACCATGCCCGAGACGATGGCGAACTGTGCGGCGGGAAAAACGGAAATGGCCGGGCGGGCGGGTGTAACAGTCGGCATCTTCGGTAAACGAATTTGTACGATTGCCTGGATGCTCACGGGGATGTGCGCCATCGTCATGTACACCCAGCTTGACGATCCCGATTTGGCGTACGGCAAAATGGCGCGTGACTTGCTGCCCGGCATCGCTCCGGGATTGATCGGCCTGTTCATAGCATGCATGCTCGCATCGGTCATGAGCACGTGCGACTCGCTGATGGTCGTAGCTTCGGCCTTGTTCACCGAAAATCTCTACAAGAAGTTCTTCGTGGTCGGTAAAGACGACAAACACTATACCCTCGTCGGTCGCATCGCCTCGGCTTTGGTCGTGTTGTCGGGGATCTTTGTCGCCTTTAATCTGGAAAGCGTGGTCGATGGTCTGGAATTCTACTGGATGGTCTCAGCGCTGATGGGGATCGCTTTTTGGGTCGGGCTTTTCTGGCGCCGCGCTACGGTCGCCGCCGCCTGGGCCGCAACGTTGACTAGTTTGGGTGTTTTTCTTTTCACGAGCACCAAACCGTTGGGCATTTCCTGGGATTTCAATACCCACTTTGCAAACAAGCTGCCGGCCTTTATGCTCTGGGAGGACAAACTCTATCTGCCCTGGCAGATGATCCTCTATTTAAGCGCCGGCTTTGTCGTTATGATTGCAGTCAGTTTGTTTACAAAACGAGTCCCGTCGGAAAATCTGGATCGGTTTTACGCCTGTCTGCGAACGCCGATCGGACCCGATGAGCCGGAAAGTGAGCCTTTCACGCTCCCGGCGGGCATGCAGCCGGGTCCGCGAAACGCGCTGATACAACATCCCGATTTCGAGATACCCAGGCCTACCCTTATTGGTATTGGCGGCTTCCTCGTCGCCTGGGCGGGTGTGGGTCTGCTGATCGGTACTGTTTTCTGGATCATTAAGGGATCATCCGTCGGTTAGGGCATTTATGTTGATAAGGAGTATTAGCATGTTACGCAATGTCATTTTATTCATTCTTTGTTTTTGCTTAACTATTTTGTCTTCCTGTGCCGAACATCAGTGCGAAACGCTTGCATCCACTGATGTGTGGAAGGCTCAGCTTATGACCCTGGACCCGGGACACTATCATGCGGCGCTGGTTCAAAAGAGCATGTACGAGCAGGTTTGCCCTCTTGCTTATGTTTATGCCCCCGATGGGCCCGACGTGGACAATCATTTGGAACAGATCAAAAGGTTCAATAGTCGTGAAGAAAATCCGACGAGTTGGAGGCAGAAAGTTTATAAGGGTGACGACTTCCTTGAAAAGATGCTCACGAATAAATGTGGTAATGTCGTTGTTCTTTCAGGCAAGAATCGCAGGAAGACCGAGTACATCAAAGCGTCCATCGACGCCGGGCTGAATGTGTTCTGTGATAAACCGATGTGCATTACTCCGGAAGGTTTCGAGGTTTTGAAGCAGGCTTTCGATACGGCCCGCCGGAAGAATCTCCTGCTCTGCGATATTATGACCGAACGCTACAATGTTACCTGCATTTTGCAAAAGCTGCTCGTTCTCGATAAGGATCTATTCGGCGAAATAGAAACCGGCACGCCGGAAAATCCCGCTGTTATCAAGGAGAGCGTTCACCACTTTTTCAAGTACGTCGCAGGCGCCCCGTTAAAACGTCCGGCGTGGTATTTCGATACGACGCAGCAGGGCGAGGGACTGGTGGACGTGACAACGCACCTGATCGACCTGGTGATGTGGACGTGTACTCCGGAAGAAACACTCGATTACAAGACCGACGTCCAGATGAAACAAGCCCGGCGGTGGCCCACGGTGATTACGCCGGAGCAGTATGAGAAAGTCACAGGTGTCGCCGGATTTCCTGATTATCTCAAAACGAAATTGAACGACGAGGGATCGCTGCCGTGCTATTCGAACGGCCAGATGATTTTTACGCTTAAAGGGACTCATGTGAAGCTATCGGTGGCGTGGAATTACGAAGCGCCGGAGGGCGGCGGCGATACACATCACTCGCTCTTTAGAGGCAGCAAGGCGCATGTCATTATCCGTCAGGGCAAAGAACAGAACTATCGGCCGGAAGTGTATGTCGAGCCGGCGCCCGGCGGGAACGCCGATGAGGTGGCCGCCGCGTTGAAAAAAGCGGTTACATCGTTGCAATCCAAGTTCCCGGGCTTGAGTGCGAATAAAGAAGGAGACGGTTGGCACCTCATGATTCCCGATACTTGTCGTATCGGGCACGAAGCTCATTTTAGAAACGTGATGGAATACTACCTGGGATACTTACCGAAGGGCCAATTGCCCGATTGGGAAGTGTCCTTTATGATCGCGAAATACTATATTACCACGCGGGCGCTCGAACTGGCCCGGCAATGAATTAAAGTGTGATTGACTATTGACAAATGACTATTGACTATTTGTATCCTGAGCGGTGACTGAGCTAACGAACACGCCTTTCATTCGTCAAAAGTCAATGTAAAATGAATAGAGAGTGAATCAATGAACACATTAGCATTATTGGGCGGCGACAAAGCCGTCACGTCGGATCGGCCCGACCTGTTTGCATGGCCCATTGTCACCGAGCGGCACGAGCAGGCCGTGCTGGACGTATTGCGATCCCGCCAGATGTCCGGCATCGAGCTAACTAAACAGTTCGAGCAGAAATACGCTCAATCGCTCGGGAGGAAATACGGTCTGGCTTATCATAACGGCACCGCGGCAATCCTCGGTGCCATGTACGGCTTGGGTATCGGTCTCGGTGACGAAGTGATCTGTCCAAGTATTACTTACTGGGCCTCGGTCGCACAGGCCTATACGCTCGGCGCTACGCCCATCTTCGCGGACGTCGATCCCGAGACGATTTGCATCGATCCGACGGATATCGAGCATCGCATCACGCCGCGAACGAAAGCGATCGTCGTCGTTCACTATGCGGGTATGCCGGCTGATATGAACCCGATTATGGAGATCGCCGGAAAGCACCATCTGAAGGTGCTCGAAGACGCCTCTCATGCTCATGGCGCCTTATACAAGGGAAAGGAAGTCGGCACCTTCGGTGAAGCGTCGGCTTTCTCGCTCATGACCGGCAAATCGCTGGCTATCGGTGAAGCGGGGATATTGTTTACTGACGATCGTGAAGTTTACGAACGGGCGATTTTGTTTGGGCATTATATCCGCCATAACGAAATTACGTTAGAGCATCTCAAGCCTTTCGCCGGGCTGCCGTCCGGAGGATTCAAGCATCGCATGCACCAGCTTAGCTCGGCTTTCGGACTGGTTCAGTTGGACATGTATCCGAAGCAAATGGCGGAAATTGACAAAGCGATGAATTATTTCTGCGACCTGCTGGACAATATGCCCGGCATCAAACCGATTAGACCACCTAAAGGGAGTAACACTACCAAAGGTGGCTGGTATTATCCGCATTTCAGATACCTCTCCGAAGAGTTAGGAGGGCTTTCGCTTTCTCGATTCTCAAAGGCGATTCAAGCCGAAGGTTCGATCTGCAATCCCGGCTGTAACAA
>JAFGTG010000073.1 GCA_016934255.1 Sedimentisphaerales bacterium
ACTTCCGTGAATCAGGACGATGAGAACGTCGCTCGGGCCGCCGAAGATATTTACAAACAGTTAGTCAATCGGGGGATCGATGTCCTGCTGGATGACAGAGTGCTTCGCGGAGGGGCGAAATTCAAGGATGCTGATCTGATTGGCGTCCCCGTACGAGTGACGGTGGGTAAGAAATCGCTTGCCGAGAACGCCGTCGAGATCAAGCTGCGTCGGGAATCGCAAAGCCGGCGTGTTTCGACGGAGGACGCCGCTCAAAAAACATTGGAGCTGGTGGCTTCGTTAAAAGAAGAATTAAACGTTTAACAAGCGGTCGAGAAATACGGTTTATCCCTTTTTGTAAGACGCCAGGGTTGTCTGCTTCGATTTAGGCAAGGTGAAGAAGAACGTACATCCCTGGCCAACTTCGGACTCGACCCAAACCGACCCATGATTGAGCTCGACCAGCTTTTTGACGATGGACAGTCCAATGCCGGTACTTTCGATGCCTTCACACGGCTTGAGGGTTTGAAAGATTTTAAAAATCTTGTCAAAGTATTTCTCTTCAATCCCGGGCCCATTATCAGCAACGCTGAATTTCCATGCATTATCTTCTTCGACGCACCGGATAGCGATTTGGCCTTCGGGCTTATCCATATACTTGACCGCGTTGCTGATCAGATTTTGGAAAATCTGGATGATATGAGTCTTTTTACAAATCGTGGTGGGTAGCTGGTTCTCGACAACCACATGAATATGTTTCGGTGGGGCGATTTCCTTAATTACGCCTGACAAAATTTCGTTTAAATCCACTTCTTGAGACTTCTGAGTATTTTGCCCGGCACCGGAGTATCGAAGGATGTCATCGATCAGCGAACTCATTTGTTTAGCCTTTGACACAAGCAGGTTGACATTCTCTTTGCCCTGCTCGTCGAATTTATCGGCATAGTCCACCGATAGCCAATCGGCCAATGTGCCAATCGCCCGGAGCGGCGTTTTAAGGTCGTGGGCGGCTATGTAGGCGAATTCCTGAAGCTCCTTGTTGGTGCGTATCAAGTCCAGATTCGTCGTTTCGAGGGCGGCATTTAATTCTTCCAGCGTCTGCTCCGCTTTTTTACGCTCCGTAATGTCGCGAGCGATGGCGATCACCATTTGCTGATTGTCAATCGTGCCGATGGAAAGCGATAGCTCGATGGGGAAGGTGTGGCCGTCACGATGTTGAGCTTGCACTTCCACTGTACGACCATTCACATCGTTTGGCTTGTTCGTTGAGAAATAGTTTTTGACATGTTGCTGATGATGGTGCCTGTAAGGTTCAGGAATCAGCGAATCGAGTTTGTTGCCGATCATTTCCAGCTTTTCGCACCCAAACATTTTTTCCGCTGCCGGATTGAACAAGTTGATCGACCCGTCTTCATTGATAGCGATCATGGCGTCTTGCGTTGCGTTGATGATGGTGCGAAGCATATTTTCACTTCGATCCAGCGCTCGCTCGGCCTCCTTGCGTTCCGTGATATCTCTCAGGATAAGCTGGACCCAGGCTTCTCGATCGTTCTGTTTGATCAGGCGCGCATTCGCTTCCATGACCAAGTGACTTTTATCTTTTCGTGTAATGACGAGTTCAAACGGTGATCGTTCGACCCCGCTCAGAAGTAATCCGAATTCCTTTACCGTTTTTTGAATGGATTCATCCGCCAGGATACTGGTTTTTGTAAAATGACGGCCGAGAACTTCTCTGGCGGAAAAGCCCGTCATCCGCTCGGCGGCGGCATTGAAGGAAAGAAAATGACCGGTCTTGTCGAAGGAGATGATGCCGTCCGGAGAGTTTTGGACAAGATCGGAGCACTTGCGTTCACTTGCTCTTAACGCATCTTCCATGTGTCTGCGTTCCGTAATGTCCCTGCAAATCTCCAGCACGGCTTCCGGCCGGCCCTGGTCGTCGTGGAGCGCCACATTCGCTTTGCAATCAAGATATCGAACCCGACCGTCCTTGCCTTTGACCATCGCTTCGTATTGATGAACCTGGTTATCGTACAAGGCTTTGATCGCGGGACAGGGATAAGGCTCACAGGGCGAGATTCTCTGATAATACACGGTATAACATTTCTGGCCGACCATATTTTCGCCATGGATATGCTTGGACGTCGTATTCGACCAGATGATGTTGAAGTCCTTGTCGATAAGGGTCATCTCATCGGAGATCGCTCGCAACATAGCGTTGTATTGTCCATGACTGGCGTCCAGGGCGTCCTTGGCCTTTTTCAGTTGGTCCGCCATATGATTAAACTCATCGGACAATTCACCGATTTCATCAAATCTTCGAATCTCAATGCGGGTTTCCAGATCGCCGTCGGCGATTTTATTCATCGCCGTTCTCAATTTAGAAAGAGGATTCCATACATGATTGAAGATATAAATCCCGATTAGAATGCCCAATGTCGTCAATACTGCGGTAATCGCCAGGCCGACATTGGTCAATCTGTCAATGATATCCGTCATCTGAACGGCTAAGTCGATGGAGATGACTCTCATGACGTCTTGTAAGAAATTTAGACCCACATGAACGGATACCATTCCCACGGCGCCGAAGAGCAACGCCACACCTGCGAATCCCACGATCAGTTTATGTCTTATTTGCATACCAGACTTCCCATGTTATCCGAAATCTGAAAGATGATTCCCTCATTTCGTTAATATTCACTCTCCGCATGCATACGTTTAATACGTGCCGACCATTTATAAGTGCCGTTCCTGTCGTTCTGTGCGAACGTTTCAAAATTGCAGAACGATTAAGCCTCCTTCGAGGAGGCTTTCACGGAAACGTTTCGTTCCACGATCGTTTTGGGTACCGTGAAACAAATCGTATTCCGATTGGTTTTGCGGCTTTCAGCCCAAATCCGCCCACCGTGCATTTCCACGTATTTCTTGGCGATCCTTAAGCCCAAAGCCAGGTCCTCTCGACCGGTACGAAGCTGTTCTTGAATCCAGTCGGTTTGCGTAACGATGCGGTCAATCTCATCACGTTCGAGGATTGGGCCGTTATCCTGTATCTCCACGGACAATTCCTTCCCGGATTCTTCAACGGTCACATCGATTCGGCTATCAGGTGACGCGTATTTTATGGCCCTGCTGAGAAGATTCACAAGCACTTGGGCCAGTTTATCATAATCGCCCTCAATGACAAGCTCGTCGATGGAGGTTTCGTTGTTCAGCTCGATATTTTTTTCTTTTGCAAGCGGCTTGAACGCTTCAACCGCTTTCGACATAAGCGTCGCAAAACAAAACGAACATGGATGGAGTTCCACCTTTTCCGCTTCGATCTTTGAGATATCGAGATAATCGTTAATTAGCCTCTCGATCATTCCATAGTTTCCATCGGCCAACAAGGTCTGTAACGTTTCGGCCACCATGATCGCAACGTCGTTTTGGAACTGATTTATTTTCTTTAACTTCAGACTCTCATTTCTGATCTCATCCTCAATGAGGATTCGTTCGGAAATGTCTCTAACCACACCGACGATCGCGACGTCATTTCCTTTCGCATCTTTGATATTCGACCGGGAAAGAGAGATCGGAAAGATGCTGTCATCCTTTCTCCGGTGATAAAAGCCGACTTCATAGCTGCTTCCCACGGCCTTTGTTTGGAAGACGCTCCGTGTATTCTTGCATTGATCTCTTCCGATCCAGAGGATATTGCTGTTTTGGCCGACAATCTCTTCTTCCGTATAGCCGTAGATCCGGCAGAAGGCCTTGTTGACAAAAATAATTTGGCCTTGCATATCCGTAATAAAAACGCTGTCTTCCGTGCTCATGACCGCGCCGGAGAGCAATTGAAGTTTCTTTTCCACCTCATTGTGGTGGATGGCGTTTTCGACGGTTCGCGGAATGGCTTTCAGATAATCCTGATTGATATCCTTGACCATATAATCGTAAGCGCCGGCTTTCCAGGCGTTCACCGCGGTTTCCTCGTCGCCGGCACCGGTGACAACGATAATCGGCATGTCCTTGGCGGAATTCAGCACATCGATAGCCGTACCGTCGCCGAGAGAATGGTCGGTGATGATGATATCGAAGCGATCCGTATTCAAAGCGCGTTTTCCTTCAGCCACCGAGCCGGCGATCGTGTAGTCGTAGGGAATTCCATTGGTTTCCACGAAGCGCTTGAACGCCATCTGGTCGAGATGATTGTCTTCGATAAGTAATACCTTGTATTGTGTTTTTTTCATTGTTTTATTCTCCATCCGTTGGTAATTTGCTGAGCGACCAATAGGAGTCGATGGTCTTGATCGTCTCGATGAACTTGCTGTAATCCACGGACTTGACCATATACCCGGCCGCACCGAGCTCGAAACTTTGTGTGATATCCTGTTCCGTATTCGACGTCGTAAACACAATGATGGGGATGGTGCGGAGAGACTCGTCGGATTTGGCGATTTTCATAAACTCGAGGCCGCTCATACGCGGCATGTTCAAATCCAATAGAATCACACAGGGTTTTGACGTCGTCTGATCCTGTAGATATTCCAGGGCTTCCTCACCGTCGCCGGTGGACACGAGTGGATTGGTCACTTCGAGTTCTTTGAAAGCGCGTTTCACCGTCATGACATCTACGCTATCATCTTCAACGAGTAGTATTGGCTTTGAGCTTTGCATGGTTGATCCTCGTTTTTTTCTTTGGCAGCGTAAAGAAAAAGGTGGAGCCTTTGCCCAGTTGTGATTCCACCCAGATTGTCCCTCCACACATTTCGGTGATCTTCTTGGCGATGGTCAAGCCCACCCCGGTCCCTTCCGGTTTGTCCGTTACGGTTAAAATCTGGAACATTTTGAAAATCCGTTCGAAGTGTTTTTCTTCGATCCCGGGCCCGTTGTCGGCGATACTGAATTTCCAGAAGTCCCCCTCCTCAACGCAATCGATTTTTATTTGTCCCTTTGGTTTATCATTATATTTTATCGCGTTGCCCAGCAGGTTTTGGAACAACTGCAAGATACGCGTTTGCTCACACTCGATCACCGGCATCGTGCTTTCGAATGTGATTTGGATGTTTTCGGGTGGAGCGAGCATATCGATAATGTCCGGGATATATTTGTTCAGATCGATTTGAAGAGGATTTTCTTCCGTCCGTCCCGCCCGCGAGTAACGAAGCACGCCATCGACCAGTTCGTACATCTTATCCACACGGTTGACCAGCATGTTCAATTGTTCGTTGGCTTCTTCCCCCAATTTGTCCGAACAGTCATCCATGATCCAGGTCGCCAACGCCTTGATGCCGCGTAAAGGCGCCTTCAAATCATGCGAGACGATCGAGGCAAAATCCTTCAACTCTTTATTCATATTTTCAACGGTACCAAGCAGTTCGGCTTGTTGTCGTTGGGCTTCCTCTCGCTCGACAATCTCTTCTTTCAGGCGTTCGTTGGCTTGTGTGAGTGCGTTCGTGCGCTCTTCGACCCTTTGCTCTAATTCTTCGGTTTTCAAGGCGGCCTGTTGGGTCAGATGCCATTTCTCCGTCAGGGCGCTGGCCAGTTGCGCCACCTCGGCGCTGTCGAACGGTTTTTTCAGGATGAGAAGCTTGTCCGATCGTCCAAGACGTTCGGTAATCTCTCCCCAGGAATAGTCCGAATAAGCCGTGCAAATGACGGCCTGAATATCGGGGTCGATCTCCCATATTTGCTCTATGGTCTGGAGGCCGTCCCAACCCGGCGGCATCCGCATATCAACGAACATCACCTCATACGGATGTCCTTCGGAACGAGCGATTTTGGCCTTTTCACAGCCTTCTTTTCCTTGAGAGGCAAAATCGAGTTGATAGACGCTTGTCATCACGGATGTACTCGCACCATTGCCGAACATCTCAGACCGAAGGCTGTTTAATGTGCTACGGTCATCTTCGTCAAGGAGAATGCTCTCAAAATCTTTATGGATACTGGGATTGTCGTCAATCACCAATAGTCGATGAGCCCTTTGTTCATCTGATGGATTCATTTCATGACCTCCTGTGTTTTATAGGGGAGTTCGACTGTAAAGACAGCGCCTCGGCCGGGTCCCTCACTATGTACTTTAATAGAGCCGTTGAGTTCGTTCGCCGAGAGGGCCGTGCTATGCAGTCCGAATCCGTGTCCTTTCTTCTTCGTCGTAAAGCCGTGTTCGAAAATGCGAGTCAGATTCTCACTGGGAATTCCGATGCCGTTGTCGATGATTTGGATTCGAATGCGATCCTGTTCTAATTGTTCTGCACGTATCCTGAGGATTTTATCCTCTCGCTCGCTGTGTGAAAGGGCGTCCACGGCGTTGCTGATCAGGTTGGTCAGAATTTGCAGAACCTTGTGGCGATCGAGTAAAATTCTCGGGATATTCACGAGTTCACGTTCCACCTTCACATCATTTCGCGAGATAACCTCGGCATTGATTTGAATCGCGTCGTCCACAAGTTCCTTGATCGACGTGGCACTAATAAGCCCCTTTGTCTTGCTATGGGATTGTTGAAGCTGAATAATATCCGCCATGTGTTGTATGTGTTTGGTCAAGGCCTCCAGACCTTCGAGGCAGCGGGTCTGCTCGTCCACCAATTCCTTGGACAGGTGGGCGAGAAAGAGGGGGAGTTTCTTGCCTTGGTCGGCCTGGGTCATAAATTGGCCGAGATCGTCCTTGTGTTCCTCGACAAGCTGGACGACGTCATTAAGATATGAAATTTTCGATTTACGAATTCTGGTTTTGAGCGATCCGGCCGTAACGTTGACGCTATTGAGAACATTTCCCACGTTGTGCAGGACACCGGTGGCCACTTCCGCCATTCCGACCTCGCGTGCGGTTTCGAGCAGCTTATCCTGGGCCGCCTTGAGCTTGGCTTCCGCTCGTTTTCGCTCCGTGATGTCCCGTGCAATCGCAATGATATATTCCTGCTTTTCCTGTTTGACGAGCTTCAAACTGGTTTCCGCAAAAAAAGCGGATCCGTCCTTACGTCGATACTGGCCTTCTTTAACAATATCTCCTTTCCTTCTGAGCTCTTCGATTTGCTTTTCCCACGGGACGTTGTCGGAGGGCGTCTCTTCGATATCCATAATCGTCATCATGTTCAATAATTCGTTCCGGGCGTACCCGAGGCTGTCACACGCCCGAGTGTTGACGTCCAGAATACGCCCCCATTTAGGATCCACGGCAAAAATGTAATCGTTGGACCGTTCGATGAGATTCCGAAACAGACGCAGCTTTTCCTCCGCCCGTTTACGTTCGGCCATGCTGCCAAGCCACTCTGTGACCGCGTGGAGCAAATCATCTTCCTCCGGGGTAAACATGACCTCCCCGTTCTTTACTTTGTTTCCCAGGTAGTACACCTCGATTAGACCCGCGTCTTTTTCGTTGACCTTGATGGAGGCGTGCCGTCTGAATTCGCTTTTTTTAAAATCCTTATCTTCGGCTCTGTAGCGTATCCCGTCGAAAATGATGCGTACGCTTATGGCGCTGGGGTAACGAAAGGCTTCGCGAACCAGGAACACGGTTTTTTGAAAGATGGCGTTGAGAGAGATATCCTGACGATTGACGATCTTGGACAAGGCGTATAAACAATTCAGATGTTGCAAGCGTTGATGGAGCTCGCGTTGATCCTGCGGATGATTCTCAATTTCCTCTTTGAGCTTGATTTTGGAGGCAGATAATTCAGCCGTGAGTCTTCGAACCTTTTCTTCGAGACCTTCTTGCCGGGCGCGCATCGCGTCTATCACGATCGATTCGCGTTTGGCTTGCTTCGATTGCGAGAAGGCATGGGAGATATATTTGTTATAGAAATAGGTCAGATATATGAAAACGATGGCCGCGATGAATCCGTAATATTTGACCTCTTTCGGTACTTTTTTGACGGCATCGAGAATCTGCTCTTTTTGTAACGCCATGTAAACGATAGCGGCCATCACTGCGACAAATGTCAAAAATAAAAAACTCTTACGTATAGATTTACTCGTACTCATGATTTATGACCTATCGTCGTTTGACATACAATTTTACTTCACTCGTTATGCTCCCGCGTCGTTATCAGACGTTCGATGGTCGTTCTGCCCTTATCCTCTAAGCCAAAAACATCAAATATAAGTCGTTTTCTCTGTTTGATGGATACGCTTTTCATCATCGATGACTCAAACAGACCGTCAATGTAACGGAGATACCTTTTATTTCCATCGTTTTAAAGCCTTGTGCGGACTCCGCATAACATTCAAATCGCACCTCATACGTTTTGTGCTCCAAGGTGTCATTTCCGATAAGTGCACGACTCGTTTTATATGTGAAAGATATCGACAAATCGAGGCTGCAAAATAATTAAGAAAAAGCTTTTTAGGGTACGAAAATCGCTGCTGGAAAGGATTTTGTCTTTCGATTGATGATTGACGGATGAGCGACCACCGTTTACTATAAAGGGTCCGATTTGGGAACATGTATTCAGGATGGATATGAAGGGCCGAAACGCATGATTGGGATGATGGGCGCCAAAACGATTGGCGGCATTGAGAACCTCGGACGATTCGCACGGTTTTTCCTGCGATCGATGATCGTCTCGGTCAAGACGACCGTCAGTTCCCCCACCTATCCGCTGATCTGGACCCAGATGAATATCATCGGCGTTCGCAGTGTACCGGTCGTGATGATTACCGGAGCGTTTGTCGGGATGACTCTGGCCGTTCAGGCGTATGACCAGCTTGCCGGAATGGGGTTGGAAGAGCATTTGGGTGTACTCATCAATATTTCAGTGGTGAAGGAATTAGGTCCGGTGCTCGCCGCGGTCATGTTAGCCGGACGGATCGGCGGGGCGTTGACCGCAGAATTGGGAACGATGAATGTGACCGAACAAATCGACGCCATCCGGAGCATGGGCACGGATCCCATTCGATACCTCGTGGCGCCGCGGATTCTGGCGTGTCTGTTGCTTACACCGTTTCTGATAATTTACGCCGATTTATTGGGTATTATTGGCGGCTATTTTGTCAGCGTGATCCAACTTGGCATTAACAGCCGGGCCTATTGGAACTTTAGTGCGTCCGGCGTGGAACTGTGGGACGTCTCCATCGGAGTCATCAAGGGACTCTTCTTTGGCGTAGCGATTTCCGCCATCAGTTGTTATAAAGGTTTTACATGTAAAGAGGGAGCGCATGGCGTCGGTCAGGCTTGTACGGAGGCGTTTGTCGCCAGTTTTATTTCCATCTTAGCATTGGATTTCGCACTGGCGGTGATCTTTAAATCCATCTATTTCACTTTTTGGCCGCTGAAAAGTCTGGTCTAATCGAACGAGAGAGCGCAACGTGAGCCGCGACGATAATACAAATAAGGCCGACAATCGAAATCATCATGCCGTCATTGAATTGAAGAATGTGACAAAGAAGTTCGGCACGAAGGTGGTTCTCAATCATATTTCTCTGAACATAGAAAAAGGTAAGACCACGGTAGTGATCGGACCGAGCGGGTGTGGTAAGACTGTGCTGATCAAACACATGATCGTATTGCTCAGGCCGAGTGACGGTGAAGTCTATTACGAGAGTGGACGAATCGATGACTTGAGTGAAATCGAGTTGAACAAAGTTCGGACCCATTACGGCTTTCTGTTTCAGGGCGGGGCGTTGTTTGACAGTCTGAGTGTTCGGGACAATATTCTTTTTCCTTTAAAACAACATCATAAGATCTCGGATTGGGAGAAGGCCGAGGAACTGGTCAAGGCCAAACTGGCCATGGTGGGGCTCGACGGCTATCAAAAGTATTATCCGATGAATCTTTCCGGCGGCCAACGCAAAAGGGTCGCGCTGGCGCGTGCCATTGCCTTGAATCCGGAAGTGATATTATACGATGAGCCGACCACCGGCCTGGACCCGATTCGTTCGGACGTGATTAACGAGCTGATCTTGAAGCTGCAACGAGAGTTGAGCGTCACGTCGGTGGTGGTGACGCACGATATGAAAAGTGCTTACAAGGTGGCCGATCGCATTATTATGTTACATAATGGCAAAGTGATCGCCGATGGCGACGCCGAGCATATTCGCAATCATCCCCATCCCACCGTTCAGCAATTTATCAACGGCCAGGTCAGTGAAGATGACCTGGCGGTCCTGCGGATGAGCGGTTCTGTCTCCCAGGCCCAGTTCCTCCCGCGCGACTTCGAGCAATAATCGGAAAGGATCACAAACACAACGATGAGTAAAGAACCAGAGCAAATTGCCGCGGACCTGTCGAGTGTGGTCAAGGGCGACGTCTTGACGGATATCCTCCATCGGGCCGCCTATAGTACGGACGCGAGTATTTATAGAATCGTTCCGCTGTGTGTTATCGCGCCGCGCGACGCAGGTGACATCGAAGCCGTCGTCAAATACGCCTTTGCGGAAGGCATCCCGGTAGTCGCCCGGGGCGCCGGCAGCGGACTGGCGGGGGAGTCGCTGGGGGCGGGGATCGTTTTTAATATGACGCGCTATATGAATAAGATCCTTGGCGTGCAGGCCGACGGCGAGATTGTGACGTGCGAGCCGGGCGTCGTGCTGGATGATCTGAATCAGTACCTTGCCAAGTACGGCAGAAAAATCGGGCCGGACCCGTCGAGCGCGAACAGGGCCGTGATCGGGGCGTGTGTGGCGAATAATTCGACGGGGTCGCATTCGCTTCAGTACGGCTACACGGCGGACTACGTGGAAGCGGTCGAAGTTATCCTTGCCAATGGTGACAAAGTTGAGTTCCGCAATAACCTCGATCCGAAAGAAAATTCCATCGCTGAGAAGTGTTATTCAGTCCTTGCGGGCAGTCACGCCGTGATTGAGAAAGCTCTGCCGGAATCCAAACGCAACCGATGCGGCTACAATATGGGTGGGATTTGTCACGACGGCAAGATCGATCTGGCCCGCATGATGGCCGGCTCGGAGGGGACGCTGGCGATCTTCACGAAGATCACGCTCCGAACGGTTCCGGTGCCGCCGGTGAAAGGGATCTTGCAGCTTGAATTCGATTCGATGGCCAACATGGCGCAGGCGGTGCCGATTATTGTCAATACGGGCGTCGCCACGTGCGAATTGATGGACAAAACGCTCATTGACATAGCCAGAGGCGCACTGCCGGAGTATCGCGATATTCTCCCGACCGAAGCGGCGGCGATCCTCTTGAACGAGCATTCGGGCCAAACGCAGGAGGAGGTAAAAGAGAAAATCGAACGAACGGATGCCGCCGTTAAAGAACTGGCAAGCGGACGAACCATCGTGTTCGATCCGGCCCAGCAAAAGCGCCTCTGGAAATGCCGCAAGGACGCCGGACCGCTTCTTTTGAGAGGGCGGAGCAAAAAGCACCCTGCGGAATTCATGGAGGACGTCTCGGTCGATCATCACAAGCTCGGTGAATATATCGAAGGACTTTTGAAGATCGGTAAAAAGTATGGAATTATGGTCTCGTCTTTCGGTCATGCCGGCGACGGGGAGTTGCATATCCGTCCTTTCCTGGATTTGAGCGATCCGAAGGATATTGAGAAAATGAAGGCGATTGCGAACGACGTCTTCACGCTGGCCTGGTCGCTGGGCGGTTCCATAAGCGGGGAGCACGCCGTCGGTTTGGTTAGGGCCGCATTCGTGCGACAACAATACGGCGACGAGTATTACGAACTGCTGTGTAAGATCAAGAATATCTTCGATCCCAACGGCCTGATGAATCCGGGAAAGATCATCAACAGCGATCCCGACATCATGGTCAAGAATCTCAGACGCGCCCGGAAGATCCTGCCGGAGCGCGTGAAGACGGATTTGCACTTCAAGGAGCATGAGCTTGATATCGAAATCGAGCAATGCTACGGCTGCGGGCTGTGCCTGAGCCGGGAATCCGACATGCGGATGTGTCCCGTCTTTCGCGCCCTCGGCGAGGAGTTGGGCAGTTCGCGGGCCAAGGCGAACATGCTGCATTTCTGGGCGTCGGGACAATTGGAAGATCGCGACTTCGAATCGCCGGAATTCAGAAAATTCCTCGATCTGTGTGTGAATTGTAAAGCATGTTCGCTGCAATGTCCCTCCGGCGTGGATATTTCCAAGCTGATGATGACCGCCCGGGCCGAGTACGTTAAACGAAAGGGCTTGCGACGCACGGAGAATATGCTCAGCCATAACCGCTATCTAAGCCTCATGGGTAGCCTATTTTCACCGATATCGAACGTTATGATGAGACTTCCCATTTTCAAGGGCGTGCTGGACAAAACGACGGGTATCGACCGGAGACGGGCCATGCCGACGTTCCGGCGGGGCTCGTTTCTGAAAGCAGGGCGGAAGCACTTGGTGTCCTGCGAACCGATCCAAAAGCCGATCGACAAAGTCGCCTATTTCGTCGATACCTTCGCCAATTATAACGATCACGATTTGGGCTTTGCTGTGCTTGACGTTCTCAGGCACAACGGGATCGAGGTGATTTTGCCCGATCAGTTGCCGGCCCCATTGCCGGCCATGGTTTACGGCGACGTGAAAACCGCGCGCAAAGATCTTTCGTATAACGTTCGGCATTTGGCCGAGGCCGTGAAGTCCGGCTACAAAATCGTCTGCTCCGAACCCAGTGCGGCCTTGTGTTTGAAAGAGGAGCTGCGCCATTTCGTCGATGGAGAAGATGCGAAGATCGTTTCTGAGAATACTTACGAGCTGATGGATTATTTGCTCGGTCTGCACATTCAGAAGAAGCTCAAAAAACCTGCACAAGCTGGAAATGGTGAGTATGTCTATCATTTGCCCTGTCATTTATGTGCCGTAACCGATGAAATGGCCAGTATTAAGCTCTTGCACGATCTATGCGGCGTGACCGTGACGGACCTCAAGGCCGGCTGTTGCGGCCTGTCCGGCACGTTCGGCATGCAAAAGAAGAACTACGAGCTGTCTTCGATCATCTCACAGAGTCTCAAAAATGCCCTGGAAAGCTCGACGACTCGGAATGTCCTGACCGAATGCGCCGCCTGTAAGATGCAAATCGAGCATATCAGCAATTGCACGGTAAGCCATCCGATCAAGATTTTAGCCGGGTTTTATCATTCTCCGGCGACATAACTCCTCGAAAAGGCATCCATTGGCTTTGTTTTATTGTGGCGCAATACGGGTAAGGAGTTCATATTCCCTTTTTTCAAAAGGACTTAGCTATCCCTGGACCGCTGCGGATTGGCTTTGTTTTTTGCATTCCGTGTCGCGGGCGTCTCGCCCGCGCGTCACGTGGGCATCTTGCCCGCGATAAGAGATCGCCTCCGTCTCGACCCCCTTGGACTGCTCTTTATTTTGTGCATGCTGAAGCTTCAGCTCGCCCATCGTCCTGAACAGGCTCGCCTCGAACCGCCGCTCCGCCGTAAGGCGTCCTGTGGAGCACATCGAGAGCCGCTCCAGCACGCGATCGGCCTCGAAGTCCCACTTGGCAATCACGCCCAAAACCAGGTCGTCATGGCATCGCTTCGTGTTCTTTGACAACCGGCTCGGCTGTCCCGTGATCAGCGACTTGCTCAGAATCGGCCTCGAGCAGTTGATTTCGTCCTTGATTCTCACGTCGATCACCTCATCCTGCGTCTGAGCCGCGCGTTATCGAATTGAGCCTGATTTTCGCTGACAACCACGTCTTTCCATGCTAAAAGGCCGTGTTTTGTCGTATTTTTCGCCACTGTTGCTTTGCCTTCAGCCGTCCCCGGCCCGGTCGATTTTTGCGCATTTTGCTGATTGGCCAGAGTTTGTGCTTGTGTTGCCATGATAATGTCTTCCGGAATGGTTAATGATTGACGAATGATTAATGATAATTGACTAATGACCATTATTTATGAATCATCCATGATTAATATTAGTTTAATTATTATCTAAATACATGTCAAATAATAAAAATATAATATATGAAATAAAGTCCGTGACTTGCGCCCGTCGTTGTAGAGTGTATCCGCTTGTGATGGATTGCACACACGGTATTGAAAAGATCGGGGCACACGTTGGCTTGATCCGCGTATGTAAAAACGGAATTTGCATACCCTGCGGGCTTGGAAGAATAATCTCTACCTGATGTCGCGAGGCATTAAGAGAAGAGCGCCGATAAGAAGCACGATTGCTCCGAGTAATGCAAAACCTCTAATAAATGCCAGATGATAGACGCTTATTGAAAGACTCTTTAACGGTTCCTATCTACTCGGAGGATAATGATATTGTTTTCTTTATCTTAAGATGGAGCGTCGTCGAACTCGATGTTGTGTTCCCGGCACCAGTCGATGGCGATTTCTTTCAGGGTATTGTCGCGGTAGCGATACCAACGATCTTCTATACCGTATTCATGGATGGCATCTTTGAATCGTCGAAACGCACCGCTTCCCTGAATTAAGCCGAACAAGTGGTCGGTGATTAAAGGATCATCCAGGGATAAGATAAACCTTTCTATGATTCGGTATTCATGGATGTCGAATTTGGAGGGCAGGTAAATGTAATCGCCGGTTTTTGTAATAATCTCCTTAGCAATTCTCACCAGGTCCCGTTCCCAATCGGGGTAATCTTCAATCGGGCTGCCTTCTTCGGCGGCCTGCATTTCATAATGACTGATCAGGACCACCTCACCTGTTTTCTTGTTCAAGTACGAACTGCTCTCGTCCGACTGACATTCCAAGCCGTCGAGGATGTCGGCTAATTTAACGTGAATCGCCATGAGCACCACCTCCTTTGCATTCCTTATCCGACTCAATAGCTAACCGGTTGGTTCCTATTTTTATCCGTGTAATTGATTTTACATCGATTATTATATATATTAGTTTCTTTGAAAAGAAAGGAAAATTTCGGAAAAATTATCATGAAATCCGACAGGGAACGTCTTAAACGTGCCGTATTGTGGGAGCCTGTAGGACAGGAGCGGGGCGTTCGATGCACGCTGTGCAATCATCGGTGTGTGATTGACGATGGCGATCTCGGCCGGTGCGGCGTCCGGAAGAACGTGAACGGTGTGTTATACTCGCTCAATTTTGATAAAATATGCGCGGCAAACCCGGATCCCATCGAGAAAAAGCCGTTATTTCATTTTCAACCCGGCTCGAAGAGTTTTTCCATCGCGACAGTAGGCTGCAATTTTCGCTGTGTGTTCTGTCAAAACTGGCAAATCAGCCAGGCCGCCATAGAAAGCGGTCGAATCGACGGCCAGGCGATTGCTCCGGAACATCTGGTCGAGGCGGCCGTACGCAACCGATGTAAGAGCATTGCTTATACCTATACCGAGCCGACGGTTTTCATGGAATTGTGCCATGAGTGCGGGCAATTGGCCAAAAAACGCGGATTAGCGAATGTTTTTGTGAGTAACGGCTACATGACGCGCGAGGCGGTCGATTTCGCCGGCGATTGGCTCGATGGGATCAATATCGACTTAAAAGCATATAACGAAGATTTCTACAAGAGATTGTGCAAAGCACGATTGCAGCCGGTGCTCGATACGATCAGCTATATTGCCCAGGAAACAAATATTTGGCTTGAGATTACGACGCTGTTGGTAACGGATCAGAATGATTCAGAGGACGAATTGAAGAAACTCGCTGGTTTTATCGTGGAAAAGGCCGGACCGGATGTTCCCTGGCACGTCAGCCGGTTCCATCCGCAATATAAATATCTGGATTCGATCCCGACGCCTATGTCCAGCCTGGAGAGGGCTTACGAGATCGGAACGTCCGCCGGACTTCGATACGTCTATCTTGGCAACGTGCCCGGCTCAAAGGCCGAGAGCACATTCTGCTATCAGTGCGGGAGATTGTTGATTGAGCGGGTGGGATATCGAATAGCCGCCAATCATGTGAAAGATTCTAAATGCCCGTATTGCGGGACGAAAATTGCAGGTTATAAGCTTTAAACATAGTTTAAGTACTAATACTGACCGATTCTTTTTGTCATCCCTGCGAAGGCAGGGATCCAGGAACGTAACGTATGAAGTGGATTCCCGCCTTCGCGGGAATGACAAATCCAAAAGAGGTAAAATCAATGAAGGTTGTTGCGGATGCGAATATACCGTATGTTTCCGAGTGTTTTTCTTCTATTGGGGAAGTGACCGTTGTGAGCGGTCGGGAGATGACGCCATGGATCGTCGCCGATGCGGACATTCTCTTGGTGCGGAGTATCACGCCTGTCGGCGTTGATTTGCTGGCCGGTAGTAAGGTACGTTTCGTCGCGACGGCCACGATCGGTTTCGACCATATCGATATAGATTTCCTTCGGCAAAACAAGATCGGCTTTACGTCCGCACCAGGCTCGAACGCGAACTCGGCGGCGGAATATGTCATTGCCGGCCTGGTTGAAATCGGACAGCGGAACAACATTAATCTGGAGAGCAAATCGATTGGGATCATCGGTGTTGGCAATGTCGGCAGCCGGGTCGCTCAAAAGTGTGCCGCAATGGGAATGCGGATTTATCTGAACGATCCACCCGTGCAAAGGCAAACGGGCGATCCGAAATACCTGCCGATTGAGGAACTGTACGATTGCGATTTTATCACCGTGCATACACCATTGACGTATAGTGGAAAGGACAAGACCCATCATTTAATTGGTGAAAAGTTTTTTTGTTCATTGAAAAAGAGATGTGTATTCATCAATGCTTCACGCGGGGGGGTAGTAGACACCCAAGCGTTAAAAGCGATTATCGGAATTCGGGCCTTGAAGGCCGTTGTCCTTGACGTCTGGGAAAACGAGCCGAACATCAACACGGACCTTTTGAAAATGGTGGATATCGGTACGCCGCATATCGCGGGTTATTCGCTGGACGGCAAAATCGCCGGGTTAATGATGATTTATAATGCGACCTGTGAACATTTTGGTTTAGAGCCGAAATTCGGTGCGGAAGAATTCCTGCCCGAACCAGACGTTCCGGAAGTCAGGCTTGGTTCGGATATCGCCGACGAGCAGTTGGCGTTGTGGAACGCCGTGCGGGAAGTGTATCGGATTGAGCGGGATGATGAAAATCTACGACAGGTTTTGAACAAACCCACGGAAGAAACGGGTAAGTATTTTGACAACCTCCGGAAGAATTATCCCGTTCGGCGGGAATTTCAGAATACGAAGGTTATTGTCAAAGATGCGAACTCTCGCTTAGCCGAAAAGCTCAAAGGGATTGGATTTCGAGACGTTATTAGTGAAAAGTGACAGGGCAAAAGCAGGGAATGATGGGGTCGCGTGGCCGAGAGGGCGGTTGGACTTCTCGGCCGGTTGCATTGTGATGGGCGTCTTGAACGTGACGCCGGATTCGTTCAGCGACGGCGGAGAATTTTTCGATTTCGGCAGGGCGGTCGAACACGGTTTGAAAATGGCGGCGGACGGAGCGGCTATCATTGATGTCGGGGGGGAATCGACCCGGCCGGGTTCAGAATCGGTTTCCACGGAGGAGCAGATCAGACGAACCGTCCCGGTGATCGAGGCGCTTCGTGAAAAAATTGATGTCCCCATAAGTATTGATACGTATAACTACGACGTTGCGAAGGCGGCTCTCAAAGCGGGGGCAGGGATCGTCAACGATATCACCGCCTTAAGTGATGAGCGAATCGGAGCACTTGCGGCTGAAAACGAAGTGCCCGTTATTCTGATGCACATGCAGGGCACGCCGGAGACGATGCAAATCGAGCCTAAGTACGAGGATGTCGTAGGTGAAGTTTTAACGTTTCTTTTAGATCGTGCGAAAAGGGCGGAAAAAGCCGGGATACCACAAGAAAGGATCTTTATCGATCCGGGTATCGGTTTCGGCAAGACGTTAGAGCATAATCTTATGTTATTGGCGAACATCAAACAATTTGTCGATACGGATTATCGTGTGCTTGTCGGGACGAGCCGGAAACGTTTCATTGGTAAGATTACCGGTAAAGAAAAACCCGTCGAGCGGCTCTTCGGTACTGCAGCAACCGTGACCTTATGTGCGGCCGCGGGCGTATCTATCGTCCGCGTCCATGACGTGGCGGAGATGCTAGACGTTGTGCGTGTGGTAAACGCTATTAAGGAGTATCCATCAGCATGGAAACATTTCGTTATTGTCCCTCGTGTGGATCGAAAGAGATCACATTCGACGGGATGAAAAAGTTTCATTGCCGGACATGCTCATTCATCTATTTCCATAATACGGCCGCTGCGGCGGGCGTGATATTGGAATACGGCGAACAAATCGTGCTCATCCGGAGAAACAGAGAACCGGCGAAGGGAAAACTGGATTTGCCGGGCGGGTTTGTCGATCCGGATGAATCGGCCGAGGAGGCCTTAAGAAGAGAGGTCAGGGAGGAATTGAGCATAGACCTCGGAGCGTTGAAGTATTTAGGCTCTTATCCGAATACGTATGAATACGAAGGTGTGACGTACAAGACCTGCGATTTATTGTTTTCTTCCAGGATTGATACCCTTCCCACGGTTGTCGATAAGACGGAGATCGAAGAGTTAGTCCTTCTACACCCCTCGATTGTGCCGGACGAGCATATTGCGTTCGAGTCCGTAAGGATGGGATTGCGACTTTTTAAGAAGAGAATGAAATTGAGTTGCATATTTATTTTGGCTTTGTTGGGAAATTTAGTATATACTCTTCCATCCTCTTGACGAATTTGTCTGCCTCGGCAACTCTCATTTGTGCTGTATCCCGTTCGATCTCGATGTGAATTTCATAATCACCGATTTCTCTATCTTCTTTTTCTCGTGTCAGAATTCGTGCAAAGTCTTTTTCGATTTTACAGGTTTTGATAAGGGTTAGTCCGAACATCCGTCGCACAGCCCGATGAGATTTCGGTTCAATACCTTCGATGGCCAATACAGCTTTGGCAGCATGTAAAACGGCATAATAAGCTCTGGAAACACAATCTTCATAGAGTTGAAATTCTAAAAGTGCCTTTGCCGCTGAAAGAGCTTTGTTCGCTCATGTGAGTTCTTTTTGTGGCACATCACTCATAGTGTAATGGCGTCCTTGTTTACATTGTATATAAAAGAAGCGCCTTCATGGTGGAGTTGGTTTAACTTGTTCTTGCTGATCACTTTCGGTGATATGCAAACGTCCATTTGCAGTAATGCATCTGTTGCAATATCATAGACTTCATCACGAATATGCCAATCATCCGTTGCCACAATAATCAGCACGTCTATATCCGAATCGGGTCCGTCATCGCTGCGAGCTTTCGAGCCGAATAGTTTCATCTCGATCAGCCGGTTACCTAAAACGTGTTCGAGGCTGATTTTGAATTGTTTAAGGGCTAAGCTTTCCTTCGTGTTAAGAGCCATTTTTTGTCATCAACCCAATATCAGGAATTGCACACATTTTCAATACACAATAGTACCAAAT